>NZ_JBFAKS010000011.1:0-205205 GCF_040655855.1 Kribbella sp. NPDC050281 | reverse complement strand
CCGACTACCCCGCACCCCTGCCCCGTTGCCGCGGGGGTCGGGGCCGTGGCGGCCACCCCCCGGCATCGCCGGCCGGCGCACAACCGTTCTGTGCGCCGGCCGGCTTTCTTTCGCCTGTTTTCGGCACCTGCGAGTGCCGTTAGACGGCGTCGCGAACATGAAGCGGGGCCCCTCCGAGTATGAGTCGGAGGGGCCCCGCATTAGCTGAAGGAAGGTGACGTCTCCAGCCTCCCGAACGAGTCCGTAGGACCGGCAGACCCCGTCACCGGTCTACCTCAGTAGGGATCCCCACTGCGAGGGGCCCCCGGTTTTCGCCCGACCCGCCGCTCCTTCGCAGAAACAGCGTGTCGACATTTCTACCGCCGTCGGCCAGGGTCGCACAACCCCTTCCTGCCAACAGTTTGCGCCACTTCGCCACCTGCCGCCTGTTCTCCACAGCGACCCGGCAACCGTCCACAGATATCGTCCGACTTATGCACACCCCCTGTGCATAACATCGAGCGCTCGTTCAACCTTTGGCCGGCTTCAACGCCATCGGTCGCAGCAGCAGATAACCGGCGTACAACCCGAGCGCGGTGACCACCGCAACTGCCGGTACCGCGACGGCCAGTGGTGGACGATCGTAGCTGAGACGTGACAGCGGCTCGGCCAGCCACTCGGCGACCAGGAGGAACTCGGTCGCCGCGGCCGGCAGCACGGACAGCGGCAGCAGTAGTACTCCACGCCAGAAGCCGAGACGGTAGAACGTGATGCCGAGCAACCAGCCGGCTGCTTCATGCGCCACGATCAGCAGGAAGAACTCGGTGAAGATCATGCCGACCTGCGACGTACTGGTGAAAAGATGCCGGTTCTCCATCGCCTGGGCCCAGCCCTGCCCGTCGTAGATCACGCGTTCCACCTGGTAGACCAGCACCCACAACAGCGCCGTCGCCAGCGCGGCCCCGACCAGGAAGATGCTCGAGGCAACGGAGAACATCCGCCGGGTGACGCCCTGCGCGACCATCAGTTTCAGGTACGCCGGAGCAAGCATGATGCCGACCGCCATCGAGAAGTACTTCGGCGACTGGGTGCCGTAGTCCCACGTGCTGTACCCGGTCCCACCGGAGACGGTCTGGACGATGAAACCGCCTACAGCGAAGGCGATCAGCATGATGGCCCAGTACCCGCCGATCATCGGCCGGGAGCCGATCATCATCGCGTACAGGACCTGCCGCAGCCGGTGCCACGACGTGACACCGCGCGGCATCGACGTGGCAACCGCAACTCGCTGCGCGGCCTCGGTCCGGTTGTCGACTGCCGCACTCATGAACGAGCTCCAGGGGTCGGGGCGGTGAGGTGCACGAAGAGGTCCTGCAGGCCGACCGGGCCGACCTCCAGTCCGGCCCGCGTCGCCTCGGCGAGCAGCGCGGGATCGAGATCGCCGAGCACGGTGGTGGACTTGGTGCCGCCGAGCTTCTCTTCCGCGAGCACGGTGAACCCGGCGGTGAAGTCGTCCACCGCGGCGGCCGGTCCGACGATCGAGGCGCCACGGCCGCGGAGCGCGTCCACCGGCGACTGGGTGACGAGGCGGCCGTTGTCGAGGATCACGACCTCCTCGAGCATCGGGCTGACCTCGGAGACCAGATGCGTCGACAGCACGATCGTCCGCGGCACCTCGGCGTAGTCGGCGAGCAGGGCGTCGTAGAACAGGTTGCGGGACGGGACGTCCATGCCGAGGTAGGTCTCGTCGAAGATCGTCAGCGGTGCCCGGCTGGCCAGCCCGAGCACGACCCCGAGGGCGGACTTCTTACCGCGGGAGAGCTTGCTCACCTTCTTGCCGGTCGGCACCTCGAACCGATCCAGGAGCTCGCCTGCCAGGTCGTCGTCCCAGTACGGACGCAGGCTCGAGGCGAGCCCGAGCACGTGCTTCACCGGCGCCGCGTCGATCAGGTCACCGGACTCGCGGATCAGGCAGACCCGGCTGGTGACGACCGCGTTCTCATACGGCTCCTGCGCCGTACCGAGGTCGGCGGACTCGACCAGCACCCGGCCCTCGTCCGGGCCCCGGAAGCCGGCCAGGGTCGCGGCGAGCGTGCTCTTCCCGGAACCGTTGCGGCCGAGCAGACCGTGGATCTTGCCGGGCGCGAGGCGCAGGTCGAGCCGATCGAGCGCCGGCACGCCGCCGAACCGGACCGACAGGTTCTCGGTCCGCACAGCGAGAGCGGTCTGTTCAAGAGTGCTGGTGGTCATCAGGCGTCTCCGTAGGTCCGGATGTGCTGGACGACATCCTTGAGGGGTACGCCGATGGCCTTGGCCTCGCGGATCATCGGGTCGACCACGTCGGCGAAGAACGAGTCCTGCCGGCCGGTGCGCAGCAGCAGGCGGGCGTTCGGGCTGACGAACATCCCGATCCCGCGCTTCTTGTAGAGCACGCCCTCGTCGACCAGTTGGGCGAAGCCCTTGGCCGCGGTCGCCGGGTTGATCCGGTAGAACGCGGCGTACTGGTTGGTCGACATGACCTGTTCGTCCTCGGCGAGGGCACCGGTCACGATGTCGTTCTTGATCTGCTCCGCGATCTGCAGATAGATCGGACTCCGATCGTCGAACACCACGACCCCCTCTCTGCCCTCGCTCGGTCCACCGGTTCGTTACTTGAGTAACGAACCATAGCACCTCCTGAGGGTCAGCCTCCTGCGGTGTACGACGACTGCTGCAGAGACTTCTTCAGCGCCGGTACGACGGGCCCGACCCGGACACCGAGCTGCGCCAGCCGATCCTTGTGCCGGAGGCGCTGGTCCTTCGTGACGACCGTGCGCAGGTCCGCGGTCGCGGCCAGCACGACGACGGCCGCATCACGGAGGTCCACGCGTGTCACCAGCCGGGACGGGCGAAGGGTGTCGGTCGCACTCTGCAGCACCTGGCGCCGGATCAGCGGGTGCCGCAGCGTGATCCGATGGGCCGGGAACAGACCGAGGACGCGGTACGGCTCGACCCTGATCAGGTAGGCACGCTCCAGGTCGCCGCGGACCTCGCGGACCATCGCGCGCTGCCGGCGGTCGACCCAGGTCTTCCACTTGCGGGGACCGCGGCTGCCGATGTCGGCGAGGATCCCCGCCAGGACCTGATCCTGCGGCGCGGCCACCTTCGTCAGCCGGGCGCGACCGTTGTCGTCGGCAAGGTTCCCGGCGAGCTGGAGGTCGACCAGCGCGGCCGCGCGGAGCAGCTTGCCGAGCTTCGAGGTGTTCGTCAGGCGGCCCTTCATCGGGTCGTAAGCGAGCAGGAAAAGCCTTGCTGCCAAGGCATCCGGAGCTTTGGCATTGCCGAGGGCAACGGTCTTCCGAGCACGGGCCGGGCGTCGGGTCGCGACGCTCCGGGCGGGCCGCCGCAGCGGCGTCACCACAGCTCTACTCATGGTCTTCCTCCTTGGCCGGACGGCCCGGGCGGCGGATCTTGCCGACGCCTGACGGCAGCCGGCCGGCATCGGCCAGCGCCCGCCGGAGCAGGTACTCGATCTGAGCGTTCGTGCTGCGCAGGTCGTCGGCCGCCCACCGGGCCAGCGCGTCATGCACCACGGGATCCAGCCGGAGCAGGATCTTCTTGCGTTCGGCGGCCATAGTGCCCGCTCACTGGTAGAGCGAGCCGGCGTTGACCACCGGTTGGGCGTCTCGGTCGCCACACAGCACCACCAGCAGATTGCTGACCATGGTCGCCTTGCGCTCCTCGTCCAGGTCGACCACCTCGTGCTCGGACAGTCGGGCCAGGGCGAGCTCGACCATGCCGACCGCACCCTCGACGATCCGCTGCCGGGCCGCCACGACCGCGCCCGCCTGCTGGCGGCGCAGCATCGCCTGGGCGATCTCCGGCGCGTACGCGAGGTGGGTGATGCGCGACTCGATCACCTGCACCCCAGCCGCCTGCACCCGGGCGCCGATCTCCACCGACAGCGTCTCGGTGATCTCGTCGGTGCTGTCCCGCAACGACAGGCCGCCTTCGTCGGGATGTACGTCGTACGGGTAGCTGTTGGCGATGTGCCGGACCGCGGTCTCGGTCTGGATCGCGACGAACTCGACGAAGTCGTCCACCTCGAACATCGCCTGCGCGGTGTCCTCGACCTGCCAGACCACGACCGCGGCGATCTCGATCGGGTTGCCGTCGGCATCGTTGACCTTGGCAACGGCCGTCTCGTGGTTGCGGATCCGGGTGGAGATCTCACGCCGCTGGGAGATCGGGTTGACCCAGCGCAGGCCGTCGGTGCGCAGCGTCCCGGCGTACCGGCCGAGGATCTGCAGCACCCGGGCACGGCCCGGCGAGACCGGCGTCAGCCCGGCGGCCACGATCAGGCCGGCCAGGAAGATCAGGACGGAGAGCACGATCAGCACGCCGCCCTGGTCCTGGCTCAGGCCGATCACGAACAACACCACGGCACCCACCACCAGCACGAACGCCAGCCCGGCCATCGGCCACCCGTTGACCTCCCGCGCCACCCGCTCGGTCACCTTCGGCTTCGGCATCTCCACCGCAACGTCCAACTCCGCCATCACCAGCTCCTCTCGGATAGCTCGAAGGTATCAAAGTGATATCACTTTGACAACCGGCTGCTCGCTGGCGGCTTGTTTCGCCGATGGCCGGTTGTTACCGGCTACCGAACAAACAACCCGCCATCGATCGAGCCGGATCGGTGGGTCAGAGGGGTTGGGCGAGGGCTTCCAGGTGGGGTTGCCAGAGCGGGGCGTGGGAGTTGGGGAGGGGGTCGATGGCGGAGTCGGACCAGGCGTGGATGGGGCGGATGCCGTGGAGGGCGTTGACCAGCCAGGCCTCGGTGGTGTTCTGGAGTTCGGTCGGGGTGATGGGGTGTTCGGAGACGGGCGCGCCTTGGGCGGTGGCGACGCGGCGGAGGAGTCGGGCGGTGACGGACGGGAGGAGCGGGCGATCGGACGGCGGGAAGCAGAGGGTGTCGTCCTCCCACCAGGCGAGGGCCGAGTAGGCGGCCTCCAGCACGGTGCCGTCCTGGTCGAGGAGGAGGATCTCGTCGGCGCGATGCGCGGCGGACTCCTTCAGCTTGCCCAGCAGTTCCAGGTCAGGACCCTTCACCCGCGGTTCGGTGCGTGGATCGAGACCGTCGTGGACGGCGACCCGGACGCGGCCGCCGGTCGGCGGAGCGGGCCGGCGCTGGACCGCGAGCTCACCCGACTCGTGCAGCTCGAACCGAGGAAACCAGCGACCGAATCCCGGCAGCCGGCCGACCTGCTTGTCCCAGTACGCCGACGCATCCACCCCCGCCGCCAGACACGATCCGACGAACCGTTCCCGGTGCAGTTCGATCCCCCGAACCTTGCCATCGGCAACCAAGAACGAATCCGCCACCCGCAGACCACCACTCATGTCCCCCACCCTTCGGCCGCGGCGTTCCCGCCCACGGCTGCCATTGCCTTCAGCACCATTTCGTCGTACTCCGCGACTGCGTCGGAGTCGAGCACGATCGCACCCCCCGCGCCTACAGTCGTTCCGTCCGGCGTCAGGACCGCCGTACGGATCACCACACTCAGATCCGCCCGCCCGTCCACGGTCAGATAGCCGAGCGCACCCGAATACACCCCACGGGCACTCGACTCCAACGCGTCGAGAATCTCCATCGTGCGGATCTTCGGTGCACCCGTCATCGACCCCGGCGGGAAGCACGCCCGGACCGCGTCGATCGCGCTCACCCCGGAGCGCAGCCGGCCGCGGACCGTGGTGACGAGCTGATGGACGGTCCGGTAGCTCTCGACCTGCATCAGCTGCGGCACGTGCACCGTGCCCGGCCGGCTGACCCGGCCGAGGTCGTTGCGGATCAGGTCGACGATCATCAGGTTCTCGGCCCGGGTCTTCTCGTCCTCGGCCAGTGCCTTCGCCGCCAACTGGTCCTGCGCCGGGTCCGCCTCCCGCGGCGCGGTCCCCTTGATCGGGCGGCATTCGGCCCACCCATCCGCATCCACGGTCAGGAACCGTTCCGGCGACGAGCTGGCCACCGCGAGATCGCCGTACCGGAGGAAGGCGGCGTACGGCGCCGGGTTGGCCTCCCGCTGCCAGCGGAAGAACTCGAACGGATCGGGCACGGACGGCAGGCGGACCCGGTTGGTCAGGCAGACCTCGTACGTCTCCCCCGCCTCCAGTGCCGCCATGCACGCGGCGATCCCGGCCAGGTACGTCGGCCGGTCCTGCTCGAGATGCGCCTCGAGGTCGAGCCGCGCGATCGCCGGTACGCCGTCGCCGGACATCCACCAGTCCGACGCAGTCCGAACCGCCCGATCCAGCCACCCCGCGCCCGCGTCCTGTTCATCGACGGCGACGAGGTAGGTGATGTCGCGGTCGTGGTCGATCACGACGAACCGGTTCGCCCAGATCCACAGCGCGTCCGGCGTCGGCGCCTCGTGCGCCGCGACTCCCCCGGTCAGCGCCTTGAGCTCGTAGCCGAAGTACCCGACGTACCCACCGTTGAAGAGTCCGGTCAGCTCGTCCGGTACGGCGTCCAGCCGAGCAGCCTTCTCCGCCAGCCGCTCGCCCAGCTCCACGAACACGTCACCATCGGCGGCATCCCGGACGACGACCTCCGCGTCGCGGCCGGCCGTCGTACCGAGGACGGAGACACGTCGTACCGCCCGATCCGTCAGGCTGCCGTCGAGCCAGAACGCAACAGGTTCTTCGGCCAGCAGCTCGCGGTAGACAGTCTCTCCGTCGAGCGCCCGGTCGACCGTCCGGACGGACCAGCTCAGCGCACCCACAGGCACACGCTACCTACCCGCGGGCGGATCCACGCCCCTGACTCGTCAGGCGGTCAGAGCGAGCTTGGTGCGCATGGCCGTGATCCGGCGGATCGGGATCGCGACCTCGAGGCCGTCCTTCGACTCGGCGCGATCCGCCAGCCAGCCGGCGGCGGTGTCCCGGCGGGCATCCGGAGTACCGGGAAGGTAGAGCGCGTTCACCAGACGGTGGGCGTCGTCGCGGCTGCGGATCATGTAGACGTACCGCTCCCGCTGGCTCTCCATCACATCGAAACCGGCGTGGTGGAGCTGGTCCTTGAGCTCGGTGATCTCGCCGCCGGCCGGGAACTGCGGAGTCGACCGCAGCCGCGTGGTCAGACCGC
Organism: Kribbella sp. NPDC050281; assembly: GCF_040655855.1. Lineage (NCBI taxonomy): Bacteria > Bacillati > Actinomycetota > Actinomycetes > Propionibacteriales > Kribbellaceae > Kribbella > Kribbella sp. NPDC050281. Next base: position 198,103 of record NZ_JBFAKS010000011.1, on the reverse strand, counting down.
TCAGCGTGCGGATGTCACCGCGGCGGAGCGGTCGTACGGCGGGCACGATCGCTGCCAGCACACCGCCGCGACGCAGTACCCGGGCCGCCTCGGCCAGGACCGCCGGCAGCGGCTGGAGCACCATCAGGCCCATCGAACAGGTGACGACGTCGAACACCTCGTTCGCGAACGGCAGATGCAAGGCGTCCGACTGCACCCTCGGACCTGGCGCACCGGCGAGCTGGGCCGGGTTGTTGTCGACGCCGACGACCCAGTGACCGTGCAGCTCACGGGAGACCGGGCCGTTGCCGCAGGCGAGGTCGAGGACGCGCCGGGCCTCGCCGGAGACGGCGCGAACCAGCCAGCGGTACGGCGTGTGGTCGCCGGCCACCGCGCGGGAGAGCAGGGCTTCGGTGCTACCCGGAGTCGCGGTGTGGAACTCCCGCAGGTACTCGGGCCAGTCGATCAGATTCTCGGACATCGCGCAGTGAGGCTACCTCGTGACCACCCGCCGTACACCATCGAGCGCACAGCGTGGATGGTCTCTTAATACAGCTTTGAACTCAGACCCGGCTGACGAAGATGTGGCCGGCGGTCTCGTCGCTGATCACGCCACCCGCCTCGCGGCTGCCGACCAGGACACCCTCGGCGTCCATCGTCGAGTCGACCTCGCGACCCGGCAGCGCGCCGGCCCGGCGCAGTACGGCCATCGCGCCGTCGTCGGTCTGGACCGGCTCGGCGATCCGGCGGACCAGCACCCGGACGCTCTCGCCGGTGGACGCGTCGAGCACCTTGTCCAGCGGCTCGACACCGATCCGGAAGTCCTCGATCCCGCTCGCCTGGCCGCTGGTCTGCAGCTCCTCGAGACCCGGGATCGGGTTGCCGTACGGCGACTCGGTCGGGTTGTTCAGGATCTTGAGCAATCGCAGTTCCACCGCGTCGCTCATCACGTGCTCCCAGCGGCAGGCCTCCGTGTGCACGTCCTCCCACTCCAGCCCGATCACGTCGACCAGCAGCCGCTCGGCCAGCCGGTGCTTGCGCATCACCCGGACCGCCTGCTTCCGGCCGACGTCAGTGAGCTCCAGGTGGCGATCACCCTCCACCTTGATCAGCCCGTCGCGCTCCATCCGGGCGACCGTCTGGCTGACCGTCGGACCGGACTGGTGCAGGCGTTCGGCGATCCGCGCGCGCAGCGGCAGGATCCCCTCTTCCTCCAGCTCGTACACGGTCCGCAAGTACATCTCGGTGGTATCGATCAGCTCGCTCACGACAACCATTCTCACCTATGTAGGCAAGCCTGGCCGAATTCCGGTGAACACGCGGACCGAGTAGGTCATAACCGCGGAAGCACGCACGATGGACCGATGGCGCCTGCGGTGATGTGGTTCCGGCGGGACCTCCGGCTGGCGGACAATCCTGCGCTGCTTGACGCGGTCGCCGCGAGTGACGGCCGAGTGCTCGGTCTGTTCGTGCTCGACCCGCAACTGTGGGACCGCGCGGGTGATCCACGCCGTGAACGGTTGGCGGCGTCGTTGCGCCGACTCTCCGACTCCATCGGCGGCCGACTCGTCGTACGACGAGGTGATCCGGCAATCGTCGTACCGGCGCTGGCCGAAGAAATCGGTGTGGCCAGTGTGCACATCAGCGCGGACTACGGCCCTTACGGACAGCGCCGGGACAAAGAAGTTGAAGCCTCATTGAAGTGTCCGCTCGTGGCGACCGGATCGCCGTACGCGATCGCTCCCGGGCGCATCCTGAACCAGCAGAATCGCCCGTACCAGGTGTTCACGCCATACTTCCGGGCCTGGCTCGAGCACGGCTGGCGTCGTCCGGTCGATGCGCCGGCGAAGGTCGGGTGGCTCGAGGCCGACGGCGAGGATCTTCTGGAGAGCGCAGTCGAAGGCGCTGGCGAGCAGGGAGCGCACGAGCACTGGCATGAGTATCTGGACCAGGTCGCGCGGTATGACGACGAGCGTGACCGGCCGGATCTCGACAGCACGTCGCGGATGTCGATCCCCTTGAAGTACGGCGAGATCCACCCGCGCACGATGCTCGCCGACCTTGCCCGCAAGCGCAGTCGGGGCGCGGACGCCTACCGTCGCGAGCTGGCCTGGCGCGAGTTCTGCGCGGACTTGCTCGCGCGGCATCCCGACGCCGCCTGGAAACCACTGCGGCCCGAGTTCGAGCGGATGGAGTACGACGACCCCGGCGCGCTGTTCGACGCGTGGCGCCAGGGCCGGACCGGGTATCCGTTCGTCGATGCGGGGATGCGACAGCTCGCCGAGACCGGCTTTCTGCACAACCGCGTGCGGATGGTGGTTGCGTCCTTCCTGGTCAAGGACCTGCACGTGCATTGGAAGTTCGGCGCCCGCTGGTTCATGCGGTCGCTGCGCGACGGCGACCTCGCCTCGAACTCGTTGAACTGGCAGTGGGTGGCCGGCTGCGGCGCAGATGCGGCGCCGTACTTCCGGATCTTCAACCCGGTCGGCCAGGGCCAGAAGTTCGATCCCGACGGTGCGTACGTCCGCCGCTGGGTGCCCGAGCTGCGCGATCTCGACGGCGGCGCGGTCCACGAACCGTGGAAGCACGGCGGCGCCGACGGCTACTCCGATCCGGTCGTCGACCACGCCGACGCCCGCCGCGAGGCGCTCCGCCGGTACGACGCCATCCGCAAGGGTTGACGCCGACTTAAGTCATACCCCTATAGTGCTAGGTAACTAGATGAATGGGGTTTGGTTGATGATCGAGTTCCATCTGGACGGGCGGTCGGGGGTGTCGCCGTACCAGCAGATCGTCCAGCAGGTCCGCAACGCGCTGCGACTCGGACTGCTGCGCAAGGGCGACCAGTTGCCGACGGTGAAGGACGTCGTCGCGGCGCTGGCGATCAACCCGAACACGGTGCTCAAGGCGTATCGCGAGCTCGAGCACGAAGGCCTGGTGCAGGCCCGGCCGGGGCGCGGCACGTTCGTGACCCGGACACTGACCGACAACACGCTGGCCGCGCACGGCCCGCTGCGGCAGGACCTGCGCCGCTGGCTGGCGAAGGCGCGCAAGGCCGGCCTCGACGACGAAAGCATCGAGGCGTTGTTCCTGACCACGTTTCGGTCCGCCGCTCTGGAGGACTTAGCATGACCGCCGTTCTGCAGGCCCGCGGCCTGGGCAAGAGATATGGCCGGCGCTGGGCGCTGACCGACTGCGATCTGGAAGTGCCGGCCGGACATGTCGTCGGGCTCGTCGGCCCGAACGGCGCCGGCAAGAGCACGCTGCTCAACCTGGCTGTCGGGATGCTCACACCGACCGCCGGATCCGTCGAGGTACTGGGCGGCCCGGCCGGCGCGCACCAGGCCAAGGTCGGGTACGTCGCTCAGGACACGCCGACGTACGCCCGGCTGAGCGTCGCCGATCACCTGAAGCTCGGTGCGAAACTCAATCCCGGCTGGGATCCCATCGTGGCCCAGCGGATCCAGCGTCTCGGACTCGACCCGAAGCAGAAGGCCGGCAAGCTGTCCGGCGGCCAGCGGGCCCAGCTCGCACTCACGCTCGGCCTGGCCAAGCGGCCCGACCTGCTGATCCTCGACGAACCGGTCGCCGCGCTCGACCCGCTGGCCCGGCGCGAGTTCCTGCAGGACCTGATGGGGGCGGTCGCGGAGCAGGAGCTCAGCGTCGTACTGTCCTCCCACCTCGTTTCCGATGTGGAGCGGTCCTGCGACTTCCTGATCGTGCTGGTCGATTCGCGGGTCCAGGTCAGCGGCGAGATCGACACACTGCTGGCGACCCACTTCCGGCTGACCGGTCCACGACGCGCCGCCAAGGATCTGCCCGGCGATCAGCACGTCGTGACCGAGAGCCACACCGACGTGCAGTCGACGTTCCTGATCCGCACCGAGAAGCCGATCCTCGACCCGGCCTGGACCGTCACCCAACTCACGCTCGAGGACCTGGTACTGGCATACATGGCCAGCAGCCTCCCCGCCCAACCCCTACGTCCGGTCCTGGAGGTGCAGCGATGATCTGGCTGACCTGGCGGCAGTTCCGCGTCCAATTCGTCGTGGTCGCGTCCGTGATCGCCGCGGCCGCGGTCGCCCTGGCGGTGACCGGCCCGGGCCTGCTCGGCGACTACCACCGCCTGACCGACGACTTCATCAAGAACCTCGGCTTCGAGCGCCTCAACCCGTTCCTCTACATCGCCGGTCAGGTCCTGCTGTACGCCGTTCCGCCGGTGATCGGGGCGTTCTGGGGGGCACCGCTGATCGCCCGCGAACTGGAGACCGGCACCCACCGGCTGGCGTGGAGCCAGAGCGTCTCGCGGTGGCGCTGGCTGGCCACCAAGGTCGGGTTCACCGGACTCACCGCGATCGCGATAACGGCCGTACTGAGCCTTGCGGTGACCTGGTGGGTCGACCCGATCGACGACGCGATCAACGCCGGCCAGGATTCGAACACCTACCTACCGCGGATGTTCCCGCCGGTCTTCAGCGCTCGCGGCCTGGTCCCGATCGGGTACGCCGCGTTCGCGTTCGCGCTCGGAGTCGCGGTCGGACTGGTCGTCCGTCGTAGCCTGGTCGCGCTCGCAATCACGCTGGCCGCGGTGATCCTGGTGCAGATCGTCACGCCGACGTTGATCCGGCCGCACCTGCTCGCGCCGACGGAGTCCTACCTGACCGTCAGCCTGGACAACCTCCGCGGCTTCATGCTGACCGGGGACGGCAATCCTCCACAGGTGAGGCAGATCGAGGTGGCCAGCGGGTCCGTCGGCGCCTGGAAACTGTCCGACGAGACCGTGGACAAGTCCGGCAAGACGGTCGGCACGTTGCCGAGCTGGATGATCGACTGCGAGCCCGGACCTCCTCCCGGTGTGGAACCGCGCGTCCCGCCGGCGAAGGCGGCCGCCTGCTTCCAACGGCTGGCGGACGAGGGCTACCGGCAGCACATCAAGTACTTCGAGGCCAACACCTTCTGGGCTCTGCAGTGGCGTGAGTTCGGGCTGTTCCTGCTCCTGGCATTGGGATTGACCGGGTTCAGCTTCTGGCGGATCCGCCGCGACCTGTCCTGAGTTTCCTGACGATCAGGGCGATCGCGAGGAGTCCGGCTCCCACCACTGCTGAAGTCCACGGGAGGGTGACGGCGAGAACGACGCAGCCGATGAGGCCGATCACGTTGAGGGCACGGGGCCATCGACGCTGGTCGGCCGGCTGCGTGAAGGCGGAGGCGTTGGCGATCGCGTAGTACAGCAGGACGCCGAACGACGAGAAGCCGATGACTCCGCGCAGGTCGGTGGTCAGCACGAGGATCCCGACGACCACGGCGAGGGCGATCTCGGCATGGTGCGGGACCTGGAAGCGCGGATGGACGGCGGCCAGCCAGCCGGGCAGGTCGCGGTTGCGTGCCATCGCGAGCGACGTACGGCCGATGCCGGCGATCAGGGCGAGGAGTGCGCCGAGGCTCGCGAGGGCGGCCCCGATCCGGACGACGGGACTGGCCCAGGCCGCGCCGACGGTGTCGACCGCGGTGGCGAGCGGCGCGATGGTCGTCGCCGGATCGAGCACGAGCAGCAGAGCCACACCGACGGCAAGGTAGATGCCGATAGCAATGATGACGGCGGTGCTGATCGCCCGCGGGATGGTCTTCGCCGGCTCGCGGACCTCCTCACCCATGGTCGCGATCCGCGCGTACCCGGCGAACGCGAAGAACAACAGCCCCGCCGCCTGCAGGACGCCGTACGGCGAGGTGCCGGCGAACTCCAGGTCGCGATGGGGCTCACCGGTGAACAGCACGATCAAGACGAGTGCGAGGACCGCGAGCGTGCAGGCGACCAGGATCCTGGTAAGTCGTGCGGTCTTGGTGACACCGCGATAGTTGACCGCCGCCAACCCGGCCACGGCGGCCAACGCGACCAGCCTGCGCAACCATCCACCACCAGGTACGGCGTACGTCGCGAACGTCAACGCCATCGCGGCACACGACGCCGTCTTCCCCACCACGAAACACCACCCGGCGGCGAAGCCCCACCACTCCCCCAGGCGCTCCCGTCCGTACACATACGTCCCACCCGAGACCGGATAGACAGCCGCCAACTGGGCCGAGGACACCGCGTTGCAGTAGGCAACAACCGCGGCAATCGCCAACCCGATCAGCAGCCCCGATCCGGCGGCCCGCCCAGCCGGGCCCCACACCACGAAGACCCCGGCCCCGACCATCGAACCGAGGCCGACCACGACGGCGTCGCCGACGCCCAGCCGCCGGGCCAGGGTGGGATGCGGCTGGGCGGCACTCATGTCAGTCGCCCGCCGCCATCGCCGCGGCGATCCTCCGGTCGGCATCGGCAACATCCTCCTCGGGCGCCGGGGGCAGCAGGTCGGCCCACAGCGGCAGCATCTCCCGGCGCGCTTCGAGCATGCCCAGCGGGCGCGGGTAGAACCACACGTGGAAATGGGCCGAACCGTCGCCCCAACGATAGACGTGGACCCGGGCGATGCCGCCGAGACCGACGATCGCTCGCTCGATCCGGGCGACCACCGGACCGTAACTGGTCGCGTGGGCCGCTGGCAGGTCGGCGAAGCTGTCGTGGTGACCTCGACTGGCCAGCCAGACCACTCCCGGGATGGTGACGTCCTTGGCCGGGCACAGTGCCCAGTTGTCGTCCATCCACAGCGGCGGCCGGTGTTCGGACTTCTCGAACGAAGCCAGCCAGTCGCAGAGTCCGCACGGATCCCCGCCGGGCTCGCCGACGCGGGGTGGTTCGGGGATCACGCGCGGCGGCGGCTCGCGGCGGATCAGCGGTTCGGCGTAGGGCAGTGTCATGGCGGTCCCTCCAAAGCTGTCGGTCCCGTCAGTGAAACATGACTGTTGCAGAAAATGCAACGACCATGTTTCAGAAGTTCAGGACTCCGCGGAGGGTCAGGTCGAGGGTGAGCCGGCGGACCCGGGCCTTGGACCAGTGGTGCCGGCCACGCATGTGCACGTAGGTGAAGGTCGCCGACACCATCAGCACCTCGGCCACGTCGCTGATCCGGCCGTGCGGATGCAGCGATCCGTCCTGCTCGCCCTCGCGCAGGAACCGCTCGAACGGGTCGATGAACGAGACCGGGCCGTTGCGTGCCTGCTCCTGGTGGAACACCAGGTCCGAGGACAGGATCAGCGGCAGATGCCGGTCGATCACGTCGAACAAGGCCTCGAGCGTCTTGACCAGGCCTTCACGGCCGGTGCCGGAACCGGCCAGGATCGGCCACATCGTGTCCCGGTAGTCCTCGGCCAGCGCGTCGAGCAGCGAGTTCAGCAGCAGTTCGACGGTCAGCCCCTGCCGCCACAGCGTGACGCGGGACCGGCCGACCTTCTCGGCCACCCGCTCCAGCGTGACACCGGACCAGCCGTGCTCGGCGAGTACGGCGACGGTCGCCTCGCGCAGCGTCTCGTCCACCGCGATGGTCATCTCCGGCCACTCCTCACCGAGCGCTCTTGTGCAACACGGCCGTTGCACTGCACGATGACTGTACCAAGAAGCGAAGGAGCAACCGTGGACACGAGGACGGAGATCCGGCTGCGGCTGACCCCGCAGGAGGTGGCGGGCCTCGCCGCGCTCGCGGTCGGTCTGCGCGGGGTGACCGAAGCCGAGCTGACCGAGGAGGACGCGGCGGTCGCGGCGGTTGAGCTGGCGCTCACCCGGCTGATCGAGGACTTCGAAGTACCCGATGAGAGTGCTCGGGCGCGGGTCCAGCAGGCACGCGACGAGCTGCGGGCGCACTGGGTCCGGGGCGGCGCTTCACTCTGAGGGCGTCGCTCTGAGGACGGTCAGCAGGCGGGCCACCTCGGCGGCTACCTCGTCGCGGGCCGGGCCGAGGTACTTGCGGGTGTCGACCAGGGTCGGGTTGCCGGCGAGGACTTCGCGGACCTTGGCGGTGAAGACGTTGTTCAGGTGGGTGGCGATGTTGACCTTGGTCATGCCTGCCTCGACGGCTCGGGTGAGGTCGGGGTCGGCGACACCGGAGGAGCCGTGCAGGACGAGAGGGACGGGGACGGCGGTGTGGAGTTCGGCGATGAGGTCGAAGTCCAGGGACGCCGTACGTTCGGTCATCGCGTGGGAGGAGCCGACGGCGACTGCCAGGGCGTCGACGCCGGTGGCTTCGGCGAAGGCGAGGGCCTCGTCGGGGCGGGTGCGGGCGCCGGGTGCGTGCACTCCGTCCTTGCCGCCGACCTCACCGATCTCGGCCTCGACGAACACCCCGTGGTCATGACAGAACGCCGTGACCTCGGTGGTCGACGCGACGTTGTCGTCGTACTCGAGCTTCGACGCGTCGTACATGACCGAGGTGAAGCCGAGTGAGACCGCTTCGGTGACCAGGTCGCGGTCCATCGCGTGGTCGAGGTGGACGACGACCGGGACGGTCGCGGCGGCCGCGGCGGCCAGGGTGGCGACACCGATCGGCTTGAGGGCGCCGTGGTACTTCACCGCGTTCTCGCTGATCTGCAGGATGACCGGCGCACCGACCTGCTCGGCGCCGGCGATCAGCGCGGTCGCGTGCTCCAGCTGGATCACGTTGAACGCACCGACCCCACGACCAGCCTTGGCGGCCGTCAGTACGACCTCGGCCCCGGAGACCAACGGCATGAGCTTTCTCCTTCTGACTAACTAACGGTGACCTGGGGCTGCCAGCGCCGGTACGCGGCCAGATCGATGTCCCCGGCAACCGGTGTCAGCACCGCGGCGGCCGACGCGGCCACAGCGGACTTCAGTACGACGGACCAGTCGGGCTCCGGCGACTCGGCGACAGCCGCCGCAACCACCGCCGTGCAGGCGTCGCCGGCACCGGTCGGGTTGCCACTCACCTTCTCGACCGGCAGCGCTCGCCAGACACCCTTGTTGCTGGCAGCAACCATCCCGCGTGATCCATCGGTGATCACGGCCGCGGTCGCACCCAACCCGACGAGCTGACGAGCGCCGTCCTCGACCGTCGTGTCACCCAGCGCGTCACGCAACTCGGCCGCGTTGGACCGCACCACCGCACCAGCCTTCGCAGCCGCGGTCAGCGCGGCACCGCCGGCGTCGATCACGGTCAGTACGTCGTGATGCCGCGCGCGGACCGCGAGTTCGGCGTACGCATCAGCGGGCAGTCCCGGCGGGATGCTGCCCGAACAGGCCAGCACGCCCAATCGTGACCACGGCATCCGGTCCCCGAACGCACGCCACTCGTCAGCGGTCACCGAAGGCCCGGTCTCGTTGAAGATCGTCGCGTCCCCGTCGGCACCGTTGACGATGGCAACGGTACGCCGAGTCTCCCCGGCGATCGGCGTCAGCAGTGCAGTGAGGCCCGCATCGAACAGTTCCTCCGCAACCAACTCACCGGTCACACCGCCGACGAACCCGAGCACCAGCACCTGGTGCCCCAATGTCGACGCCACCCGGGCGACGTTCACGCCCTTGCCACCGGCCCGCTGCCGAACAGTGCCGACGCGATGACTGCCACCGACGACGAGCTCGTCGACCTCGTACGTGACGTCCAGCGCGAGGTTGAGGGTGATGGTCCCGATCACTCCAGCCACGACCCTGCCCGCATCACCTTCTGAACGACGTACTCGTCGTCCAGCACCACCAGGTCCGCCCGCTTGCCGGTCTCGATCGCGCCCACGTCGTACCAGCCGAAGGCCTGCGCAGGCGTTGTCGACGCCATCCGGGACGCGTCCACCAGGGACACGCCGGCCTTCACCGCGTTGGCGTAGGACACGCCCATCGTCAAGGTACTGCCGGCGATCGAGTGCTTGCCGTGGGCAAGCGTCACCAGGCCTTCCTTCACGTCCACCTCGAGGTCGCCGAGCTTGTACCGGCCGTCCGGCATCCCGGTGGCCTCCATCGCGTCGGTGATCAGGGCGATCCGGTTCACCCCGGCCGCAGCGAGCGCGACGCGGACGACCTGCGGATCCAGGTGCAGGCCGTCGTTGATCACCTCGAGCAGCAGCCGTTCGTCGTTCAGGGCGGCACCGACCGGCCCCGGGTCGCGGTGGTGGAACGGCCGCATCCCGTTGAACAGATGCGTGGCGACGGTCGCCCCGGCGTCGGCGCCGGCGATCATCTGCTCGTACGTCGCATCGGTGTGCCCGAGGGCGGCGACGGCACCCGCGTCGACGACCTGGCGGATCGCGTCCAGCCCGTGCTCGAGCTCCGGCGCGATCGTCACCATCTTCACCGCGTCGCTCAGGACCTTCGTGACGTCGTCGGCGACCGGGTCGCGCAGCAGCGTCGGCTCGTGCGCACCACACCGCGCCGCGGACAGGAATGGGCCTTCCAGGTGGACACCGGCGATCACGCCATCGGTGATCAGGTCGGCGAGACAGGCGGTCTGCGAGACGATGTCATCGAGGGGCGCCGTCACCAGGCTGGCGAGTGTGGTCGTCGTACCGTGCCGGGCGTGGAAGGCCGCAACCTTGCGCGCCTCCTCCGGATCGGTCGTCGAGTACGTCGATCCGCCGCCGCCGTGGGTGTGGATGTCGACGAAGCCCGGGACGACGGTGACGTCGCCGAGGTCCTCGGGCCGCTTGCCGTCGGCCGGCATCCCCTCCGACCTGCGGCCGAACGCGACGATGTCCGCGTCGACCACCTGGATCCAGGCGTTGTCCAGCACGTCGTCCGGCGTGACGAGCCGGCCCACGCGATAGGTCGTCATACCGTCTGATCTCCACTCTCGTCGGCCGTCACGCGGTCCCAGGCCATCACCGCGGCGCCGAGGCAGCCCGCGTCCTCACCGAGTACGGCGGCTACGATCTCGGGCTCGCGCTGAAACGTGAGCCGCGCGTGGATGCCGTCGCGCAGCGGTTGCAGCAGTGTCTCCCCCGCGCCCACCAGTCCGCCGCCGATCGCGATCCGAGTCGGCGCGACCAGGGTCGTGTAGAGGACGAGCGCATCGATCAGCGCCTTCAGTGCGTCGTCCCAGACGTGCGCGGCGTCCGGATCACCGGCGGCCAGCAACTCCAGGACCTCACGAGCACCGTCCACGGTCCGACCGGTACGGGCGCCGTACCTGCGAGCCAGTGCAGCCGCGGAGGCGACCGTCTCGAGGCAGCCCCATTGGCCGCAGGCGCATTGCTCGGCCGCATCGCCGTGGACGAACCGGGTGTGGCCGAGTTCGCCGGCCCAGCCGTCCCCGCTGACCAGCGAGCCGTCGATCACCATCGCGGCGGCGATGCCGGTGCCGAGCGGCAGGAACATCGAGTTCGTGGTGCCGGTGAGCGCGCCCTGGCGGAGTTCGGCGTACCCGCCGGCGCGGACGTCGTGGGCGAGCACGATCGGTACGCCGTCTCCGATCGCGGCCTCCAGTTCGGCGCGCACCGGCGTACCGACCCAGGCCAGGTTCTCGGCGCCGACCGTGCCGGTCTCGGCGTCGATGACGCCGGGCACGACAACACCGATCGCACGCACTCGGTGACCGTCCGCAGTCGCCTTCTGGCTCAGCTCGACGACGGTCTCCAGCAGGGCATCGAGCACGGCGCGGCCCCCGGCCTCCCGGGGAGTCGGCCTGGTCTCGCGGTGCAGCACGGCACCGTCCGCGGCGACCAGGCCGCACTTCATCCGGGTTCCACCGAGATCGACGGCAACCACGACTTCACAGGGGTCCACGGAGCGCCATTATGCAGCGTTACCGGGCAGTCCGAACATCCGTGAGCAATCTCTGGACAACCTCGACCAGACCACTGGTGTCCCTGGTTCAGTTGCGTCCGAAAATCCGCGGGCAGGGCGCCGCGGGTCATCGGCCGCCACCGGATCAGGTCCGGAGGCCCCGGTCGAAGGCGGCGACCAGGAACGTGACCAGGTTCTCGGCCAGCTTGCCCGGGTCCTCGGCATCATCGATGCCAGGCGCGCGGGACAAGGCCTGGGACTGGTGCAACGCAAGCAGTCCGAGCATGTTCACGTATCCGAAGGCGACCGCCTCCGGCGAGGCGTGTGGTAGGGCCGACTGAAGCGCGGCCAGGTACCGCGACTCGATCGGGTCGGACTCGGCGGCGTACAACTCCCGGATCCGCTGGCTCGGATCGAACGCGATCCGGCCGATGAAACGCGCGACCACCGCGCCACGCTCACCCCGGCGCAGGACCAGGTCCAGCCCGGGCTCGATGAATGCCCGGATCAGTTGCTCCGGACTCGGCCCGCCGCGGGCCTCCAACTGGTCCAGCCGGCGTCGGCGTTCGGTGTTGACCGGCGCCATCGCCCGCGCGACCGCGGCTCGCAGCAAGGCCTCCTTCGAGCCGAAGTGGTAGTTGACCGCGGCGATGTTCGCAGCCGCCGCCACCGTGATGGCACGCAGCGACGTTCCCTCGTAACCCCCTTCACCGAAGCGTTGCTCGGCGACGTTGAGCAATCTCTCCCGGGTCGATTCGACCGGTGTTTCCACAAACTTCTCCTTCCCCCCGGCTACCGCTCGCTCAGGCACCCCACCTGCTCACTCGCCGTAGCCTGGAGTCAGCATAGTTCAAGCGGTCGTTTGAACTGGAGGGCTTAGCTCTTTAATCTCCGAGAATTCCTCAGATTTATCTGAAAACTCCTTCCTTCCCATGGTTCACAGCCCTCACACGTCCCGATCGCGGTCCGGTGGCCGCCGGAATCGAGCGTGTGGTTAGGGTCGTGCGGTATGAGTCTGGTTCGGGTGGAACGGCGGTTTCAGGGACCCAAGCGGTCGGGCAACGGCGGGTACGTCGCCGGTCAGGTGGGTACGGCGCTGGCCGCGCGGATCGACGCCGGCGTGGTGCCGCGGGTGACGCTGCGAATGCCGCCACCGATCGAGAAGGACCTGACGCTGGACGCCGACGTCGAAGGGGCGCGGCTGACGGATGGCGAGGCCGTCGTTGCCGACGCCGTACCGGTGGACGCGGACTTCCTGGCCGACGCGACCATCGACCCGGTGTCACCCGACGAGGCTCGCGCGGCCGAGGCGGCGTACAAGGGTCTGAGCAATCATCCGTTCCCGAGCTGCTTCGTCTGCGGGCCGGAGAACGCGGACGGCCTGCAGCTCAAGCCGGGTCCGCTCGGCGACGGACGGACGGCGTGCACGTGGCAGCCGGGCGGCGATCTGGTGACCGGCGGCCTGGTGGACGACGTGTTCCTGTGGTCCGCACTCGACTGCCCCGGCGGATGGGCGATCGACCTGGAGGGCCGCCCGTCGGTGCTCGGTCAGTTGACGGCCTGCATCGACGCGCGCCCGCAGCCCGGCGAGCAGTGCGTGGCGCTCGGCCGCTACCTCGGTGAGGACGGCCGCAAGACGTTCACTGCCAGCACCCTGTACGACGCCGACGGCCGCGTACTCGCCCGCGCCCGGCACACATGGATCCTGGTCGATCCCGCCCTGTTCAACTAGCGGGTGCGGGCCGCGTGGGCGCGGACCTTGGCCCGGTTCCCGCAGGTGGACATCGAGCACCACCGGCGGCGCCCGCGAGGGTCGAGGAACAACCAGCCGCACGACTCCCCCGGGCACATCCGAACGTGCGCCCGCGACGGCCCGGTCAGCAGCTCGCCCGCGAGCAGTGCAAGGTTGTCCAGCGGCAGCGCCAGATCCTCCGGCAGCTCCCACACCGGACCGTCGTCCGCGAGGACCAGCTGCCGTCGCCCGGACGCCCGTTCGATCACCCGGGCCACGGCCTCGAACGACTCATCGGTCGCCTGCCCGGTCAGTACGTCGTACAGCTCGGTCCTGAACTCCAGGGTCGTGTGCAGCCGCCGCGCCGCCTCGGTCGGCTTGCCACCGGCCTGCTCGATCAGCCGGAACACGGTCGCCGGCGGCACCAGGCCGACGTACGAGGTCCAGATCAGGAAGGCCTCGTACGACGTCAGCCACTCGGTCCGGGCCGGGCCACGGGTGGTCCAGTCGGACCGGGTGTTGACGAAGTCGAGGACCGGGTCCGCGCCGACCGGCTTGGGCAGGACGACGCCCTGCACGAGCTCGAGGTGTGACGGCAGCGCGGACATGACCCAGCTCAGCTCAGTTGGCGGGCTGCTGGGTCGTGGTGGTCGGCGTCGGCACCGGGATGCTGACGTTGCCGTTCTGCGGGATGACCATGAACTGGATCTTGCCCGATTCGATCGCGGTCTTCAGCAGGTAGCCCTGCGCGCCGAGCATCGCGACCTGCGCCTTGACCGACTGCAGTTCGACGTTGACCTGCTGGTTCTTCTGCTCCTGGGTGGCCTTGGCCAGCTCGGCCCGCTGCTTGGCCTCGAGGCCGTCGATGATGCCCTTGTCCAGCGGCGTCGGCTTCTGGATCGTGAAGGACAGCTCGCCACAGTCGTTGGTGCCGTTGTACGACGGGCCGCAGAAGTAGTCACCACCGACGGCGGCCGGCAGCAGCCGGGTGAACTCCTTGGCCGCGGCGGACTGGAACGCCGCCTTCTTCGACTCGTTGTTGTAGAGCTCGGCCCAGCCGTAGTCGGCCGCGACCGCCGCCAGGGCCCGGTCGATCTGCGGCCGGAAGTAGCTCTGCAGCATCTGATCCCAGCCGTCGTCCTCGTAGGCGTCGGTCTTGAGCCCGATCCGCTCGTGGAACGACTTCAGCACGGCCTCGTCGCGGTTCAGCGTGAAGTAGACCTGGACGCGGACGCCGAGCCGGACGTTGTCCTTGCTGACCACGGTGACCTCGTCGGCCGCGTCGGTGTCGGCACCGTCGCCGCCGATGATGTACGAGCGCTGGTCGATCGGGTAGGTGTAGACGGTGTCGCCCGGGCCGATCAGCTTGTTCGTCGAGCCCGGCGGGATGACGGACTTGAACTTCTTGTCCTCGATCACGCCACCGCCGTAGTGCAGACCGATCCGGTTCGCGTCGGTGTCGGCGAAGTTGAAGATGTTGAACAGCGCGATGATCACGATCACGGCCACGATCAGGCCGCCGATCACCTTGACCTTCGTGCTCCCGCCCTTGGCGACGGCGGTCGCACTCCCCAGTTTGGCCATCAGTCGTCGAGCTCCTTGCGTTCCACCAGTCGCCGGATGTCGGCGAGGGTCAGGTCTGCGGTGACCGCGACATCGCGCGGCACCGACGGATGCGAGCTGAGCGTACGCAAGCCCTGCTCGGCAGCCGCGACCGCCCGTTCCAGCGTCCTGACCTCGTGCATCAATGCCCGGTGTTCGGCGTTGACCTCGGCCAGGGCCTGCTCGGCCTGGGCAGCCCGGCGGTACGACGCCCACGCCGTCCAGGCGGTTCCGACCAGCAGGATCACGATGACCGGAAGTCCGAGTCTCAGCATGTCTCCTATGGGACCACGGCACCCCGTTCGTCTGTGCGCGAAAACTGGTTGAACGCCGGGCCTTCGAACAGTAGGTTTTCAGTACACGCGAAGGGAGGTGGTCCAACGCATGAATTGCTATCGGACTCGTGAGGTGGCGGCGGGCTAACCGCCAACCACTAACAAGTGGGCATGTGGTCGGCCAATTCAACGCCAGCCACCGGGCCCGCGGGCAGTCAGGTCAGTCCGCCTGACCCAGAGTTCGGCCACCCGGTCGCGGTCTGGAAGCGCTCGCGGGCTTTTTTCTGCCCTCACTCCGGCAGTGGGCAGTCCAGGCCGAGCTCTTCGCCGATCTCGCGGAGTTGGGCTTCGAAGTACGCGCCGGCATCCGGCAGCACCCAGTGCAGCTGTCCGAAGACCTCCATGCAGATCAGGCCGTAGAGCCTGACCCAGTAGCTCAGCGCGAGGTAGATCGCGCCGGCCGGCATGCCCTGGAACTCCTCGGTCTCTTGCTGCAGCTGAGCGAGCAGCACCGGTCCGAGGTCCTCGTCGGCCGGGTACGGGAACGGCTTCCAGTGCCAGATCTGCGCGACCAGGTCCTTGAACACGGCCCCGAAGCGCATCGCCGCCTGATGCCCGGGCGTGTCCGCGTGGTCCTCGGCCTCCGGGTTAGGGATCGCCGTACCGAACAGCAGCGCGAACTCCGACGGATGTGCCAGCGCCCAGTCCCGCAGTCCGTTGGTCAGCAGGAACAGCCTGGCACCGAGATCCGCATCGGTGTCGGCGGCCTGCAACTCCATCAGCGCACCGGTCAGTTCGTCGTACAGGTCGGCGATGAGGGCGGTGACGAGGGCCTCGTGGCTCGGGAAGTAGCGGTACAGGGCCGGCGGGGTCAGGCCGAGCTCGCGCGCGACCGCACGCAGGCCGACCGCGCCCACGCCGCCGCTGACCAGCAGCCGCCGCGCGACCGCCTTGATGTCGGCCAGTGTCGCGGCCCGTTGCCGGTCACGCCGGGTCGCACCCTCGTCCATCGAAATTCTCCTTGACAGGCCGGCCTCCCGGATGTCTAGAGTTAACACCGTTAACAGTTAACGCTGTTCACTGAGACACCCGCCGCTCAAATCTAACCTCCTGGGGGAGTTTCGTGTTCGAGACGCTCGGCCACTTCACGTTCCGGCGCCGCCGCCTGGTGCTCGCCCTGACCGGAGTCCTCGTCGCCGTCGGGCTGGCCTGGGGCACCGGCGTGTTCGGATCGCTGGCCAACGGCGGGTTCGACGCACCGGACACCGAGGCCGCCAACGCGGTCGCGACGATCGAGCAGAACGTCGGCCGCACCGGCACCGACGTGATCGTGCTCTACCGCAGTTCCACGCAGACCGTCGCGGATCCGGCGTTCCGGCAGTCCGTCGAGCAGCACCTCTCGGGCCTGCCGTCCCAGGACGTGCTGAGTACGACGACGTACTGGAGCAGCCGCTCGCCCCTGTTCGTCTCCAAGGACCAGCACAGCACGTACGCCGTGCTCACACTGGCCGGCGCGGACCAGGAGGAGCGGCTGGCGACGTTCCACCGGATCGCCGACCAGGTGCGGACCGCGCCACTCGGGCTGGACGCGAAGGTCGGCGGCGAGATCGCGGTCTTCGACGAGGTGAACACCCAGACCGAGCACGACATCGTGCATGCCGAGACGATCTCGACGCCGATCGTGCTGGTGCTGCTGGTGGTCGTCTTCGGCGGCCTGGTCGCCGCCAGCCTGCCGCTGTTCGTCGGCGCGCTGGCGATCCTGGGCGCCTTCGTGCTGCTGCGCGGGCTGACCGCGATCACCGACGTCTCGATCTTCACGATCAACATCGTCACGATGATCGGCCTCGGACTGGCGATCGACTACGCCCTGTTCATCGTCACCCGGTTCCGGGAGGAACTTGCCAAGGGCAATGATGTGGAGACGGCGCTGACCGCGACGATGTCGACGGCCGGCCGGACTGTCGCGTTCTCCGGCATCACCGTCGGCGTCGCGATCAGCAGTCTGGCGCTGTTCCCGGTGATGTTCCTGCGCTCGATGGCGTACGGCGGTGCGGCCGCCGTGCTGGTCGCGATGGTCGCGGCGCTGACAGCGCTGCCTGCCTTGCTCGCGGTCCTGGGGCATCGGGTGAACAGCCTGCGACTGCCGTTCCTCAAGCCTCGCAAGGCGCGCGCCGAGCACGGGGCGTGGTACCGGCTCGCGCACAGCGTGATGCGGCGCCCGGTGCGGTATGTGCTCGTGCTGGTGCCGGTGTTGCTGGTGCTCGGGATCCCCTTCCTGCAGGCGCAACTCGGTGGCGTCGACCACCGGTCGTTGCCTGCCGGCGCTACCTCCCGCACGGTGACCGAGACGCTGCAAAGTGACTTCGCTGGTGCGGGTGGGTCGGACATCGTCGTGGCAGTCCGCTTCGATTCGCCGCCATCCGATCCGTCGGCGGCACTGGCGCCGTACCTCGGGAAGCTGCGGCAGGTCGCGAACGTCGAGAACGTGCGGGTCGGCGGGTACGAGAACGGTGTCGCGGAGGTGGTCGTGCATACGCACTTCACCGCGCAGGAACTGGCCGCTCGCGATGTCGTCCACGACGTACGGGCGATCGCGCCGCCGGGTGGGACGCAGACCGAGGTCGGTGGTGAGACGGCCGCGGTGATCGACCTGCTCGATGTGCTGGCCGAGCGGGCGCCGTACATGGCCGGATTCATCGTGCTGGTGACGTTCGTGCTGCTGTTCGTCGCGTTCGGATCGTTCGTGCTGCCGGCCAAGGCGCTGCTGATGAACGTGCTGTCCCTGTCCGCGGCGTTCGGCGCGATGGTCTGGATCTTCCAGGACGGTCACCTGTCCGGGCTGCTCGACTTCACTCCGGCCGGATTCCTCGACGCGACCAACCCGGTGCTGTTGTTCGCCGTGCTGTTCGGGCTCTCGATGGACTACGAGGTGTTCCTGCTCAGCCGGATCCGGGAGGAGTACGACCGGACCGGCGACAACACGCAGGCGGTCGCGCTCGGACTGCAGCGGACCGGCGGCATCATCACGAGTGCGGCGCTGCTGCTGATCATCGTTGTGGCAGCGTTCTCGACCTCGGGCATCGTGTTCGTGAAGATGATCGGCGTCGGGCTGGTGATCGCGATCGCACTGGACGCGACGATCGTGCGGGCGTTGCTGGTGCCGGCGACGATGCGGTTGCTCGGCCGGGCCAACTGGTGGGCGCCGGCTCCACTGGTGCGGTGGTGGCAGCGCAACGGCTTCCGCGAGACCTCGGAGGCTCCTCAGGGCTGGAGCCGCGACAACTCCCAGCCTTCGGAGTTGGTACGCCGGTAGGCCAGGCGGTCATGCAGCCGGCCGGTCCGGCCCTGCCAGAACTCGAACGCGTCCGGCCGGACCAGGTAGCCACCCCAGAAGTACGGCGTGGAGATCTCGGTGCCCTCCGGCCACTGACGCTCGTACGACGCGTACTGCAGGTCGAGCTCCTCGCGGGACGCGACCGGCTGGCTCTGCTGTGACGCCCAGGCGCCGAGCTGCGACTCGCGCGGCCGGTTGCCGAAGTACGCGTCGACCTCGTCACCGGGGAGCTTGGTCGCGCTGCCCTCGATGCGCACCTGCCGCTCCATCGCGTGCCAGGGGAAGACGAGCGCACAGTGCGGGT
The DNA here is from genome assembly GCF_040655855.1 of Kribbella sp. NPDC050281. NCBI lineage: Bacteria > Bacillati > Actinomycetota > Actinomycetes > Propionibacteriales > Kribbellaceae > Kribbella > Kribbella sp. NPDC050281. The sequence continues at coordinate 179,272 of NZ_JBFAKS010000011.1, read as the reverse complement.
TCACGGCCAGGTCGTCGGCCTTGCGGGACTGCTGGTTGGTGAAGAACACGAAGCCGCGCTCGTCTAGACCCTTCAGCAGCACGGTCCGCGCCGACGGCCGGCCGTCGTCGCCCGCGGTGGCCAGCACCATCGCGTTCGGCTCAGGCAGGCCGGCTTCGGTCGCCTGCGCCAGCCAGGTCCGGAACTGGACGATCGGGTCCGGATCGACCTGACTCTCGAGCAGCTCTCCGAGGCCATAGGTCCGCCGCATCTCCGCTAGATCCACGGTCCGAGCCTACTGGGGACCTACTTGCTGAGGCTGCGCCAGGACCGGCCGAGTTTGCTGGTGCGGAAGGTCCGCCACAGGACGGTCGACGCCAGCAGCCGGGCGGCCGAGTTCCGGGCCAGACGGCGCTTCTGCGGGATCACGACCGGCGCGGGCCGCGGTGAGGCGATCCGAACGACCGGGCGGGTGCCCTCGGGTAGGTGGCGGTTGATCTCCTCGAGATGCTGGTCGAACGTCGCCCGCCAGAGCGCCTGCCGCAGAGTGGCCTCGCCGCCGGCCGAGCTGGCGCCCGCCGTGGACGCCGCCCACAGCGTGCTGAGCGACCCCGGATCGAAGCCGTCCACCTCGGTCAGGAGTTGCTCGATCAGTTCGCGGTCGGGCGCGTCGGCCAGGCAGCGGACGGTGCTCTTGGCAGGCCGTGGTGTCGCCGGGGCGACGACCGGCTTGAAGAACGGTACGTCGGCCCACTCGGGCACCAGGTGCCGCACCAGCTTGCGGTGCAGGGCGTTCTCGACCCGCTGACTGGGATCGAGTGCGAACGCGGCCCGGACGAACGCCGGGATCAGCAGCGGCGAGACGACACCACTGCGCTCCCCCGTCGTCCCCCAGCGACGCAGTCGTTCGACCACGTAGAAGTAGTCGATCATGGTCGCGTTCTCGATGCCGCCGTGCACCGCGTCACGCAGGACATGGTCGATCTGGTCGGCGACGGCGGTCCGGGATCGCTCGGACGGGCCCGCGGTCGGGGTCAGCCGGGTCTGCAGACGGTTGCCGAAGGCATGCAGCTTGTCGTGCAGCGGGAGAGCGTCGAGCTGGAGCACGTCGCTCGGGTAGAAGTGGCCGTGGGCAACTTCACCGCCGGCACCGCCGATGGCCAGGTGGGCGACATTGGCCAGGGTGGCCGGCGGCGCGTGGAACAGGTAGCTGGCCGGACGGAGGCCCTCCGCGTAACGGTGCCAGCGCAGCGCACGCTCCACCAGCGCCGGCGACTTGGGCGGCTGGGCCGATACCTTCGCCGCCTTCACACCCACCGCCTTGCGGGTGGTGAAGTGCTCGACCTGCTGCGGGAGCATCTGCACCAGCGATTCGGCGACGTCGAGCTCGCCAGGCACCGCGTCGTAGCTGTTGAGCTTCACGTCCACACCGGCAGCCAGGAACGAGGCGGCGACCACTCTGGAGTCGCGGCCACCACTCAGGTCGACGGTCGGCTTGCCGGGCCACAGGCGACCTACTGATCGCGCGACATCCTGCAGCGCCTCGGCCGTCTCCTCCACCGTGTCCGGGCTGTCGGTCGACCACACGCTGGTGGTCTCGATGCGGCTGACGGTCTGCCGACGACGTCTGCCGTCGGCAACGATGTGCGTCGCCCCGGGCACCGCGAGGACCCCGTCGTACGGCGTGCTGTCGTCCATGAACCAGCCGCAGGCCGCGGCGAAGGTCCAGCCGCGCCGGTTCGCCGTGGCATGGGTGCCGCCGAACAGCAGCGCGGCCACCGGCCGGTTGCTCCACACCCAGCCGTCGGACAGCCGCAGCTGGAAGAGCCGGCCGACACCGATCGAGTCGGTGAACAGGTCCAGGCGGTTCTCGTCCGGATCCAGCACCGCCATCGTGAACGGTGGGGCAAGCTCCAGGAAACCGGCCGGGTTCCGGCGTATCGCGTGCGCCAGCTTGGCCGGCGCGTCGTGCGGCGGGATGTCGCCGATCACCCGCTGATAGCCCAGCGGTGCGTGCTGGGTGGCGATCCGGAGCTCACCGGCGTCGTGCCAGGACGGCCAGAACGAACCGCTGTCGTCCCGGTCCCACACGTGCAGACCGATCGTGCTGCCGTCGTACCCGCTGTGCCTGCCCTTGCGGTCCCAGAGGCCGTCGTAGTACGCCTCGATCCGTGCTCGCCCCGCGGCAGCCCGGGAGGCGCTGTCGTTGTTGAAGGCGTAGGCGACCAGAGTTTCCATGCAGAGCCAGATGCACGGTCCGCGCGGAAAGTTACGATCTAGCGCGGAAACTTACCGGGGCGGTTGCTGGCCGGGGAAAGTGTTGCCGGGCGGCTGCTGACCGGGGTACGCGCCGGGCTGCTGCCGGTCCTGGTGCTGACCCGGTTGCTGACCCTGCTGGCCCGGTTGCTGGGCCTGTTGAGGCTGGCCCGGGTAGGCCTGCGGGTGCGGCTGGGGCTGCTGTTGCTGGCCCGGGTACCCACCCCACTGCTGCGGCTGCGCGGCGAAGGCCGGGGTGTAGCCGCCGCTCTCGCCGCGGAGCGCCCGCGCGGCCTTGGCGTCACTCGCCCAGCGCCCGATGCCGCCGATCAGCAGCACGACGCCGAAGAACAGTGCCGACCCATCGGTGAGCATGTAAGCGATCGTCCGCGTGCCGGGGATCTGGAACAGCTTGATCACGTCGTACGCGGACCGGATCGGCACGAGCATCACGGCGAGTCCGGCCACCGTCGCCAGCCCACCGGCTCCGACCATCACACCGGCTCCGATCGTCCGGATGGCCATCAGCAGACCGACGACGACCGCGATGACGACCAGGAGGACGAGCCACTGCAGACCGTGCTCGAAGAGGCTCTCGAACCTGACCTGGCGCGCCAGGGCCAGCCGGGTGCCGGCGTACGAGCCACCGACGATTCCGGCGTAACCAACGATGATCCCGAGCACGAGGCCCAGGGCGGGATTGGGCTTGGCTGGCATGTGCTCCACCGTAGACCTCGAACCGGTCACATATCTGTCCGGTCGCCGAGCCGGAGACATATGCTGCCTGGGCGCCCAACGGTGCGCGCGGCTCTCCTGGTGGGCTTCGTGCGTCGATCACGAGGACGAGGGAGTCGCATGTCAGATCCGAGGACCGAGGTGCAGCACGGGCTGGAAGGCGTGGTCGCCTTCGACACGCAGATCGCGGAGCCGGACAAGGAAGGTTCGGCGCTGCGCTACCGGGGCGTGGACATCGAGGACCTGGTCGGCCGGGTGCCGTTCGAGAACGTCTGGGGTCTGCTGGTCGACGGTGCGTTCACCCCGGGGCTGCCGCCGGCCGAGCCGTTCCCGCTGCCGGTCCATACCGGTGACGTGCGAGTCGACGTGCAGTCCGCGCTGGCCATGCTCGCGCCCGCCTGGGGTCTGCGGCCGCTGTACGACATCGACGACGTACAGGCGCGTGAGGATCTGTCCCGGGCGGCGGTGATGGCGCTGTCGTACGTCGCCCAGGCGGCTCGTGGCATCGGGCAACCGATGGTGCCGCAACGTGAGGTGGACAAGGCGACGACGATCACCGAGCGGTTCATGATCCGGTGGCGCGGCGAGCCCGATCCCAAGCACGTGAAGGCGGTCGACGCGTACTGGACCTCCGCGGCCGAGCACGGCATGAACGCATCGACCTTCACCGCGCGCGTGATCGCGTCGACAGGTGCAGATGTCGCAGCCGCGCTGTCCGGCGCGGTCGGTGCGATGTCCGGACCGCTGCACGGTGGTGCGCCGGCGCGAGTGCTGACGATGATCGAGGGCGTGGAGCGCGGCGGCGACGCGCGTGCGTACGTGAAGGGGCTGCTGGACGCGGGCGAGCGGCTGATGGGTTTCGGGCATCGCGTGTACCGCGCGGAGGACCCGCGGGCCCGGGTGCTTCGTCGTACGGCGCGGGAGCTGTCGGCACCGCGGTACGAGGTGGCCGAGGCGTTGGAGCAGGCTGCGCTGGCCGAGCTGCGGGAGCGGCGGCCGGACCGGGTGCTGGAGACCAACGTGGAGTTCTGGGCGGCGATCGTGCTGGACTTCGCCGAAGTACCGCCGCCGATGTTCACGTCCATGTTCACCTGTGCGCGGACGGCCGGGTGGAGCGCGCATGTGCTGGAGCAGAAGCGGACCGGGCGGCTGATCCGGCCGTCGGCGATCTACTCCGGCCCGAGCACGCGCCCTGCCACCGCCATCGAGGGCTGGAATCCGGGCTGGGCCTAGCGGCTGGCTGGGTTTAGCGGTCCTGGCTGGGTGAGCGGCCGGTGCGTTGCTTGTACTGGCGGCTGAAGTACGGGACGTCGGTGTAGCCGAGGGCGGCGGCGGTCTGGGTGACTGTCAGGCCGGTCTCGGTGAGCAACTCGTGGGCGCGGTCGATCCTGCACTGGATGAGGTACTGCGCCGGTGACATGCCGAGCTGCGCGACGAACCGGCGCGTGAACTGCGCCCTGGAGAGGGCAGCGCCGCGTGCCATCTCGGCGACGGTCCAGTCGTGCCCCGGGTCCTGCCGGAGCTGCCGTGCCACCTCGTCGACCGCGGTGTCGGTCGCGCTCCGGCCGGGGTTGTGCACGGCGTCCCAGACGAGCCCGAGCACCTGCTCCAAGCACAACTCCGCTTGCCGCCTGCCCAACGGATCCTGCCGCCTGTACGACGCATCACTCGTCCGCGCGAGCACGCCGAGCAACTCCCGGTCCATCACCTCGCCCCACCGCGGCTCCGGCACCACTCCGCGCCGGTCGACCTGGAAATGCATACCGAACACCAGCAATCGCCGCCGCGGATCGTGCGTGGCTCTTGGCGCATCACCTGGCGCGAAAACTGCGCACACACCCGGATGCAGCTCGCGCCGTTCCCCCGCCAGCTCCATGGAGCCTCGTCCGTCCAGCACACACCACAGCAGGTGATCCGGCAGCGGACGGGACACCCACGACCAGCTGGGCTCGCAGCGCCAGAACGTCGGCGGCGACAACAGGTCGAGCGTCAACGGTGCCGGGTAATGCGACAAAAGTTCAACTCCTCGCGCGAATCATCCGTGGCCGGCCGCAGCGGACATCTGGAGAATAGTGCTGTCTGGAAGACGGTAGACGACTCCGGGCACCGATGACGGGATCTCTCGCGGGAGCTGTGCATGAGCGTTTCGTACAAGGAAGAGTTCGAGCAGGCGGGCTACACGCTGGTGCGTGGGCTGTTCGAGGTCGACGAGGTCGAGCGGCTGCGTGACCACTACATGGAACTACGGCACCGGGGGTCGTACCAGGGCGACTTCGCCGGTCACACCTCGGCCGACCGCGACCCGCTCCGCCGGTACCCGCGGATGGCGCAGATGCACCGCTGGGACGACACGTCGCTGCGCTGGATGATCGATGCGCGGCTCGACAAGGTGATGACCGAGATCCTCGGCCGGTCGCCGTACGCGGTCCAGACGATGATCTACTTCAAGCCGCCGGGGTCTCGCGGGCAGGCGCTGCACCAGGACAACTTCTACCTGAAGGCCGAGCCCGGCACCTGCGTGGCCGCGTGGATGGCGCTCGATGACGTGGACGAGGCGAACGGTTGCCTCGAGGTCGTTCCCGGCAGCCACCGCTGGCCGATCCTGTGCACCGAGAAGGCGGACACCACGGTCAGCTTCACCGACGTGACCGTTCCGCTGCCGGAGCAGGGCGCCGCCGTACCGATCGCGATGGAACCGGGTGACGTGCTGTTCTTCCACGGCGCGCTGGTCCACGGCAGCAACCCGAACGTCACCACGGACCGCTTCCGGCGCGCGCTGATCGGCCACTACATCGAGGGTGAGGCCGAGAAGGTCGCGTCCTACTACCACCCGGCGTTGCGGATGGACGACGGCTCGGAGTTGACGCTCGAGGTCGCCGAGGGCGGCGGTGAGTGCGGCGAGTGGACCGACACCCCGGACGGGCCCGTGGCGGTGCTGACCGGGACTCAGACCATCACCCGCAAGCACGAGTAGCCGCTCGGCCTCGGGTGAGACCCGGAGCGGTCGGGCTGGCGCGGTATGGGAGTATGGGGTTCGCTGACAGCGTCGTCGGCTCAGGAATGGCAGACGACGAAGGGAAACGCTGGTGACCAGCGACATTCAGATTCCTGCAGAGCTCAAGCCCGCCGATGGCCGCTTCGGGGCCGGACCGTCGAAGGTGCGTCCGGAAGCCGTTGCCGCGCTGGCGACCGAGGGCGCGAAGCTGCTGGGTACGTCGCACCGGCAGGCGCCGGTCAAGAACCTGGTGGCCCGTGTGCAGCAGGGTGTGGCGGACCTGTTCCAGCTGCCCGACGGGTACCAGGTGGTGCTCGGGAACGGCGGATCGACCGCGTTCTGGGACATCGCGACGTTCGGGCTGATCCGGGAGAAGAGCCAGCACCTGAGCTTCGGTGAGTTCTCGTCGAAGTTCGCGAAGGCCGCGCAGCTCGCGCCGCACCTGGGCGACCCGACGGTCGTGAAGGCCGACCCCGGGACGCGCCCGGTCGCGGTCGCCGAGGCCGGCGTCGACCTGTACGCCTGGCCGCACAACGAGACCTCCACCGGTGTGATGGCCCCGGTCCAGCGGGTGGCAGGCGCCGACGAGGGTGCGCTGGTCGCGATCGACGCCACCTCGGGTGCGGGCGGTCTGCCGGTCGACATCAACGAGGTCGACGTGTACTACTTCGCGCCGCAGAAGTGCTTCGCGTCCGACGGCGGGCTGTGGATCGCCGTGATGAGCCCGGCGGCGCTGGCGCGGGTCGAGGAGATCACCGCGTCCGGGCGATGGATCCCGGCGTTCCTGGACCTGGCGACCGCGATCGACAACTCGAGCAAGAACCAGACGTACAACACGCCGTCGCTGGCCACGCTGTTCCTGATGGCGGAGCAGACGGACTGGATCAACAACCAGGGCGGGCTGGAGTGGAGCGTGGGGCGGACGACCGACTCGAGCAACCGGCTGTACACCTGGGCCGAGAAGTCCGACTACGCCACGCCGTACGTCGAAGACCCGGATGCACGGTCGCTGGTCATCGGGACCGTCGACCTGGATGACTCGATCGACGCTGCGGCGGTCGCGAAGACGCTGCGCGCGAACGGGATCGTCGACACCGAGCCCTACCGCAAACTCGGGCGCAACCAGCTCCGGGTCGCGATGTTCCCGGCGGTCGACCCCGACGACGTCGAAAAGCTCACCCAAGCCATCGACTACGTAGTCGACCGCCTGAAGTAACCCCGTACACCGATCAGCCGCCGATCTCCTCGTGAGGTCGGCGGCTGATTTTGGTTGCTTGGCGTGTGCATCCGGGGTCGATGGCGGGTTATGTCACCGCTGCCCGGTTGTTGTACGCCATCGACCAAACAACCTGCCAGCGACCGGTTGGGCAGCCAGGGGCGGCGGGCGTCAGGTGTGGCGGCGGTGGGGGGTGGGTGGGGCTTGACCGGTCAGGCGGGCGTTTTCGGCTTGGCGGTCTCGGCGTTCCCGGCGGCCTGGGGGGAAGGTGAGGATGGTGATGAGCAGGGCGAAGGCGGCGGCGCCGACCACGATCCAGCGGAGGCTGTGGTTCTTCTTGGACTCGGTGCCGGCCTCGTTGGTCGCGCCAGGCTTCGGAGTCGCACTCCCGGAGGGTGCAGGCGAGGCGGCCTTCTTCACCGGCACCGGGACCTGGTAGACGGGCGAGTCCTTGGCGTCGTACCCGACCAGGAGCGTGTTGTCGGTCTTGCCGAGAGCGACCGACTCCCCCTGCCCCAGCGGCGCGGCACCCTTCGCGACCACCGTCGGCGTCTCACCCCAGGCGACGGTCTGAACGTCGGTGTACGTGCGCAGCACCGCCTGCTGGCCGTCAGCCAGGAACACGCCGTCGGTGACTCCCGCGGGCGCGGGCGCGAACTTCGTCAGCTCGTTCGTGCCCTCCCGCGACGGACCCGGCGGCGCAGCATAGATCGCGGCGCCCTTGCTGGCCTTCGTCACGATGTACAGCTGGTTGGTCCCGGGCTCCACCAGCAGCGTCTCGGCGTCGTGGGCCCCGTCGGGATAGGTGAAGTCGTACCGGTGGTAGGTCATCTTCTCCACGTCGCCGCGCTGCTTGGGCTCCGGCATCGTGTAGATCGAGACCATGTCCCGGTTGGCCCCGTTGTCGCCGATGTCGGCGACGTAGATGAAGCCGTCCTTGTCGACCGCGATCGCCTCGACGTCGCTCACGTTCGCGTTGAAGTTGAGCACCATCTCGACCTTGCCGGACAGGTCGATGCCGAACACCCGGGCGCGATCGCCGGAGTCGTTGATCGTCCAGTAGATGTCGTCGAAGTTGTGCGACTTCGCCAGCCCGGACGACTCCTCGATCCGGGAGTCCCCGATCGTGAACAGCTTCTTCGCCGCCCCCGGCGTCGGATCCGCGATCGGCACCCCCGCAGACTCTGCCGAGCCCGCCGCCGTCGCCGCCGCTGACGTCAGCCCGGCCGCGGTGGTCGCCGACGAGCCGGCGGCCGCTGCCGACGGGGCGAGCGGAAGCACTCCGAGGGTGAAGAACGTGGCGGCGGCCAGGGCGAGGGGACGGAGGAGGGTCACGAGCGAACCTCGCGGTCGTCGGGCAGCACGAGTTGGGCGAGCCGGGGTGCGACCTGCCACTCGTCGATCAACGTCCGGTACTCGGACTCCAGCTCCGGCGTCGGCCTGGCTCCGGTCCGGGCGGCGCGGAGCAGCAGGTTACGCGGAGTGTGCTGACTGTCCACGAACTGCACAACCTCCACCCGGTATCCGACCTGTCGCAGGACCGCCGCCCGAAGGGAATCCGTCAGGACGTCGGCGAACCGCTCACGAACGATGCCATATCTGGTCATCAGCGCATAAGGCGCCGGTGGTGAGACGCTCTTGAGCTGCTTTTGGATGTCGTGATGGCAACACGGAGCCGCGAGCACCAGCGGAGCCTCCCAGCCGACCGCCCGCGCCAGCGCATCGTCGGTCGCGGTATCGCACGCGTGCAGCGCCAGCACCACATCCGGTCGTACGTCGAGCTCCGCGTCCTGGATGGTCGCGTCGACGAACCGCAGGTGGTCCTGCCAGCCGAGCGCCTCGACCCGCCGCGTGTTCCGCGTCCGCGCCTGCGGATTGCGGTCGATCCCGATCATCCGTACGTCGTGCCCGGCCTCCGTGAGCAGGTGGTACGCGGCGAGCGTCAGGTACGCGTTGCCACAGCCGAGGTCGACCACCTGCAGCGGCCGCCCGGTCGCGATCCGGCCCGCCGCGACCGCCTCGTCCAGTGCGGGCGCGAGCAGCTTGCAGAACTCGTCGATCTGCTTGTACTTCGATTGCCGCGACGGCTTCACCCGCCCGAGGTGGTCGCTGATGCCGAGCTCGATCAGGAACGGCGCATCCGGATCGAGCGCCCGCTGCTTCACCCGGTCGTGGCCGGTCTCCTGCTCCCGGCCGTCCTCCTGCCGGTGCAGCAACTCCTTGCCCTTTTTGGTGTACCGCAGCCGGAGCGTCTCGGTCGTGGTCTCGACATGCCACGACCCGTACGGCACGTCCAGCAACTCGTCCACCGCCTTCGCCGCGTCCGGTCCGGCGGCCAGGTTTCGGGTGTGCGCCTGGCGCTCGTCGTACTCGGTGATCTGCAGGTGGCGGTGGCCCTTGAGGTCGACATACCGCAGCTCGACGCGCTGGTACTGCGGCTGGTCGTGGCCGCGCCGCCGCCCGGATCCGAGCGCACGGACGAGGGACGCCTGGTCCACCAACGCCGTGCGAATCGCCTCCCGTGCGCCGGGCTGCTGATCCGGATCCACCTCTGCCTGCATCGCGCCATTGTCGCCGACCACTCCAACCGATCCCAAAAGGGTCTCGCCGACCGTCGGTCGCGGTGAGTGAACTCATTGCAGTTTCTGGTCGTCGGCGAGCAGCCCCAGCGAGCGCAGCCGGGTCGCGATCCCGCCCACCTGACGGCCGAGGGTCCCGACCAGTTCCTCCTTGCTGGCGCCGCCCTTGAACAGGTCGGACAGCGTCTGCTCCTCCTCCGGCGTCCAGGGGCGGAAGGCATTCGGGTGGTTCTTGCGGGCGTCCCGGATCTTGCGTGTCATCGAGCGCATGTCCAGCAACTCCAGGGAGCGGATCCGAGCCTGGCGGTGCCGGCCGACCTCCTCGCCCTCGCGCCAGAAGACCACCGCCCCGTCGTCGAACGTCATCAGGTCGGCCGGGACGTCGCAATAGTCGGCCTCGTCGAGCATCACTCGCAGCATGGTGGTTCTCTCCGTTTCGTGGTGCGGACCGCCGCTCCGGTCCCTTGTCACCGGAGAAGATGCCGCGATCCGGCCCCTCCCCAACGCCCACTTCACGACCTGTGGACAACCAACCGCAGAACTTCTTTGCAAAAGAGCTTTGCAAAGAGCCTTTGCGGTCCTACGATCGGTCCATGAGCGACGAGAGGGACGACCTGACACCGGCGGCTCCGGGCAAGACTGTCCACCTGGACCGGCACCTGGTGCGGGCGCTGGCGCACCCGATGCGGAACCGGATGCTAGCGATGCTCCGGATGTACGGCCCGCAGACCGCGACGACACTGGCCGGCCGGCTCGGGGTGAACACCGGCGCCACCAGCTATCACCTGCGCCAGCTGGCCGAGGCCGGGCTGGTGGTCGAGGACGACAGTCGCGGCAACGCGCGGGACCGGTGGTGGAAGTCGGCACACCAGAGCACGCAGTTCGATCCGACAGAACTGCTGGATCAGGAGCCTGAGCTGGCGATGGGGTTCCTGCACGGCATCGGGCAGACGTACGCCGAGAACATGTTCGGCTTCATCGACTCGATGCAGACACTGACGCCCGAGTGGAAGGACGCCAGCCTCCTGTCGGACTACGTGTTCCACCTGCGTCCGGAGGAGCTGAAAGCGCTGCAGGTCGAACTGCTGGCGGTGCTGGAGAAGTACAAGACGGCCGATCTGACCGCACCGCTGCCGGAAGGCGCGGAGCAGGTGTCGGTGCAGATCCAGGCGTATCCGCGCGAGACCCGCTGAACAACCAGACGAAGTGAGGTGAGGGGTGTGGGCACTGTGAGGCAGGCGGATCGAGCGCCGCTGGTGGCGTTCCTGGTGGCGAACGTCGTGTCGATCTGCGGGACCCGGGTCAGCGCGATCGCCATCCCGTGGTTCGTACTGATGACGACCGGGTCGCCGGTCAAGACCGGTGTGGTGGCCCTGGCGGAGATGGGCCCGCTGGTCCTTTCCAAAGCGTTCGGTGGCCCATGGATCGACCGGGTCGGGCCGAGAAGGATCAGCGTCCTGGCAGATACCGCCAGCGCCGGAGTGGTTGCGCTCATCCCTCTTCTGCACATGTTGCACGCGCTCTCGTTCCCGGTGCTGCTGGTACTGGTCGCCGTTGCGGGGACGCTCCGCGGACCGGGCGATGCCGCCAAGGGGACGTTGATCCCGGACATCGCGCAGGCGGCCAAGGTGCCGCTGGAGCGCGTGACCGGACTGGAGAGCACGACCGAGCGGTTGGCTGGGTTCATCGCCTTCGCGATCGCCGGTGCACTCATCACGCTCGTGGGCGAGGTGAACGCACTGTGGATCGACGCGGCGTCGTTCGGAGTCTGCGCCGTGCTGATCTACCGATGGATCCCGCGGCGGCACCAGGTCGCCGAGAACGCAGCGGACGAAGAGCCGGAGGGCAGCTACGGGCAGCGGCTGCTGGAGGGCTGGCGATTCCTGCGCAAGGACAAGCTGATGATGCCGCTGGTCCTGATGATCGCGGTCACCAACCTGCTCGACGCCGCGATCGCGGCCGTCCTACTGCCGGTCTGGATCAGGGACCACGGCTTCGGTCCTGGGCACACCAGTCTGATCCTCCTCTCGTTCGGAATCACCGCCACGGTGTTCGCACTGGTCGCGTCGGCCGTCGGCGACCGGATCCCGCGCAAGCTGGTCTTCACGCTCGCGTTCCTGATCTGCGGCGCGCCACGGTTCGTCGTGATGGCGTTCGACGCGCCGGTGTGGATGGTGATGGCGATCTACGCTGTCGGAGGCATCGGCGCCGGCTTCATCAACCCGGTGCTGGGCGCCTTGTTCATCGAGCGGATCCCGCGGCAGATGCTCGGCCGGGTCAACTCGCTGGCCGACGCGGTCTGCTGGACCGGCGTACCGCTGGGTGGCGTCGTGGCCGGTGCCGCGATCGCCGGCATCGGTCTGGCACCGGCACTGCTCGCAGCCGGAGTGATCTACCTGGTCGCGACCATGTCACCGGTGCTGATCGGCCGGAACGAGCGGTGGAAGGCTACACAGGATCCGACGGGTCCTCGGGAAACGGAGGCCGGCTTGAGTCCGGTGGCAGTCCCCACGTCTTAGCCTTCGCCGCCTCGGTCTCCTGGCGCCGCATCCGGTCGCGCTCGGCGCCCAGCAGCCCGAGCAGCACCAGGTCGAGCAGCATCCCGCCGACCGCCGCGAACTGGGTCCCGGCGAACTGGAACACCTGGGTGACCAGCAGCGACACCAGCACCGCCAGCTCGAACAACCGGATGGCCCGGGCCCGGTTGCCCTTCCGCAGTTGCAGCCAGCCGCGCACCGTGAAGGTTGCCGACAGCAAACTCCCGGCCGCCACCCCGAGCACCGGGAAGTCGGTGAACAGCCCGTCGTCGAAGCGGATCCCGGCCGCGATGACGGGCGCGCCGATCGCCTGGACGACCAGTACGCCGACAGCCACGCGAGGTGCGTAGCGATGCGTGGCCAGTCGGTCGAAACCACGCTGGAGGGCCTGCCACGCGGCGTCCACCGGCGCGGCCAGCTCCACCTCGTCGGCCGGGCACGCGGCCAACAGCTCCCGGGTCTCCTGGCGGCCCGCCACGTCGAGGCCCACCTGGCGCAGCTGCTGCGACGCCTGCGCGAGCCGACGGCGGGACAGGCCACCCGCCACGCCCTCCACGGCGTGGTCGACCACGTTGGCCAACTGCTCGCGCGGATCGATCGGCCGCCGGGTGGCGATGAACCGCGTGCCCAGGACGATCACCACGAAGATCACGTACACGATCGCGGCGGCCGGTTGGTAGAAGTAGTCGTTGTCGGACGTCACGAACTTCCCGACCTCGTCGATGAACAGGCCGAACCCGACCCCGCCGACCAGTGCGGCCGCGGGTCGCACGACCGGACCGACGTACCCGAGGAGCAGGACGATGGCGACCAGCATCAGCAGGCCGCCGGGGAGCACGTGGGCGATGTGCAGCCCCTTGCCGCCGATCTGGGGATAGCCGCTCAAACCGAGAAACAGACGGGTGATCAGCACGGTCGCCACCCCGGACACCACGAAGGTGGTGAGGTGCTCCCCCGATCGCACGTTGCGGACCAGTCCCGCCCGCAGCAGGTACGACGACCGCGCACTGGAGCTCATGCGCCAGAACCTTAGCGCCCGGCCGAGTCGGCGAGCGCCGGCGGCGGAGCTGTTCCAGGCTGATGAATACGAATGCACTCCGGTCTTGCGCATCGTCCGGAGGCGTCCTAATCTCTCGCGTAGTGGAACCTCACTTCCACCAAGCGGTAACTCTTGAACGTCCAACAACTCCGGCCGGAGTCCTCCAGACACCAGATCTGAAGACTTCGGCCGATTTTCCGGAGCGTTTCTACATCGGTGAAGAAGGACCCTGAGAGGAGGCCCGACCATGAGCATGAGAACCGAGATCTCTGCTCCGGCAGGCCGCGAACCGACAGCTGACGTCCCTCCCGGCGGCACCCCGGCAGCACGGCCCAGACCCCGCAGACGCTCTGATCGGGTCGCCTATCTCTTCCTCGGCCCGTGGTTCGTGGGACTGCTACTGCTCACGGCCGGACCTCTGCTCGGGTCCCTGTACCTGTCGTTCACCAAGTTCAACCTGCTGCAGCCACCCGCCTGGAACGGCTTCGGCAACTACGTCAAGATGTTCACCGACGACCCGCGCTACCTGCAGTCGTTGAAGGTCACCTTCATCTACGTCGCCCTGACCGTCCCCTTGCAGCTGGGATTCGCACTGGCGGTCGCCGTGATGCTGAACCGCCCGCTGCGCGGGATGGCGTGGTACCGGTCGATCTACTACATCCCCTCCCTGCTCGGCGGCAGTGTCGCGATCGCGGTGATCTGGGGTCAGCTGTTCGACGACGACGGCGTCCTGAACGCCTTCCTGGCGTTCTTCGGCGTCGGCGGCCGCAGCTGGATCTCCAACCCCGACACCGCCCTCTACACGCTGGTGCTGCTGAACATCTGGCAGTTCGGCTCGCCGATGGTGATCTTCCTGGCCGGGCTCAAACAGATCCCGCAGGAGTTGTACGACGCAGCGTCGGTGGACGGAGCGAATCCCTGGCGGCGGTTCTGGTCGGTCACCGTGCCGCTGCTGACGCCGATCATCTTCTTCAACGTGGTACTGCAGATCATCCAGGCGTTCCAGGCCTTCACCCCGGCCTACGTCGTGAGCGGCGGCAGCGGCGGGCCGTCGGACTCCACGTTGTTCTACACGCTTTACCTGTACCAGCAGGGTTTCACGAACCTGAACATGGGCTACGCCTGCGCGATGGCGTGGGTGCTGCTGCTGATCATCGCCACCTTCACGCTGATCAACTTCGGGCTCGCGCGCCGCTGGGTCTACTACGAGGACCGCTGATGACGACTCTCTCGCAAGCTCCTGGAACCCGCCGGCGCGGGCGGGGGTGGCTGACCCACCTCGCGCTGATCGCCGGAACCCTGGTGATGGTCTATCCACTGCTGTGGATGGTCGGCGGATCCTTCAAGGACGAGAAGGACATCTTCTCCCAGCTCAACCCGTTCCCCAGCTCGCTGGACCCGCGCAACTACATCGCCGGCTGGACCGCGACCGACCCCACCTTCACCCGGTTCTACTTCAACTCGCTGCTGATCGCGGTCCTCGCGGTGGCCGGCAACGTGATCGCCTGCACGCTCACGGCGTACGCGTTCGCCCGGCTGGAGTTCCGCGGCAAGAAGGTGTTCTTCGGCATCATGCTCGGTTCGATCATGCTGCCGGCGCACGCGCTGCTGATCCCGCAGTACGTGCTGTTCTTCAACCTCGGCTGGGTGAACACCTATCTCCCGCTGGTGGTGCCGAAGTTTCTGGCCACCGACGCGTTCTTCATCTTCTTGATGGTCCAGTTCATCCGCACGATCCCGCGCACACTGGACGAGGCCGCGATGATCGACGGCTGCGGCAAGGTCCGCATCTTCAGCCGGATCATCCTGCCGCTGACCGGGCCGGTGCTGATCACCACCATGATCTTCACCTTCATCTGGACGTACAACGACTTCTTCGCCCAGCTGATCTACCTGTCCTACCCCAGCAGCGAGACGGTACCGGTCGCGCTGCGGCGATTCGTCGACGCGACCGGCGACTCGTCGTACGGGCAACTGCTGGCCATGTCGGTGCTGTCGCTGGTGCCGACCTTCATCGTCTTCCTCCTCGCCCAGCGCCGGATCGTCGAGGGCATCGCCACGACCGGCCTCAAGGGCTAGCCCCGAAAGGAACCAGCCATGACCACATCTCTCAACCGGCGGCGCTTCCTGCAGGCCGGATTCGCGGCCGGCGTACTCGCGCCCCTGCTGTCGGCCTGCAACCTGGACCCCGCGGCCAAGGAGGCGAAGAACTCGGTCCGGTTCAGCAGCTACGGCGACCCGACCAAGCTCGGGCTGCGCAGCAAGCTCGCCGACCAGTACACCTCGAGCCATCCGGACGTGAAGATGGTCTTCGAGGGCACCGCGACCGCGGAGTACTGGGACAAGCTCGCCACCCAGATGGCCGGCGGCAACGCCCCGGACGTGATCAACATCGACATCGCCCGGATCGGCCAGTACGGCGCTGCCGGCGCGCTGCAGTCGCTGGAGAAGTACATCCCGGACACCATCGACACCAAGCCGTTCGACAAGAACCTGCTCAGCCAGGGCCAGTTGAAGGGCGAGCAGTTCGGTATCCCGGTCGCGATGGGTGCCTACAGCATGGGGTACGACGTGACCGTGCTCGACGAGCTCGGTCTGGAGCACCCGAAGGAGACCTGGACCTGGTCCGACTTCGCCGCCCTGGCGAACGAGATCCGGCAGAAGTCCGGCAAGAAGATCTACGGCGCGGAGGACCCCAGTGGGGACACGGCGTCGTTGCAGATCTTCCTGCGTGGCAAGGGCGAGGACCTGTACAAGGACGGCGCGCTCGCCTTCACCGAAGCGTCGCTGACCGAGTGGTTCGAGTACTGGGCCGCGCTGCGGGCGACCGGTGGCACGATCCCCGCAGACATCGCGGCCCAGGCCAAGTACGGCGACTGGCCGACCAGCCCGCTGGTCAAGAAGCAGGCGGCGCTCGCGCACATCCACACGCCCAACCTCAAGGGCGGTTTCCAGGATCTGACCAAGAACACCATCGACATCACCCTGCCGCCGCGGAACACCAAGGACGGCAAGTGCGGGACCTTCCCGGCGCCGAGCAGCTACCTGTCGCTGAACGCCAAGAGCCAGCGCGCGGACGATGCCGCCGACTTCATCAACTGGTTCGCCAATGGCGAGGAGGCCGCGAAGACCCTGCGGCTGATCAGTGGACCGCCCGCCTCGGCGTCCGGCCGGGATGTGCTGCTGAAGGGCAGTGACCTGTCGGCGAGCGAGAAGCAGGTGCTGGCCTACACCGATCTGGCGCTGAAGAACGCCTTCGCCCCGCCGCAGGCCAGCCCGGCCGCTTCGACCGCCGTCGGCGACCTGTTGCTGAAAACCAGCCAGGACATCGCCTTCGGCAAGATCTCGATCAAGCAGGGCGCACCGAAGTTCATCGCCGACGCCGGCAAAACCCTCGACGGCAAGTGATTGGAGCCCTATGAACGAGCAGAACCCCGTCACCACCGGCCGCACCGCCACCTGGGCGATCGAGCAGCTCGTGCAAGCCCTGGCGGAGCGGGGGATCGCCGCCGACGATCCACCGGTCCGGCTGGCCACCCCCGACGAGGTCCCGGCCGCGGACCTCGCAGATGTGCCCGAGTCGTACGCCGTACTCCGTGTCGACGACGAGATCGTTGTCGTCAGCAACGATGCGACCGGCCTCCGGTGCGGTGTGCTCGAACTCGCGGACCGGGTCGCGGCCGGCCAGGACCTCGCCGGTACGACGCCCTTCGCCGAGCAGCCGGCCGTTCCCGTCCGGGGCGTGGTGCGGTCGTTCTCCAGCGTGGACGAGGATCTGTCCTGGTTCCACGACCAGCAGTTCTGGACCGAGTACCTGACCTGGCTGGCCGCTTCCCGGTTCAACCGGTTCCACCTGGCGTTCGGCATGCAGTACAACTACGGCGCCGATCGGCACGGCGCCACCGACAACTACCTGTGCCTTGCCTACCCCTTCCTGTTCGACGTGGACGGCTACGACGTACGGGCCGAGGGAGTCGGAGCAGATGAGCAGAAGCGCAACCTGGAGACGCTGCGCTTCATCGCCGCCGAGAGCAAGCGCCGTGGGCTGAAGTTCCAGCTCGGCCTGTGGAACCACGCGTACGACTACGGCCGGGACTCGGTCCACCGGTACCCGATCAGCGGGCTCGGCCCGGACAACCACGCGGCGTACTGCGGGGCCGGCATCGCCAAGCTGCTCACCGAGTGTCCCGACATCGACGGGCTCACCTTCCGGGTGCACTACGAGGGCGGCATCCCCGACGATCGGCACGAGATCTTCTGGCGGGCTGTGTTCGAGGGTGCGAACTCGGTCGGCCGGCCGCTGGAGATCGACATGCACGCCAAGGGGGTCGACCAGGCCCTGCTCGACGCCGTCGACCTGCCGAACCTGTCCCCGGTACTGTCCGCGAAGTACTGGGCCGAGCATGTCGGACTGCCGTACCACCAGGCCTCGATCCGGGCCAAGGAGACCGCCAAGCCGATTCCGCCCGGCCACGAGATGAAGGGCATCACCGAGTTCTCCCGCCGGTTCACCCGCTACGGGTACGGCGACTTCCTGCGCGAGGACCGGACCGTCGACCTGATGTTCCGGGTCTGGCCGGGCACGCAGAAGCTGCTGGCGTGGGGCGATCCCGCGATCGCGGCCGGGTACGGGCGGTTGTCGACGTTCGGTGGATCCCGCGGAGTCGATCTGTGTGAGCCCCTCTTCTTCAAGGGACGTCACGGCAGCGGCGAACCCGGCGGGCGCGACCCGTACATCCGCGACGACCTCCGGCTGCCCGGCAACCGGGAGTGGACCAAGTACCGCTACGGCTACCTGTTGTGGGGCAGGCTCCTCTACAACCCTGATGCCGAGCCCGAGACGTGGCAGCGCCACCTTCGATCGACGTACGGCGAGGCCGCGGCGGCTGTGGAGGACGCGCTGAGCCCGCTCAGCCGGATCCTCCCACTGGTGACAGTGGTCCACGGTGTCGGTGGATCGAACAACGGCTACTGGCCGGAGGTGTACCTCAACCTCCCGATCTCGTCGCGGGTGCACTCGGATCACTACGCCGGCGACACCGACCCCCCGGCGAACTGGGGTGGCGTCAGCCCGTTCGACCCGACCACCTTCTACGGCATCGACGAGTACGTCGCTGCGCTGGCCGGCCGCCGGCTCTCGGCGAAGTACACGCCACTGGAGGTGGCCTCGTGGATCGAGCAGTTGGTCGCCGACGGACAGCAGGCCCTCGACCGCGCCACCCAGGTCGTGGACCAGTCGGACGCACAGGTTCGCCGGGTCGTGATCGATCTGGAGATCCTGGTCAGGATGGGCCGGTTCTTCGCCGGCAAGTTCCGGGCCGCGGTCGACTACTCGATCTTCCGGACCACCGAGGACGTCAGCTCGCTGGAGTCCGCACTTCGGCACTATCGAGCCGCACGGGACGCGTACGCCGAGATCCCGGGCATCGTCGACGGCGTCTACCAGACGGATCTGCGGTTCGGGATCGAGGCCTCCGAGCACGGCCACTGGGCGGACCGAATCCCGGACATGGACACCGACCTGGCGGCCCTGGCCGGCGAACTGCAGGAGGCAGCAGGCACGAAGCCGGCCGCAGCACTGCTGGCGGCACCGGAGCGACCAGCCACGCCTGGCGTGGACCACACGGCGCCGGAGAGCTTCGACCGCGGCGAGCCGGTCACGCTCTCGCTGGAGGTGGGTGCTCCGACCGTGGTCGGCGCGACACTTCACTACCGGCACGTGGACCAGTCCGAGTCCTGGCAGCAGGTCCCGATGGAGCTGTCCGGGCAGACCCTGTCCGGCACGATCGACGGCGACTACACGGCATCGACGTACCCGCTGATGTACTTCTTCAGCGTGCTGCATCGTGACGGCGGGCAGGCGCTCTACCCCGGTCTGGCCGCCGACCTGTCCAACCAGCCGTATGTCGTCCTGGGCTCCTCGACCGTCAGCGGATGACCGCTGCGATCACGACGATCGCGACGAGCGCTGCCAGGACGACAGAGGTGACGAGTCGACGGGTGCGGGGGTCCACTGGTTCAGGCTAGTGGACCCCCGTCCGGGCGGATCACCCCAGTGGGTAGTTGCTGACCAGCGGCTCGGGGCGGTGGACGCCGCGGGGGCGGTAGCCGAGGGCGTCGGACAGGCCGACGTAGTCGGACAGCAGCCAGATGATGGCCAGCCACATCTCGGTGCCCTGCAGACCGGGGATCGCACGGTCGTCGGTGCCGTCGGGCGCGAAGGCGAACCCTTCACCGTCGATCCAGCGATCCAGGATCCGGCTGAGCTGACCCTCGGCCCAGCGCTTCCCCTCGTCCAGCCCGACGCTCGTCTGCTTGCGCGCCAGCCACAACGGGTGGATCACGTCCAGCACGTTGCAGGAGTTGTAGTTGTCGCCACTGAACATCCGGCGGTCGTTGCTATGGGCAAGCACAGTCTTCACGGCCTGCTCCGGGTAGGGCAGCGGAAGACCGAACTGCGCATACGTCCCACGGGTCAAGCGGTAGAAACCGTTCACGACCTGCAACCAGCCATCGTCCGGATGAGGCTGACCCCACGCACCGCTCGACGGATCGGCTCGGACCGTCAGCCAGCCGAGCAGCGTCATCAAGGGCCCGGTTTCCTTGTGGTCATGGAGATTCCGGGCGAGTGCGGTGCCCAAGGCATCGATCGCGGAACCCGCCGACCAGGCGTGCCGCGCCCACGGCAGACGGTCGAGTTCGCCCGGCTCGAAGTCGGTCCGGATCGGGTGCTCGAAGCTGCTGTCCAGGACCTGCAACGCGTACCCGACGCACAGGATGTGATAGCTCGCCGGCCCTTCCAGCACAGCGAGTTTCACGTCGGACGGGACCTCCAGACCGACGTCGGCGAGGTCTCCCGGTGCGACCAGCCCGGTCTTCGGGTCCTGCCGCGCGCGGAGGCGGCGTACCAGGTCGTCGCGGGTGTGTCCTGCGGGAGTACGACGGAGCAGTACGTCGGCGATCTCGATCGCGTCGCACCACGGGCGGATCGCAGGTTCGTGATCGAGCCCCGGGCGGTCGACGAAGCGCTCGCCGTCCCAGCAGCGGGCCAGTACGTCGTCCACCTGGTCACGCGCCTTGGCGGCGAAGGCGGTGAGGCGCGAGGCCAGATCAGACGTGGGCGCCACCGAAGCGCCGGACTCGCGGGACCGGAGCACCCGGGCCGGATTGCCGGCCACGACCGTGCCGGCCGGAACGTCCTTCGTGACCACCGCGCCGGCACCGATGATCGAGTGCGGTCCGACCGTCACCCCATCCAGGATCGTCACGTTCGAGCCGATCCAGACGTCGTCACCGACCGTGATGCCGAGCGCCGTGTGCGGCTGCCGGAAGATCGGCTGACCCGGCGCGGTGCCGTGGTTGAACGCGAGCAGCGACGTATGCGCCCCGATCCGAACGCCGTCACCGATCGTGATCCGGCCGCGCACCGCCGAGAACGGATTGATGGTCGAGTCCGATCCCAGCGCGATGTGGCCGGTGACGTAGGCGTGCGCCGCGATGTACGACCGCTCCCCCATCTCGAGCTCGTCGCAGTACACCGCGGCCGACTCGGCGACGTACGCCGTGCCGGCGAGCGTGAGCGATCCGCCCAGCCGCCGCTGCCGCTCGGCCTGCCGTTCACGCTCCTCGTCGGTGGCGATCCGGTGGTACTCCCAGGGCAGGAAATCGAGTCGCAGCGGCTCAGCAGATGTCATGGGATAACGCTATCCAAGACTCGCGATTCGCGCCTGGCCAAAACCGGCGCTGCTACTCTCCCGTCTGTGCGGGGTAGGGAACAACCATGACGACACCCGGATCCTTGGCCGGCGGTGAGACCGCTGACGACGGTCCGGCGAGCAGTGGTGGGCGCCGGAGTCACCGAGTCACGATCAGCGATCTCGCGCGCCTTCTGCAGATCTCGAAGGCGTCGGTCTCATACGCGCTGAACGGCCGGGCCGGCGTCAGCGAGGAGACCCGGCAGCGGGTCCTCGCGCTGGCCGACGAGCTCGGCTTCCACCCCAACTCGGCCGCCGTCGCGCTGTCCGCCAGCCGGACCCGGACGATCGGCATCGTGATCGCCCGCGACCCGGCGCTGATCTCGACCGAAGCGTTCTACATGCGCACCCTCGTCGGCATCGAGCAGTACCTGAACGAGGTCGACTCGTCGCTGCTGCTCCGGCTGACCGGCGAGCACGGCGAGGACCTCGCCGTACTGCGGCGATGGTCGCGGCAGGGGCGGGTCGACGGGTTCATCCTGTTCGACGAGCACGACGACGATCCGCGGATCCCGCTGCTGCAGGACCTCGGAGTGCCGTGCGTGGTGGTCAGTTCGAACGCGCCGAACGACCAGGCCGGCCGGCTGATCAGCTCGCCGGAGGAGACCGTCACGCTGCTGCTCGACCACCTGGCCGGGCTCGGGCACCGCGACATCGCGCACATCAGCGGGCCGTTCACGTTCGTGCACGAGCAACTGCGGGTGCGGATGCTGCACGAGCACGCCGAGCGGCGCGGGATCCGGGTCCGCCACATCGAGGGCAGCTACCGGTACGACGACGGCGCGGAGCAGACCCGGCTGCTGCTGACCGGGCCGAACCCACCGACCGCGATCGTGCTCGGCAACGACCTGATGGCGGTCGCCTCGCTCCGGGTCGCGATGGACCTCGGTACGGCGGTCCCCGGTGAGGTCTCGATCCTGGCCTGGGACGACTCGCCCCTGTGCGAACTGGCCCGGCCCGGCATCACCGCGATCGACCAGAAGACGATGGAACGCGGGCGCGCCGCCGCCGACCTGCTGTTCCGGGTCGCGGCCGGCGAAACCGACCTGCACGAAGAAGCACCGGCCGGCGAACTGCGGGTGCGGGAGTCGACCGGGCCGGCGAACTCCTGACGGCGGTCTTTGAAGACTCTGTGAATTCGGGCGGATCCGGAGTGTGTCGGATTGCGCTTGCCCGGCCGGAGGTGAAGGTTGGTCGGGTCACGAGGTAGTAACGAACACGCCTCTACTGAACCGGTTAGGGTTTCGAAACTTAACCGGTTAGGCCACTATGGGGCCGATCCGCCTTCACAGGTCCGTGGAGGCTCGACGGGACGAGGGAGTCCGACGTGAGACTGCGTTCGCTTGTAGCCGCGGCAGCGGTGACCGCCTTGGGAATCAGCCTGGCCGCCTGCGGTGGCAGCGACTCAGGTGATTCCTCCGACGGTGGTTCGGGTGGAGACCAGACGCTGACCTACTGGGCCAGCAACCAGGGCACCAGCCTGGACAACGACAAGGAGGTGCTGACCCCGGTCCTGCAGAAGTTCACCCAGGACACCGGCATCAAGGTCAACCTCGAGGTGATCGGCTGGAACGACCTCCAGACCCGGATCCAGACCGCCATCACCTCCGGCCAGGCGCCGGACGTGGTCAACATCGGCAACACCTGGGCCGCCTCGCTGCAGGCGACCGACGCGTTCCTGCCGTTCGACGGCGACGCGATGAGCGCGATCGGTGGCAAGGACAAGTTCGTGCCGACGGCCCTGGCGACCGGCGGCAAGGAGGGCACCGACCCGACCTCGGTCCCGCTCTACGGTCTGGCCTACGGCCTGTACTACAACAAGGCGATGTTCGCCGCGGCCGGCCTGCAGCCGCCGAAGACCTGGGAAGAGATGGTCACCGACGCGCAGAAGCTGACCAACCCCGCGAAGAAGCAGTGGGGCATGGCGCTGGCGGCCGGCAGCTACACCGAGAACGTGCACTTCGCCTTCATCAACGCCGCGCAGAACAAGGCCGACTGGTTCAACAGCGACGGCAAGCCGACCTTCACCGGTGACGGCAACGTGCAGGGCGTCCTGCGGTACCTCGACCTGATGCAGAAGGACAAGGTCGCGAACCCGTCCAACGCGCAGTACGACAACGGCACCAAGTCGGTGAACGACTTCGCCACCAAGAAGGTCGCGATGGTCATCAACCAGAACAACGCCGACTCCTCGATCGTTGCCAACGGCATGAAGGCCGGCGAGTACGGCGTCGTGCCGTTCCCGGCCCCGTCCGGCGGCGAGCAGGTGGCCAGCCACGTCGCCGGCATCAACCTGTCGGTCTTCAAGAACACCAAGCACAAGGACGCGGCGCTGAAGTTCGTCAAGTACATGACGGACGCGACCACCCAGACCACGCTGGGCAAGCCGTTCGCCTCGCTGCCGGTGCTGAAGGACGCCAAGCCGGTGTTCACCACCGACGCGACCGAGGCCGCGACCTTCGCCGACGTGTACAACACCAAGTCCAAGCCGCTGCCACTGGTTCCGGCCGAGGACCAGTTCGAGAGCACCGTCGGCAAGGCGATGAACACCATGTTCGCCAAGATCGCCACCGGCGGGACGGTGACCGCCGACGATGTGAAGGCGGCCCTGAAAACCGCCGAGGATCAGGTGGCCGCGAGTAGCTGACGCCACGCCCAGTGGCCCGGACGACGCCGTCCGGGCCACTGCCCGCGTCAGCCCAGCACCGATCCCGACAAGACAGGAGGCGACCCAGACGATGTCCGTCGCCACATCCGAAGCACGGCCGGCAGCCCAGGCCAAACCCGCGAAGAACAAGAAGCGCGGCCCGGAGCACCGGCCCGGTCTGAACCGGTGGCTGCCCTACCTCCTGCTGGCACCGGCGGTGCTGGCGGAACTGCTCATCCACATCGTCCCGATGTTCGTCGGCATCTGGATGAGCTTCGTCAAACTGACCAAGTTCTACATCGCGAACTGGTCCGCCGCGCCGAGCGCCGGGCTGAACAACTACAAGGTCGCCCTGGACTTCAACAACGCGGTCGGCGAGGGCCTGCTGAAGTCGTTCGGGGTCACCGTCGCGTTCTCGCTGATCACGGTCGGGCTCTCGTGGGTGTTCGGGATGGCCGCGGCGGTCGCGCTGCAGCCGCAGTTCCGGGGCCGCAGTCTCGTCCGTACGCTGTTCCTGGTCCCCTACGCGTTACCGGCGTACGCCGGCATCCTGACCTGGAACTTCATGCTGCAGCGTGACACCGGCGTGGTGAACCACGTGCTGGTGGACAACCTGCACCTGAGCTCCGACCGGCCGTTCTGGCTGATCGGCAGCAACGCGCTCGTCTCGCTCATCACGGTCGCGACCTGGAAGCTGTGGACGTTCGCGTTCCTGACCCTGATGGCCGGCCTGCAGAGCATCCCGCGGGATGTCTACGAGGCGGCGGCGGTGGACGGGGCCGGCAACCTGCGGCAGTGGCGCAACATCACGCTGCCTTCGCTGCGGCCGGTCAACCTCGTGCTCGTGCTGGTGCTGTTCCTGTGGACGTTCAGCGACTTCAACACGCCGTACGTGCTGTTCGGTACGGCGCAGCCGCCGGCCGGTGACCTGATCACCTTCCACATCTACAACGCGTCGTTCCTGACCTGGAACTTCGGCACCGGTGCGGCGATGTCCGTGCTGCTGCTGATCTTCCTGATGATTGTCACCGGCGCCTATCTGCTCATCACGGGAAGGAGGTCGCGCCGTGCGTGAGACCAGAGGCTTCAAGGTCTACCGGGGTGTCGTGCTGGTCGTCCTCGGGCTGTTCGTGCTGATCCCGCTGTACGTGATGGTCACCTCGTCGCTGAAACCGCTGAAGGACGTCCAGGGCGCCTTCACCTGGTGGCCGTCGAACCTGACCATCGCGCCGTTCGTGGACATGTGGAAGACGGTCCCGCTGGCCCGGTACTTCGTGAACAGCACGGTGGTCTCCGTGGCCGCGACGGTGCTGTCGGTGGTGCTGGCGATCCTGGCCGCGTTCGCGGTGTCGCGGTTCAAGTTCCGCGGCCGGACCGTGTTCACCACCACGGTGCTGTCGACGCAGATGTTCCCCGGTGTGCTGTTCCTGCTCCCGTTGTTCCTGATCTTCGTGAACATCAACAACTCGTTCGGGCTGCAACTGGTCGGCACGCGGCTCGGGCTGATCATCACGTACCTGACGTTCAGCCTGCCGTTCTCGATCTGGATGCTGGCCGGGTACTTCGACAGCATCCCGAGGGAGCTGGACGAGGCGGCGCTGGTGGACGGCTGTGGCCCGATGGGCGCCCTGTGGCGCGTCGTACTCCCGGCCGCGCGGCCCGGTGTCATCGCGGTCGCGATCTACTCGTTCATGACCGCGTGGGGCGAGGTCCTGTTCGCGTCGGTGATGACAACAGAGGCCAATCGCACCCTGTCCGTCGGCCTACGCCAATACTCAACCCAGACGAACATCTACTGGAACCAGATCATGGCCGCCGCCCTCGTGGTCAGCGTCCCCGTGGTGATCGGCTTCCTGCTCGCCCAACGACACTTCGTCGCCGGCGTCACCGCAGGCGCGGTCAAGTAGCCCGTCCCCTCCCCCGGACCAGGCTCCCCGTTTGATGGGCTGACCCAGCAGAGTGTGGGTTGACCCGCCGCATGCAGTGGGCGAACCCACCCGGTGATGGGTCAGCCCATCAAACGGGGAAGGTGTCACTCAGGGTCGTCCGGCCTACTCCCGCCCGAAAATGGAGACATCGGCGGACCAACTCGTGGCGGACTTGTTCCCGATGGTGAGACTCAGCTGGGTCGGCTTCGAGCAGCTGACCTCATAGCCGGAGATGGTGGTCGGCGCGGGGCAGACCGTCAGGTTCTGCTGGACCCAGGCGTTGACCTGCGTCCGGACCTGCTCATCGGGGAACATCGCGGCGAGGACGAAGGGAAGGTCCGCCCGCAGCTTGGCGAGGCTCTGCGGCCCGCCCTGCGGGAAGCTGCCATCGCCGGTGCTGTAGGTCGCGAACGAGAAGTTGCCGACGACCGTGTCGTCGCGCAGCGCGCTGTGCAATGACAACTCGTACTCCGATCGCCCGGTGACCTTGCTCTTGGTGCACTTGTAGCGGTCGGCGCCATCGGTCGCGCACTTGTACCCCTTGGCCTTTGCTTGCGCCATGACCGCGGTCAGCTTCACGCCCGGGAAGCAGCCCAAGCAGTCCTCGACGGTACTGCTTGGCGAGGCTTGGCCCGACGACGACGTAGTGCTGCTCGGCGTCCAGGCGCTGGGCGACGTCGGGCCGCCGGCCGAGTCGTCGGAACCGCCGGTCAGCTGAACGACGATGAGGCCCAGACCGGCGACGAGCACGACCGCGCCCGCCACGGCCAGCGCGATCAGCCCGCCGCGCCCGCGCCGCGGCGGTGGGCTCGGGTACGGCGGTCCCGGATAAGACTGCCCCTGGTACGGCGGCCGCCCCGGGTAGGGCTGCTGTCCCGGATACGACTGCTGCGCCGGATAGGGCGGCTGCCCTTGATACAGCTGCTGCCCTGGGTACGGCGGCTGTCCGCCGGGATTCTGCCGGTCGTCCATCGGCCTCAATGTACGAGGTCAACGGTTCAGGTCAGGCGAAGAGCTTCTCGCCCCAGTAGGAGCCCGGGGTCACGCCGGCCGGGCAGGCGAAGATGCCGGAGCCGACGTGGTGGATGTACTCGTTCATCGTGTCGGTACGGGCCAACTGGTTCTGGATCGGGATGAACTGCTTGCGCGGATCCCGCTGGTAGGCGAGGAAGAACAGCCCCGCGTCCAGCCGGCCGAGACCGTCCGAACCGTCGACGAAGTTGTAGCCGCGGCGGAGCAACTCGGCACCCTTGTTGAACTGCGGGTGCGCCAGCCGGACATGCGAGTCCATCGGGACCTTCGGTTCGCCGTCGGAGGTCTTGGCGGCGAAGTCGATCGCGTCGAACTCGTCCGCCTTGCCCAGCGGCGCCCCGGTGCCCTTGCCCCGGCCGATGATGGTCTCCTGCTCGCCCAGCGACGTACGGTCCCAGATCTCGATGTTCATCCGGATCCGCCGCGACACCAGGTAGGAGCCGCCGACCATCCAGTCCGGGCCGTCCTCCGGCTGCACCCACAGCTGCTGCTCGAGCTTGGCGGTGTCCTCCAGCTTGAGGTTGTTCGTGCCGTCCTTGAAGCCGAACAGGTTGCGCGGGGTCGCCTGTGCTTTCGACGTGGACGACGTCCGGCCGAACCCGAGCTGCGAATAGCGGACCGCGACCCGGCCGAACCCGATCCGAGCCAGGTTGCGGATCGCGTGCACCGCGACCTGCGGATCGTCCGAGCACGCCTGTACGGCGATGTCGCCGCCGGACCGGTTCGGGTCGAGGTCGTCACCGATGAAGTGCGGCAGATCGACCAGCGCCTTGGGACGCTTGGCCGCCAGCCCGAACCGCTTGTCGAACAGCGAAGGCCCGAACCCGATGGTCAGCGTCAGCCGGGCCGGCGGCAGGCCGACCGCCTCACCGGTGTCCTCCGGCGGTGCCTCATCCGGTCCGTTCACCGCGCCGTACTGGCCGATGTCGCGACCAGCTGTCATCAGCGCGGCCGCGGCCGTCCACTCCTTCAGCAGGGCGATCAGGTCGTCCCGGTCGGTCGTGGTCACGTCGAATGCGGCGAAGTGCAGCCGGTCCTGGACCGGCGTGACGATCCCGGCCTGATGCGGTCCGTGGAACTCGACCGGGCCGGTGTTGTCCGCGGCCTGCGACTCCTCGCCGGTCAGCGCGGAGTGCGCGGCGTACCCGGCGACTCCGGTGGCCACGGCGACACCCGCCGCGCCGAACAGGCCACGGCGGGAGATGCCTTTACGTTCGGTCATTTCTTCGCGATCACTCCCGCAACCTTGCTGACCGGCTCGGCCAGACCGTCGACGACCCGGCTGAGTTCCTTCTTCTCCGCCTCACTGACCTGGTACGGCTTGAAGCCGTCGCCCACGCGGTACTTGTCGACCGCGGCGAAGACCGCCTTGAAGTTGGTGTCGAGCGAGGCGACCAGCGCCGCGTCCCGGGCCTGCAGGGCCGGGCGGAGGGCCTGGACCGCCGCCTGCGAACCCTCCACGTTGGCCTGGAAGTCCCACAGGTCGGTGTGCGAGTAGCGGTCCTCCTCACCGGTGATCTTGCCGGTGGCAACTTCGTCCAGCAGTTCCTTCGCACCGTTGGCCAGCTGCAGCGGGTTGAGCTTGACGACCTTGGCCTTCGCCACCACCGTCTTCACGTCGGCCAGCAGCTGGTCGGCGTACTTCTCCATGCCCTTGGTGGTGTTGGAGACCCAGAGCGCCTGCTCGATCCGGTGATACCCGGTCCACTCGGTACCCGGCTCGACGTCGTTCACCCGGGCGTCGATCTTCGGGTCCAGGTCGCCGAACGACTCCGCGACCGGCTCGATCCGCTCCCAGTACGTCCGCGACACCGGGAACAGCTCCTTGGCCTTGGCCACGTCGCCGGCCTTCACCGCGGTGACGAACTCGGTGGTCTTCTGCTCCAGCGCGACCGCCTGCGAGTTCACGTACCGCTGGTAGCTGTCGGTGGCCTGCTTCAGCAGGGTGTCCTCGTCCACCTGGGCCGGAGCGTCGCCGGCGACGGTGAGGTCGCCGCGGATGCCGTCGCCGACCATGCCGGGCTTGCAGACGGCCTGGTACTTGCCGGTCGGCAGCTCGACGATCAGGTCGCGCTTCAGGCCGGGGCCGATGTTCTCGACCTCGCCCATGACCCGGTCACCCTCGGCGTACACGTAGAACTCGGTGACCTTGCTGCCGCCGTTGGAGACCGAGAAGGTGCTGGTCCCGGACTTCACGTCGCGGCGGCTGAGGTCGCACGACGAATCGCTGGCCTTGACCGACACCGGTCCGGTGCCGTCGTCGGCGGAGGCGGCCGGCTTGTCATCCGCACAGCCGGTCAGCGTGGCGAGCCCCAGTACTGCGCCGAGAGCGATGACCCCGCGGGTCGTGGACGTGAACATGCTTCTCCTGGACGGTGAGGTGGGAATCAGGCCGCTTCGGCGGTCTTGGCCGGTACGGCCGGCGGCGTGCTGGTCTTGACCGGGCGGAAGTACAGCACCAGCACGGGGACGAGGTACGCCAGCCACGCGACCGCCTCGAGGACGGTCGGCGCCGGGTTGAAGTTGAAGATGCCCTTCAGCAGTACGCCGTACCAGCTGTCCGGCGGAATCACGTGCGAGATGTCGAAGGCGAGGTGCTGCAGCCCGGGCAGGATGCCCGCCTCCTGCAGGTCGTGGAAGCCGTAGGCGAAGATGCCGGCCGCGACCAGGATCAGGATCGCGCCGGTCCACTTGAAGAACACCGCCAGGTTGACCTTCACCGCGCCGCGGTAGATCGCGACCCCGAGCAGGACCGAGGTGGCCAGGCCGAGCAGGACGCCGACGAACGGTACGGCGGTGGTCGCGGTGGCGGCCGACGCGTACACGATGAAGGCGGTCTCGATGCTCTCCCGGAACACCGCCAGGAAGGCCAGGATGACGACGGCGCGGGCGCCGACCTCGAGCGCCACGCCCATCCGGTCGCGCAACTCCCTGGCGATGCTGCGCGAGGCCTTGCGCATCCAGAAGATCATCCAGGTGACGAAGCCGACCGCGAGGATCGACATCACGCCGCCGACGGTCTCCTGGGTGGTGAACGACTTCGCGGTCAGCGCGGTGACGAACTGCAGCAGACCCCAGGCGGCGGCAGCGACGGCCAGCGCCGCGGCCACCCCGATCCAGACCAGTTTGAGTCGATCCCGATGTCCTGACTTGACCAGGAAGGTAGCGAGGATGCTGACGACCAGCGATGCCTCGAGGCCTTCACGGAGTCCGATCAGATAGTTCGCGAGCATGGCGGGGACTCTTTCACGTCATTAGGTACGGCTAACCTTCCTGAGGTTAACCTAAGAAGTCCCATTCGCCTACTGCGGTGTACGCCGCACTCTGCCCAGGCCCTTCGCCGAGCCGGGACTCGATCAGGCGCACCGATCCCGCTGTCCAGACGGGTCCCTCGTACGCATCGAAGATCCGCACCCAACGGGTCACGTCGACCGGCCGCCGCAGCCGGGCCAGGGTCAGATGCGGTGTGAACTTCCGGCCCTCCACCATCACGCCGGCACGGTTCGCCGCGGACCGGGTCGTCATCGCCAGGTGCGACAGCGACTCGGTGTCGTCGCGGACCCCGGCGTACAGAACGCGCGCGTCGGGCACGCCCGGAAAGGCGCCCGCTCCGGTCACCTGCACCTCGAACGGCTTCTGCCGCTTCGCGGCCCCCTCCAGCCGCTCCCCCAGTTCATCGGTCTTCCAGTCCGGCACGTCGCCCAGGAACGCCAGCGTGATGTGCCAGTGCTCGTCCGCGGCCCATCGGATGTCGTCATCCGGATGCTGCCGCCTGGGTTCGACGAACTCGCTCAGATCCTCCACTACCTCGAGAGGTGGCACGACGGCCACGAACAATCGCATCGCAGAAGCCTATCGGTGGTGGAAACTGCTTTTGTGGAAGAACTGAAACTGCCGTCGCCGTGTGTGGTGATTCTGGTTGGGGCGGGGGCGTCGGGGAAGTCGACGTGGGCGACGGAGCGGTTCGCGGACGGACTGATCGTGTCGAGTGATCGGCTGCGGGCGCTGGTCGGGGCCGGGGAGGACGATCTCGCGGCGAGCGCGGACGCGTTCGCGTTGCTGGAAGAAGTGGTCCGGCAGCGGATCGGGCGGCAGCTGACGACGGTGATCGACACGCTGGGCCTGGACAAGGAACGGCGGCTGCGGTGGCTCGAGTTGGCTCGTGCAGCCGGGATGCCTTGTGTCGCGGTCGGTTTCGACACCCCGGCCGCTGAGTGCCGGCGCCGGAACCGCGAACGGCTGAAGCGCATCCCCGCCGATGTACTCACAAGCCAATTGCGCTCGTGGACGGCCGTGAAGAAGGAGCTTCCTCTCGAGGGGTACGACGACGTGCTGCAGCCGACCGTCGTCCGCGTCGTACCGGAGGCGTTCGTGGACGCGGGAGCCGCAGCCGCGCGCCAGTCGGAGGCTCCGGCGGGGCTGCGATTCGGACTGCAGTTGAGCAGCTACACGCACAAGGCCGGACGGGCTGGGACGGCCGAGTGGATCCGGGATGTCGCAGGCCGGGCCGAGGCGGCCGGGTTCGACGCGATCTATGTGATGGACCACTTCCGGCAGATCCCGCAGGTGGGGCGGGCCTGGGACGACTTTCTGGAGAGCTGGACGACGCTCGGCTATCTGGCTGCCTGTACGACGCGGATGCGGTTGGGGACCTTGGTCTCGGGGATCACCTATCGCAACGTCGCGCATCTGGGGAAGATCGCGGCGACGCTCGACGTACTGAGTGGCGGGCGGGCCGTTTGCGGCGTCGGGCTCGCGTGGTTCGAGGCCGAGCACAAGGCGTACGGGTGGACGTTTCCGCCGGTGGCCGAGCGGTATGCGCTGCTCGAGGACACGGTGCAGTTGCTGCCGGTTCTCTGGGGACCAGGCAACAAACCGTTCCACGGCAAGGTGCTCGACGTACCGGACACCACGTGTTATCCGCGGCCACTGCAGGAGCATCTGCCGGTGCTGGTCGGCGGCAGCGGACGCCGGACGCTGCGGTTGGCGGCGCGGTACGCGGACGCGGTCAACGTGTTCGGCGATGCCACCGCTGTCCGTGAGCACGCCGGCTACCTTCGCGAACTGACAGACCGCCCGATCGAGGTCACGCATCTGTCCACAACCCTTGTGGGTAAGGATTCCCGGACCGTTGACGACCTGGTCGAACGACTCCGGCCACGCAACCAGAACCCGGCCCGCTACGCGGCCTCGGTCAACGCCGGCACGGTCGACGACCAGATCGGCCGCTTCCGCGAACTGTCCGAGGCCGGTGCGGCCGAGGTGATGATCAGCCTCCCCGACCTCGACACCCTGGACACGGTCGGCGAGGTGATCTCAGCCTTTCGGCCGTAGCTCCAGATGCAGCAGTGCGTTCTCGATCAGCTCGGACATCGCCGGGTGGATCCAGTACTGGTTCCGGGCCATCGAATAGGCGTCCAGGCCGAAGCTCATCGCCTGGATGACGGGCTGGATCACCGAGGACGCCTGCGGGCCGATGATGTGGCAGCCGATGATCTGGCCGGACTTCGGGTCGGCGAGGATCTTGGCGAACCCGCTGGTGTCCTCCATCGCCCAGCCGTACGCGATGTCGGCGTAGTTCTCGCGGCCGACGACGTACTCGATGCCGCGCTCGCGAGCCTCCTCCTCGGTCAGGCCGACGGACGCGATCTGCGGCGAGCTGAAGACAGCGTGCGGGACGAAGCGGTGGTCGGCCGTGATCCGGTCGGTGGGGTTGAGCAGGTTGTGCTTCACCACGCGCGCCTCGTGATTCGCGACGTGCTTCAGCTGGTGCGGCGTGGTCACGTCGCCGAGCGCGTAGATGCCGTCGACGGTGGTCTGCTGGTACTCGTCGACGACGACCCGGCCCTCGTGGTCGACCTCGACGCCGGTGGCATCCAGGTCCAGTACGTCCGAGTTCGGCGTACGGCCGACGGCGATCAGGAGCTCATCGACCTCGATTTTGTCGGCGCCGTCCGGGTACAGCGTCCGGATCAGGATCGACCCGTCGTCGTTGCGGGCCACCCCGATCGTCTCGTGGTCGAGGCGTACGTCGTACTTGCCGCGGGCGAGCTCGGTGAAGCGCTGGGCGATGTCGGCGTCCTCGTGGCGCAGCAGCAGGTCCGACCGGGCGATCAGCGTGACGTCGACGCCGTACGACGAGAAAATGTGGGCGAACTCGGCGGCGACGAAACCGCTGCCGATGATGCCGAGCCGGCGCGGCAGCTTCTCCAGCCGCATGATCGTGTTCGACGTGTGGTAGCCGGTCTCCTCGAGGCCGGGGATGAACGGGATGATCGGCCGGCTGCCGGCCGCGAGCACGTACCGGTCGGCCGTGATCACGCTGGTCCGGCCGTCCTTGCCGTCGACCGTCAGCTCCTTGGTACCGCTGAACCGGCCGGTGCCGTCGTACACGGTGATGTTGGCGTTGTCGGCGTGGTGGTGCCGGTACTCCGAGCCGGACGCGGCGATCGGGTCGATCCGGTCGAAGATCCGGTCCCGGACCTCCGGCCAGCGCACCCCGATCAGCTCCTCGTCGACGCCGTACCGGGAACTGATCGACGGGGTGGCGGCCAGGTCGGCGGTGTGCACGAACATCTTGGTGGGGATGCAGCCCACGTTCAGGCAGGTCCCGCCGAACGTGCCACGCTCGACGATCGCCACCTTCCAGTCCGCGAACCGCCGGTTCACGATCGTGTTGCCGGAGCCGGTCCCGATAATCACCAGGTCGTAATGGGTCACACCCCATTGTGCCCCTGTGACCCCAGCTCCCGTTCGTCAGGCGACGCGGGGACCCAGCTCCTTGGCGTCGTCGAGGGGCTCGGACTTCAACCCACTGACGACCTCGGTCTGCGGGCCGGCGTCCACCACGGCCTTCTCGCCGAGGAGCTCGGTCTGCGGCAGGACCTCCAGCCGCGGGCGGGGCAGCAGTCGCGGCCGGATCGCGAGTCCGCGTCGGCGGGAGAAGTACAGCACCGATCCGACCGTGCCCAGCACCGTCAGTCCGCCGCCGACGATCAGCGTGTAGCGGGCCCCGAACTCCTGGCCGACCCAGCCGATGAACGGCGACCCGAGCGGCGAACCGCCCATCAGGACCGTCATGTAGAGCGCCATCACCCGGCCGCGCATGCTGGGCTCGATACCGAGCTGCATGGTCGCGTTCGCCGAGGTCAGCATGGTCAGCGAAGCCAGCCCGACCAGCGGCAGCACGAGCGCGAAGGTCAGGTACGTCGGCATCAGCGCGCTGATGATCTCGAAGGCACCGAAGGCGAGTGCGGCGCCGATCACCAGGCGAGCCCGGATCCGGACCCGGCGGGCCGCCAGCAAAGCACCGGACAGCGAGCCGATCGCGAGCACCGAGCCGAGGATGCCGTACTCCCCCGCACCCTTGTGGAACACCTGGGTCGCCATCAGCGCCGAGGTCAGCTGGAAGTTCAGGCCGAAGGTGCCCGCGAAGAACACCGCGACCAGCACCATCATCAGGTCCGGCCGGCGCCACAGGTAGCGCATGCCGTCGCGGATCATGCCCTTCTCCCGGCCCGCGGGAGCGGGTGTGTGCAGCTCGTGGACCCGCATCAGGCGCAGCGACAGGATCACGGCCGCGTAGGTGAAGCCGTTGATCAGGATGACCGGACCGGTGCCGATCCAGTTGATCAGCAGGCCGGCCAGCGCCGGGCCGAGCAGCCGGGCCGCGTTGAAGGACGCCGAGTTCAGCCCGACGGCGTTGGACAGCTCTTCGCGGCCGACCATCTCGACCACGAAGGACTGCCGGGTCGGAGCGTCGAAGGCAGTGCCGACGCCGAACAGCAGGGCCAGCAGGTACACGTGCCAGGGCTGGACGACCCCGGCGATGGTGAGGCTGCCGAGGACCAGGGCGACGGAGGCCATCGCGATCTGGGTGCACGTCAGCACCGTCCGCTTCGGGAAGCGGTCGGCGACGAGGCCGGCGTACGGGCCGAGCAGCAGGGCGGGCAGGAACTGCAGTCCGGTGACGATGCCGAGCGCCGTACCGGAATGGGTCAGCTCCAGGACCAGCCAGTCCTGGGCGACCCGCTGCATCCAGGTGCCGACGTTCGAGACGATCGCACCGGAGGCGTAGAGACGGAAGTTACGGACTTTGAACGCGCGGAAGGTCGGACTCATGTAGCCGCCAGGCGTTCGAGAACAGGGGCTGCTTTGCGCAGGATGTCGCGCTCCTCGTGGGTCAGTTGCTTGAGCTTGGTCTGCAGCCACTCGTCGCGGCGTCGCCGGTTGGCGTGGATGAGCTCGCCGGCCTTCGCCGTCAGTTCGACCATGATCTGGCGCTTGTCGGTCGGATGCGGGCGGCGGACGACCAGGCCCGCCTCCTCCATGTTGGTCACGATCCGCGTCATCGACGGCGGCTTGACCTGCTCATGGGCAGCCAGCTCACCGATCGTCATCGCCTCGTGCTTGGACAACGCGCCGAGCACGCTGAGCTGGTTGGCGCTGAGGTCGTGACCGGGCTCGCGCTGCCGCCGGATCTGCCGGGACAGGCGCAGGGTCGACGACCGCAGGGCACTCGCCAGCCCGACGTCACTCTTCACCTGCTGTGCTACGACTTCGGGCATACCGTTACCTTAACTCATTACCTTTGCTAAAGAAAACGCATTACCGTCCGATGCTATTCCCGGTCACCCGGTGACGCCGCAGGGCACTAGAGTTCGCGGGCATGGGGACGAGTGCTGAGCTGGCGCGGTTCGAGCAACGGTTCCGGCGGGCCGGGCTGCCGTTGTTCATCGAAGACTTCTCGCCGACCCACGACATCTTCACCCGGGCCACGCCGCTGCTGGTGCTGGTGTTCCTCGCCGAGGTGCTCGGGGCGACCTCGCTGCAGTGGCCGGTCTGGGTGAACGTGCTCGCGGCGCTGGGCGCCATGCTGGTGCTGATCGCCGGATTCGGCCTGCTGAACGGCGTCCGCGGCCGCCCGTTCTGGTCGCTGCCGACCCGGTTCGGCGTACCCGAGCTGGCTGTCTTCGTCCTGCTCCCGGCCCTGTTGCCCGTGGTCACCCAGGGCCAGTTCCGCCAGTTCTTCGGCGTTGCCATCGGCAACCTTCTGCTGATCGGCGTGGTGTACGTCGTGATCGGCTACGG
This sequence comes from Kribbella sp. NPDC050281, assembly GCF_040655855.1. Taxonomy (NCBI): domain Bacteria; kingdom Bacillati; phylum Actinomycetota; class Actinomycetes; order Propionibacteriales; family Kribbellaceae; genus Kribbella; species Kribbella sp. NPDC050281. Next base: position 143,485 of record NZ_JBFAKS010000011.1, on the reverse strand, counting down.
GCTGATCGGGACGATCTTCTGGAGCCTGCGCCGGCTCGCGAGCGAGCTGGCGAACTCGGTGGCCAGCCTGGTCCGGGCGCTGCCGTTGCTGCTGGTGTTCTCGCTGGTGCTGTTCGTGAACACGGAGATGTGGCAGGTGTTCGCCGGGATGCCGGTCGCGTTCATCGTCGTCTCGGTGGTCGCCTTCACCGTGCTGAGCACGTTGTTCCTGCTGATCCGCCTGCCCAGAGAGGTGGACGCGATCGAGCGTGACGCCGGCTCCGGTCCGCCGCTGCGCCGGATCCAGCGGATGAACATCAGCATCAGCCTGGTCATCCGGCAATGGATGCAGGCGCTGGTGGTGAGCGCCGGCGTCGGACTCTTCTTCGTCGCCTTCGGCATGCTCGCGATCAGCGAGCACATCTACGAGCAGTGGGGCATCACCCCCGGCTCCTGGTCGTACCGCATCGATCTGCTGGATCACCAGATGCTGATCAGCCAAGCGCTGGTGAAGGTTGCCATCGGCATCGCCAACTTCACTGGGCTGTACTACTCCATCGCGCTGCTGACCGACTCGACGTACCGGACCGAGTTCCTCGACCACGTCAGCACCGAACTGCGTGAGCTGTTCGCCGCGCGGGCCGAGTACCTCGAGTTGCGGCGTACGACGGCCACCTAGGTGTACTCGGCCAGGACATCGGTCACAGGCGGCGGCGCAGCCGGATAACCCTCGACCGATCGGTTCTGCCCGCCTCGAAGGCCAGAGTGGGGAGTTTTACACGCCGAATCCGCCGAATCCGGTGCACTACGCCTCCCCTGTCCCGGTTCAGACGCGGTTTGACCGCGCGGGTTGGGCTGGGCCCGGGATGTCAGCTGGACTGGACAGTGTGCAGATCGACAGGTAGTGCACCGGCGATACACCGTACGCGCGGGCGCCTTCAGGCCCAGGCGCACTACGGGCCGCCGGACACCTCCTGTCCAAACTGGCCACCTCCCGGTCTCGGCGGCTCAGGACCCGCTGACACGCCTGTGCGGTCGGTCACTTTGGTCCTGGCCGTCGCCCACGGCCTCGATCCCACCCGCCGCACCGCGGGTCGGAAGCGGATCGAACGGGACCTGACCAACGCGCCAGAGCCGGCTCGAACCCGCTGGAGCGGATCTGTGCCACTCACCAACCAGACACCGCCCCTGCCGGCCACGCTCAGACCTGCGCCGGTGATGCCCCGACCGAAGGGTTGGTGAGTGCCTCAGGTCCACCAACAATCCGGACACACCGGCCCCGACACCACAAGGACCAGTCACCCACACAAGCGACACAAGAGCCGATTTTCATGTCCGCGGACACCACATCCTGTCCGCGGTCCCCAGATCCTGTCAGCTGTCACCAACGTCCTGGCCGGGCAGACCTAGAGGCCGAGGGACTCCTTCAGGAAACGCAGTTCGTGGTGCATCAGTCCTTCCAGGGTCGCCGCGTCGGTGGGCATGTGGGTGGCCCCGGCCAGCGGCAGCACCTGATGCTGACGGCCGGCCGCGAGCAATGCGGCCGACAGTCGCAGGGTGTGGGCGGCAACCACGTTGTCGTCGGCCAGACCATGCACCAGCAGCAGAGGACGACGGAGATCGGCCGCGTAGGTGAGCAGTGACGAGCGATCGTAGATCTCGGGGTTCTCATCGGGATGTCCCAGGAACCGCTCGCGCCAATGCGTGTCGTACATCCGCGAGTCGCTCGGGGGAGCGCCGGCGATCGCCGCATGGAAGACATCCGGCCGCCGGAGGACGGCGGCCGCGGCGAGCAGGCCGCCGTAGCTCCAGCCCCGCATGGCGACCTTGGTCAGATCGAGGGCGCCGGTCTGCTCCGCGACGGAGCGCAACGCCGTCACCTGATCCTCGAGCGGAGCCGTCATGGTGTCGAGATGGACCCACTTCTCCCACGCCGGACCGCGTCCCGGCGTACCCCGGCCGTCGGCGATGATCACGGCGAACCCGGCTTCGGCGTACCACTGAGCAGTGGCGAACCACCCACCGGTGACCCGCACCGCAAGCTGCCCGGCGGAACCGCCGTACGGCGACATCAGGACCGGCAGCGGTGCGTCGCCGGGCTGATGCCAAGACGGCAGCAGGAGCGCGGTCCGCAGCTGCAGTTCGCCGGCCTGCAACCAGGTGATCCGCGGGGTGAGCACTGGCTTGGCGTTGAGCGCACTGATCGCTCGGTCCGGTCGGCCGTCCCTCCGCGCGACGAACGATCGGCCGGACTCGGTGTTGGAGACCACCAGGAGCGCACCGGGGACGCGGCTTCCGGTGTGAATGCCTGCGCCTTCGCTCAGCTGATGCAGCCCGGTCTCGTCGTACAGCCAGAGGTGGCACTCGGTCGGCTCGTCGTTCGCTTCGAAGAGGACCACCTCGCCTGAGACATCCAGGACGGCGCGAACCTGCAGACCATCTGGGGTGACCGCTTCTCCACCGACCAATAGACGCCGGGTCTCTCCCGCATCCTCGGTGTGGACGAGGCGGCCCGATTCGGTGCGTGCCGGGGTTCCGGCGATGAGCTCGACCCAGGCGGGATCACGCTGCTCGTGCACGAGGTGCGTCTCGCCGGTGTCCGGGTCGGCCGCTCGTACCTGCAGCGTGCGTTGGTCGCGCGACTGCACACCGATCAGCGGCCCGTGCGAGTCCCATCCGGCCGAAGTCAGATACTCGTACGCCGCCCTGTCCCACCGCAGCTCGACGCCGCCGGAGCCCTCCAGTCGGCGCTGGGTGCCCGAACCGCTCGGGTCGTCCAACGAGCGCTGGGTGCCCGGGCCGCCGGACACGTCGAAGGCGTGCAGGGTGACGAGGGCGTTCGGCGTACCGGCAGAGGGGTAGGCGATCTCGCGGGGCTGCCGGCCAGGGTTGGCCGGGTCCGCGATCCACCAGCGCTGGACCGGGGTCTGGTCGACCCTTGCCGCCAGCAACCGGGTGCCGTCGGGAGACCACCAGTGGCCGCGGTTCCGCGGCATCGACTCCGCGGCAACGTGCTCGGGGAGGCCCCAGGCGACCTCGGGGTCCGGGTCCGCGGCCAGTTGCTGATCGTTGCCGGTAGCAAGCTCCACCACGTGCAGCGCACGGCCCGTCACGTACGCGACTCGGCGGCCGGTCGGGTCGATGCGCGGATCGACGACCGGTCCCGCGGTCGGCACAACTACCGGCCGGCAATCAGTGCTGTCGAGGTCGAGCTGGTACAGGTCGCCCTTCACCGCAAAGGCGACCTGGCGGACCGCACGGTCGGTCGAGTACGCGACGACGCCGGCGGTGCGCTCGCGACTCCGCTCCCGACGGATCATTTCGGCCTCGGGCACCGGCCCGTCGTCGCCGAGGTTCTCCGGCGCGACCAGGAGATGCTCCTGACCGTCGTTCAGATCGAGCAACCAGAGGCAACCGGCCCGCTCCTCCGGCCCACGGGTCCGAAGGAAGAGCACACGCTCTCCGTCCGGAGCCAGCGTGAACGCACGAGGCAGACCAAGCGTGAACCGACCAGTACGAGCAGACTGTGCAGGAAACGCCTCAACAGGATCCACTCCCGGACACTACGCCGCCACCAGCTCAGCCCATCGTCGACCCACGCCGATCCACCCGCACTCGATCGTCTGGCGCGGCGACAACGGCCTGGGCTAGGTGAGCCAGTCGCTGAGGGGGCCGATCGCGAAGTACACGACGAACAGCGCCGACACGATCCACATCAGCGGGTGAATGTCGCGCGTCCTGCCCCGGACCAGCTTCAGGATGACGTACGCCACGAAGCCCGCGCCGATGCCGGCCGTGATCGAGTACGTGAACGGCATCAGGATGATGGTCAGGAACGCCGGGAACGCGATGTCGAAGTCATCGAAGTTGATCCCCTTCACCTGGGCCATCATCAGGAACCCGACCAGGATCAACGCCGGCGTCGCCGCTTCGTACGGCACCAGCGTGACCAGCGGCGCGACCACCATCGAGATCAGGAAGCAGATCCCGGTCACCACGCTCGCCAGCCCGGTCCGGGCTCCTTCACCGACACCGGACGCCGACTCGATGTACGACGTGTTGCTCGAGACCGAGGCGGCGCCACCGGCCGCGGCCGCGACGCTGTCGACGACCAGGATGCGCTGCGCGTTCGGCGGGTTGCCCTGCTTGTCGAGCAGCCCGGCCTCGGCGCCGATCGCGGTCATCGTGCCCATCGTGTCGAAGAAGTCGGCCAGCATCAGCGTGAAGATCAGCAGCAGTGCGGAGATCACGCCGACCCGCTCGAACGACCCGAACAGGCTGAACTCGCCGATCGTGTCGAAGTTCGGTCTGGTGAACCAGTCGTCCGGCAGCTTCGGGACGCTCAGGCCCCAGCCGCCCGGGTTCTTGTCGCTGCGGGCACCGATCCCGGCGATCGCCTCGATCACGAGCGACAACGCGGTCGCGCCCAGGATGCCGATCAGGATGGCGCCTTTCACCTTGCGCGCGTACAGCGTGACGATCAGGATCAGGCCGAACACGAAGACCAGCACCGGCCAACCCCGAAGGTTGCCGGCGACACCGAGCTCGACCGGCGGCCCGGTCAGTGCCGCCGGGCGACGGACGAAGCCCGCATCGATGAAGCCGATGAACGCGATGAACAGGCCGATACCGACGCTGATCGCGACCTTCAGCTGCAGTGGCACCGCCTCGAACACCGCCTTGCGGAACCCGGTCAGCACCAGGACCAGGATGATCAGGCCCTCCCACACCACCAGGCCCATCGCGTCGGCCCAGGTCATCTTGGTCGCGACCGAGAACGCGATGAACGCGTTCAGGCCGAGGCCGGTGGCCAGCGCGAGCGGGAAGTTCGCCACCACGCCCATCAGGATCGTGACCACGCCGGCGACCAGCGCGGTGGCGACCGCGATCTTGGCGATCGAGGCCGCCGTACTGGTGCCACCACCGACGAGCTGGCCGTCGCCGTCCTGCACCGTGCCGATGATCAGCGGGTTCAGCACCACGATGTAGGCCATGGTGAAGAACGTGACCAGCCCGCCACGGATCTCCCGGCTGAGGGTGGATCCACGTTGGCTGATCTTGAAGTACGAGTCGACGACATTCGATCCGGAGCGGGCCGTCGTGGCCTGGGGCGAGCTCATGCCCGCATCGTGCCAGTTCCTGCCCACCTGTTGCGAGCACTGACGCAAAACTGTTCCGCTGCCGGTGGCTGGGGTGGTGGGTACTAAGGTAGAGCCGTGTCAGACGAACGGGAGGCGTCGAAGAAGCGGAACGACCCCACGAGCCAGCTCGCCCGCGGCGAACTGGTCCACGCCGAGGTGAAACCGCTCGACCTGTCCGGCATCCCCAGCGTCATCGTCGGGATCATCGCCTGGGCGGTCGCGTTCGTCGTCGTCCTGATCTTCCGCGACGAGCTCAAAGAAGACGGCCTCGAATGGTGGCTCTGGGTCACCGTCGCCGGCTTCGGCCTCGGTCTCATCGGCCTCTGGTACTGCCGCCGCCGCTGGGCCGCCATCCAAGCCGGCCACCGCCCAGAACACGAGGACTAGAAACCACCACCACAGGGCACCGCGAGTGCCTCGTGGCCTTTACTTGAGTTCGTCGTCCGATTCTGGTTCGGCGGCGGCCTCGACCTCGGACTGGACGGCGTCGGCTAGTTCGAGGGTGTCGTAGCCAGTGGTGTCGAAGGCGTGTTCGGCGGACGGTTGGTCCGGGAGATCGATGACCGCGTCGGAGTGGGCGCCGCAGCCGTAGTCGTACGCGACGACGCGGCCCTCGCCCGGGGCCATCTCGTTCGCGCAGATGCCGAAGGCTTGGCCGAGGCTGTCGGCCAGGCGGATCCAGTAGCCGCACGAGTGGCACTTGTACGGGACGGCCTGCGCGATCGGCGCGCTCGGGCCGAAGTCACCGGCGTACCAGCGCTCGGCCGCTTCCTCACGACCGAACGGCGAGAGCACGCGCTCCCGGCCCAGGCCGAGTTCGTCGACGACTGCGCGTACGTCGTCCGGGGCGCCGGTGTCGGTGAAGCCGGCCTCGAGGCGCGGGTCGTCGGCGTGGGTCGGGAACAGGTCGCCGGGGCGCAGGTCGCCCGGCTGGACGCGCTCGGACCACGGCACCCACTCCGGCGCGACGACTGCCGCGTCGCCGGGGAGCATGACGACCTCATTGACCGTGACCGTCTTCGCCCTGGAGGCGCGGGTCACCGTGACCGCCCACCGCCAGCCCCGGTAGCCCGGGTGGGTGGAGGCGAAGTAGTGGGTGACGAGGCGCTCACCCTCGACCGAATGACCGAGGTACTCCCCGACCTGCGCAGTACCGGCCTCGTCGATCGCCGCCTCACGGGCAGGGTCGACCGCCGCGACACTGATCGCGTCGGCCTTGGCACGCACCGGTTCCGGAGTTCTGACGGGAGTCACAATCGCCCATTCTCGCACGGCCGAGGCGGTCTTCCGAACGCGCCGTGACTACGGTCTGTCCCCTGCAGGAGGCAGGATGGTTCCATGCACAGCCCAGACCCCGCCGACCCGAAGTCGACGCCCGGCGGAAAGCCCGCCGGCGAGCGACCGACCGGCGGGCAGCCGAGGGGCGCAAAGCCGGCCGGTGGGCAATCGACCGGCGGGCAATCGACGGGCGGACAGTCGGCGGCGGGGAAATCGCCCGGTGATCGGTTCAGCGACGCGCGGGACAAGCTGGGCACTGCGAGCAAGAAGGTCGGCCACGCCTCGAAGGTCGGCGCGACCGGGTTCGCGTCCGCGTCGAAGAAGACAGCAGCCGTGGGTGGCAAGGTCGGCCGGGCCACCGGCCGCCGGATCCGCGGACTGACGGGCGCTCAGGGCGCCCGCGAATCGGGTCTGTCCCGGCTGATCGAGCTGGGCGCGGTCAACGCGGCCGGTGACACCGCGTTCGCGGTCTCGCTGGCGGGGACCGTGTTCTTCACCGTGCCGAGCGACCAGGCCCGCGACCGTGTCGCCTTGTTCCTGCTGCTGACGATGGCGCCGTTCGCCCTGATGGCACCGCTGATCGGACCGATCCTGGACCGGTTCCGCCACGGCCGCCGCTGGGCGATCGGAGCGACGCTCGGTCTGCGCGGCTTCCTGGTCTGGAGCCTCGCCGCGTCGATGACCGGCTCGGGCTCGGCCTGGCTCTACCCGGCCGCACTCGGTTGCCTGGTCGCGTCCAAGGCGTACGGCGTGACCCGCGCCTCCGCCGTACCGCGGCTGCTGCCGAAGGAGATCACGCTCGTCACGGCCAACTCCCGGATCTCGCTGGCCGGTGTCGTGGGCGCGACCGTCGGCGCGGTCATCGCGGGAGCGTTCGCCGCGATCGGGCCGCAGTGGTCGCTGCGCTGGGCCGCGGTCGTGTACACGATCGGCCTGATCCTCGCGATCCGGCTGCCCAGCGAGGTCGACTCCCCCGCGGACGAGGAGATCACCGGTACGGCGGGGCGCGACGCGCGGCGCAGGGCGATCACCGCGGCGGTGGCACGCGGCATCCGATGCAACCTCGGACTCCGGTTCGTGTCCGGCTTCCTCACCATGTATCTGGCCTTCCTGCTCCGGGACAAGCCGATCAGTGGGGTCGACGGCGCGATCGCGGTCGCCGCGGTGATCGCCGCGGCCGGAATCGGCAACAGCCTCGGCACCCTGAGCGGATCGTTGCTCAAGGCACGAAAACCCGAGGTGGTCGTGCTGGTGGTGCTGATCGTGGACGCGACGCTCGCGGTCGCGGTGGCGGTGCTGTACGGGTTCCCGAGCCTCATCGCACTCGGCCTGATCGCGGGTCTGTGCAGCTCGCTCGGGAAGCTGTCGCTGGACGCGATGATCCAGCGCGACGTCGCGGAGTCCGTTCGTACGTCAGTCTTCGCACGCTCGGAGACTGTGTTGCAACTGGCCTGGGTGATCGGTGGCGGCTGCGGCATCGTGCTGCCCCTGATCCCGCGGCTCGGCTTCGGCTTCCTGGCAGTTGTCCTGCTCGCCGTGGTCTTCCTGGTCATCCGGATGAAGCCGTCGAAGCCACTACCCACCGGCCTGCGGGCCGAGGGCGGACCAGGTCACAGGCCCGGCGGCGGCGAGCCGCACCGGCGGTCCGGCGATGCGCCGCGTCGGGCGGGCGACGCGGAGTCCGAGCATCCGACCAGTACGAGCCGCACGATCATGACCACCAGCGTCGCCGAGCAGCGTGCGAACCGCGCCCAGCGCTCCGGCCGGTACGACGAGCCGACGGTGGAGCTCAGGACCGAGGACCAGAAGCCGCCTGGTGGTGGGCAAGGGGGTGGCGGGGAGCAGCCGGTCGGGCGCTGGTGGAGTGGGCAGAAGGACGACGAGGACGAGGACACGCTCGAGGATCAGGCCCGGTGGGCCGAGGAGCCGACCGTCGAACGGCAGCCCGAGCAGGACCCGCGCTTCTTCAAACGCCGCCCCGGCGGGCGCCGCCCACCCCGCTGAAACGGCCCGGCGGACCTCCAAGCCATCACAATCTCGTCGGCCCGGCTGGCCGGGCGCTCAGCCCGGGCGGAGTCGCGACCATTGTGATGGCCTGGAGGTCCGGTGAGCGCAGACCAGCCCCGGCGCGGGTGCGCCGGGGCTGGTCTATGGAGGGGTCAGGAGACTCCGGTGGGGCTTACGCGACTGGCTGGAGTTCTGTGTCGTCCTCCTCTTCGGAGACGGGGACGAGCTCCGGGGAGGCAGCGGTGCCGCGCAGGGTGGTGGTGGCGACGACCGCGGTGACCAGAAGAAGGACGCAACCGACGACGGCGACCACGTTCATGCTGTGGGTGAAGGCGTGCCGCGCGGTGGCCAGAACGGTCTCGGCGACCTGGCCGGGCAGGTGGGCCGCCGCTGCGGTCGCGGCCGGCAGACCCTCGCGGACCGGAGCCGCTACACCCGACGGCAGGTCCGAGCGGTAGGCCGCAGTACCGATCGAGCCGAGGACCGCGATGCCCAACGCGCCGCCGAACTCGCTGCAGGTCTCCATCACCGCAGAGGCCGAGCCGGCCCGCTCCGGGGCGACCGATCCGACGATGGCCTCGGTCACCAGCGACATCACCATCACCAGACCGGCGGCCAGCAGCGCGGCTCCGGTCAGCACGACAGCCAGCGAGGAATCCACCCGCACCTGGGTCAGGACGCCGAACCCGGAAGCCGCCAGGACGAAGGCGCCGCCGATCACGTACGCCCGGTCGATCCGCCGAGCCAGTGAAGCCGCCAGCGGCGCCGCGCCGCCAACCACGACCGACGGAGCCAGTGACCAGAGCGCCGCCTTGAACGGGCTCAGGCCATGCACCAGCTGCAGGTACTGGGTCATGAACACCGCGTTGCCCACCAGGGCCAGAGTCCCGACAGTATTGGCCACCAGCGAACCGCTGAACGCCATGTTGCGGAACATCCCCAGCTCGATCATCGGGTACGCCGCGGTCCGCTGCCGCTGCACGAACATCACTCCGAAGACCAGGCCGGCCACGATCGCGACCACCGGCAGCGCGGACGCCCCGTTCGCCGCCAGCTCCTTGATCCCCCAGATCACCGGCAGGACGGCGGCCAGCGACAGCAGCGATCCGATCAGGTCGAACCGGCCACCGGTCGGGGCCTTGAACTCCGGCAGCAGCATCGGCGCGAGCACCAGCAGCAGGAGCATCGCCGGGGTGTTGATCAGGAACACCGAACCCCACCAGAAGTGCTCCAGCAGGAAGCCTCCGAGCACCGGGCCGAGCGAGATCCCACCCATCATCACCGCGCTCCAGAACGCGATCGCCTTCGCCCGCTGCTGCGCGTCGTGGAACATGTTCCGGATCAGCGCCAGGGTCGACGGCATCAGGGTCGCGCCACCGATTCCGAGCACCGCGCGGGCCGCGATCAGCTGCTCGGGGCTCTGCGCGTACGCCGCGGCCACCGAGGCCAGACCGAACGCGACAGCACCGAAGATCAGCAGCCGGCGCCGGCCGATCCGGTCACCGAGCGAACCCATGGTGATCAGCAGGCCGGCCAGCACGAACCCGTAGATGTCGAAGATCCACAGCTGCTCGGTCGCCGAGACCCCCAGGTCCGCGCTGATGTACGGGACCGCGAAGTACAGGACCGAGACGTCCATCGAGACCAGCAACAGCGGCAGTGCGAGGACGCCGAGCGCGATCCACTCTTTGCGTCCCGCTCGTTCTGTCGGACCCATGATGCCCCTCCGGATTTATCTGTCTGCGCCGCACACTGTGTGCGCCATACACAGACCATAGCGGCATCTGTCTATGATGTAAACAGTCATTCCCGAAGGACGCCGAGGAGGGCCACATGGACGAGCAGGTGGAGCTGCCGCGAGTGCTGCAGCAGCTGTGGGGGATCGAGGGGCCGGCCCGGCCGGGGCCGAAACCGGCGTTCCACCTGAGCGACATCGGCCAGGCGGCGATCCGGCTGGCCGACACGGGCGGCCTGGCCGCGGTCTCGATGAGCAAGGTGGCGGCCGAGCTCGGCTTCACCACGATGTCGCTCTACCGGTACGTCGACTCCAAGGACGACCTGTACGCCGTGATGCTCGAAGAAGCGTTCGGCGAGGCACCCGAGCCGGTGGCCGGACAGGCCTGGCGCGGTCGCATCACCGGGTGGGCCGAGGCGTTTCGTGACAGCCTGCGACAGCACCCGTGGATCCTGCAGGTGCCGGTGTCCGAGCCGCCGCTGTCACCCAACCAGCTGACCTGGATGGAGTCGGCGTTGCAGGCATTCGACGGTACGCCGCTGACGGCGAACGAGAGGCTGTCGTCGATGCTGCTGGTGAACATCTACGTCCGCGGGACCATGCAGCTGACCTTGACCATGCTGACGCAGACCGCCGAGGAGGCCGCGACCGCGGGCCGGCTCTACAACCAGCGACTGCGCCTGCTCGCGACCGAGGACCGATTCCCGGCGATCGCCGCCGGCGTACAGCAGCCGAACTCGGTGGACGACCTCGACCTGGACTTCGAGGACGACGGGTTCCGGGACGGCCTGGGGACCGTGCTCGACGGCATCCAGGTCCGGATCGACCGACAGTCCCCGATCGACCGGAAGGCCCGGAAGGCACCGACCGATCGGCAGGGCTGAGCTCAGATGTCCAGCTTGTCGGCGACCCCGCGCAGCACGGTCGCGACCTGACGGGCGGCCTTGTTGTCGGGGTGGCGGCCGCGGCGATAACCCTCGCCGATGTTGTCCAGCAGCTTGATCAGGTCCTCGATGACGAGCTGCATCTCCTCCGGCTTCGGCCGCATTGCCTTCGCCACCGACGGCGGCGGGTCGATCAGCCGGACCTGCAGCGCCTGCTCACCCTTGCGGCCCTCGACGACACCGAACTCGACCTTCTGCCCCGGCTTGAGGTTGGTCACTCCGGCAGGCAGGGCCTCGGCCCGGACGTAGACGTCACCGCCCTCTTCCTTGCTGAGGAAGCCGAACCCCTTCTCGGAGTCATACCACTTGACCTTGCCAACGGGCACGGGAACCTCTTCAGTCGTCAATCGTCGGAACCGACCGGGCGGGCGGCCTGATCGGGAACCCAGCGTACGTGAACCGGCGCCGCGGCGCCTCCGGGAAACTATCTGATCCGGCAGGCTTCCCACAGATACCGGGACCCACACCTCATCGGTACTTGTCCGGATCCTTCAGGCGCTCGTTCATCGAGCCCGAGCGGAAGCCGCGGGGGTCGAGCCGGGCGGCCGGGAAGCCCTCGGCGACGACCGCTGCGATGAGTGGCTCGTGGTCCACCCGGTCCAGCAGGTCGCCGTCGATCTCGATGCTCGCGGCGTCGCCCAGATCCCGGACCCGGACGTTCTGGACGCCGTACGGCGTGAGGCGGGAACGGACCGCCTGCTCGGCCCGGTCGACCCGGGCCAGCAGGTTCGGCGTGATGCGGATGCCGTACGCGATCCGGCTGGACAGACAGGCCGCGGCCGGCTTGTCCGAGGTCTCCAGTCCCCAGCTGCGGGAGGCCTCGCGGATCTGCGCTTTGGTCAGCCGGGCGTCCTTCAGCGGTGTGAGTGCACCCCGCTCGAAGGCGGCGCGGATGCCCGGCCGGAACCCGGCGATCGCGTCGTCGGCGTTCGTGCCGGTCGCGATCGCGGTGATGCCGAACTCGTCCGCGATCGGCTGCAGCGTCTCGACCAGTTCGGCCTTGCAGAAGTAGCACCGGTCGCCTGCGTTGGCCTGGTAGCCCTCGCGATCCATCTCGTGCGTGTGCGGGGTCAGGTGCCGGACGCCGAGGCTGTCGGCGAAGCGGGCGGCCGGCTCGAGCTCGGCTGCCGGGAGGCTCGGCGAGATGGCGGTGGCGGCGACCACGTTGGCCGGGCCGATCGCCCGAGCTGCGGCCGCCAGCAGGAACGCCGAGTCGGCGCCGCCGCTGAACGCGACGACCATCTTGTCGTAGTCGGACAGCCGCGTCATCAACGCTTCCAGCCGCTGCTCGAGCACGTACGCATCCAGCCAGGCCGGGAACTCGGTCAGGTCGTTCAGTACGACGTCCGCGCCGTACGCACGCAACTCGTCCGCGGTGAACGGCCCGGTCGCCACGGCTACCGCGACCGCTCCGGCGGCACGGGCTCCCTCGATGTCGGCGGTGTGGTCACCGACGTAGATCGTCGCCTTGTGCTCGCGCAGCGCCGTACCCTTCTCCGCGCCGTGCAGGTCGCCGACCGGCTCGTCGATGTCGAGGCCGAGGTGCTGCATGTGCAGCAGCACCGATGGCGTGTACTTCGCCGACACCACCATGGTCCGGCCACGCAGGGCGCGGACGGCAGCCAGCGACTCGGCCGCACCGGGCAGCGGCAGGCTCCCGGTGATCGCGTGCGATGGGTAGTGCTCGCGGTAGCGCGCGACCATCGCGTCGATCTGCTCCGGTGGGAACCAGTTCGCCATCTCGATGGTCAGCGGCGGTCCGAGCCGGCTGACCACCAGGTCGGAGTCGATCGGTACGCCGGTCTCAGCGGCGAGCAGATCCCAGACGGCCTGGATCCCCGGCCGCGAGTCGATCAGCGTCATGTCCAGGTCGAATCCGACCACCAGTTCCGGCACATCGGCGGTGGTGGGCGCGGGCTGGATCTCGGCGGTTGACACGTCCCCAACCCTACGTGTTCCTCCGCCGGGACCGCGCGCGGATTCCGCAATCACTTGACAAGTCAAGATCACCTGTCCGATTACTTGACACTTTGGAGGAATATGTAAACCATCGAGGCCATGGACTCGTTCGCCGACCGGACCAAGCGCCGACTGCGCGAGGAGTTGCTCGACGCCGCCTACGAGGCGATCGTCGCCGGCGGGTACGACGGACTGCGGATGGCCGACGTCGCCCGGCGGACCGGCGTCTCCCGCCAGACCGTCTACAACGAGTTCGGCGACAAGTGGGGCGTGCTGCAGGCCGTCGTCGCGCGCGAGACCGAACGGTTCCTGGTCGAGGTGAACGCGGCGCTCGCCGAGCAGTCCGACCCGATCGACGGCCTCCGGGCCGCGGTCGAGCGGGCGCTCCGGCAGGCCGCGGACAACCCGCTGCTGAAGGCGGCGCTGGGACAACCGGGATCCGACCAGGCCAGTCAGCTGCTGACCACACGGGGGCAGCAGGTGCTGGAGCTGTGTCATCAGCGGCTCGACGCACACGTACGCACATATTGGCCCCAGATCCCGGCCGACGACGCAACCGCCTGTGTAGACGTCGCATTGCGTGTCGTGATCAGTCACATCGTCAGTCCCGGTCCCGCGCCGGTCCTGGTCGCCGACCAGCTGGCCAGAGTCCTCGGTCCGTTCCTGAGCACAACTGGAGGTCGCGCATGACGAATCCTTTGTACCGGCAGGATTTCAGCTCGCTGCGGTCCGGTGGCCTCAACTGGGACGCGCTGCCGCTGCGGTTGTTCGACAAGGGCAACCGCAAGTTCTGGAACCCGCGCGACATCGACTTCAGCCAGGATGCGAAGGACTGGCAGGAGCTCAGCGACAACGACAAACACAACGCGTTGATGCTGTGCTCGCAGTTCATCGCGGGCGAGGAGGCGGTGACCGAGGATCTGCAACCGTTCCTGCAGGCGATGGCGGCCGAGGGACGCTTCGGCGACGAGATGTACCTGACCCAGTTCTGCTTCGAGGAGGCCAAGCACACCGCGGTCTTCCGGCTCTGGCTGGACGCGGTCGGCGTCACCGAGGACCTGCACCACTTCATCGAGAACAACCCGGGCTACCGCGCGATCTTCTACGAGGCGCTGCCGGTCGCCCTGAAGTCCTTGGCCGACGACCCTTCGCCGGCCAACCAGGTCCGGGCGTCCGTCACCTACAACCACGTAGTGGAAGGGACTCTGGCCCTGACCGGCTACCACGCGTGGAACCTGCTCTGCACCTCCCGCGGAGTCCTACCCGGCATGCAGGAACTGATCCGCCGCATCGGCGACGACGAACGACGCCACATGGCCTGGGGCACGCTCACCTGCCGGCGGCACGTCGCCGCGGACGAGTCCAACTGGAAGGTCGTCACCGACACGATGGAGGAGCTGCTCCCACACGCGCTCACGCAGATCCAGTGGGCGATGGACAACTCCCCCGCGCTCCCGCCGGAGATCAATCCGACCGCCCTGATGACGTACGCCGGCGACCGCGCGACCCGCCGCCTCGGCGCGATCGAGTCGGCGGTCGGCACGGACGTGGCCGGGATCGACCTCGACTACTCCCCCGAGAAACTCGAAGACACCTTCGGCGAGGAGGATTCAGCCGCGCTGGCGGCGGTTCGCTAGGACCACGATCAGGGCCGCCGTGCCGAGGACTGCCGGTAGCCAGGTGACGGTCGTCGTACCGAGGTGGTCGGCGGCCTGGCCGCCGGCGAAGGCACCCAGTGCGATCGCGCCGTTGTACACCCCGACGAGTACGGCGGACGACGCTTCGGGGGCATTGGGTGCCGCGGCGTGACCCCACGCCTGTGTGCTCACGCTGGTGCCGCCGTGCGAGAAGCCCCAAACAACCAGCAACACAAGGGCTCCAGCCAGCGTCGTACCGAGGAGGGGCATGAGTACGGCGACCGTCGCGATGCCGAGGGCAATCATTCCGAGGGCACGCGCCGGGCGGAGCGAGCCCGCGACGAAGTTCCCGATGACGCCGGCGACGCCGTACGCGAGGAGCAACGTGCCGATGAGGGCGGGAGTGATGCCTGCCTGCTTCTCCAGGAGCGGTCGCACGTACGTGTAGGCGGCGAAGTGGCCCGTGACGAGGAGTGCGACCAGGGCCAGGCCGACGCGGAGTTGCTTGATCTTGAGGACTTCCGCGACGTCGCTCAGCCGGACTGCCTTCTCAGCGGACAGCGGGGGCAGGAAGAGCGCGAGGGCCGCGGCGAGCGTTGCGGACAGTACGCCGACGGCGGCGAACGCCCAGCGCCAGCCGAGCAGTTCGCCGACATACGCCCCGGCCGGGATCCCCAGGACAGAAGCGATTCCGATGCCGCTGAAAATGAGTGAGGTCGCCGGTCCGGCCGCGTGCGCCGGTACGACGCGTCGCGCGAGGCCGATCGTGAACAGCCAGACACCGCCGAGCGAGATGCCGAAGAGCACGCGGGCGATCATCAGCATCCCGAAGGTCGGAGCGGCGGCCGCGAGGAGGCTCGCGGCGGCGAGAAGCGCCATCAGTCCGACCATCACGATGCGGCGGTCGAGCTTTCCCAGCACCAGCGGGAGGATCGGCGAGGCCAGCGCGGACACCACACCAGTGACAGTCAGGGTGAGGCCCGCCGTACCTTCGCTGACCTGGAGGCTCGACCCGATCGGCGTGAGCAGGCCGACCGGCAGCATCTCGGCGGTGACCACAGTGAACACGGTCGCTGCCATCACCACCGAGGGCGCCCAGCCGCGGGTGGCCGGTGCGACCTGGTCGGCGCAGATTGTCGTCATACATCCACTGAACGGCCGCGCACCGGTGTGGAACAACGGCGATGTGATCATGCTTGTATTAGCTGAGCTCATCGATCGGAGGAGATGCGCGTGGGCGTCGAGATCCGCGAGCTGGAGTGCTTCCTGGTGCTGGCCGAGGAGCTCCACTTCGGGCGTACGGCGGAACGCCTGTACCTGTCGCAGAGCCGGGTCAGCCAGTTGCTGCAATCGCTCGAACGCCGGATCGGTGGGCCGCTGTTCGAGCGGACCAGCCGCCGGGTTGCCCTGACCCCGCTCGGCCAGAACTTCCTCACCTCGCTGCGGCCGGCGTACGCCGCGCTGGAACGCGTGGTGACGAACGCGCGCGAGTTCGCGACGCAGGTGAAGGGCAAACTCCAGATCGGGTTCCAGGGCGCGGCGAGCGACGAGGTCCTGGCCGCGATCTCGGTGTTCCAGTCGCAGAATCCGAACTGCCTGATCGGTACGTGCGAACTACCGCTGAACGATCCGTTCGGCGGCCTGCGGCGTGGCGGCGTCGACGCCGCAGTCGTGCTGCTGCCCGTCGCCGAGGACGATCTGGTCCTCGGCCCGGTGTTCTCCCGGCAACCGCAGACCCTCACGGTGTCGACGCGGCATCCCTTGGCAGGCCGCGAACAACTCGATATCGAAGACCTGGCAGGCGCGGTCCTGATCGGTGTCTCCGGTCCTGCGCCCGGCTACTGGCGCCAAACCCAAGCGCCGACGCAGACCCCGACCGGTGCGCTGATCAACCGCGGCCCCGAGGTCGCCACCCTGCAGGAGGGACTGGCCCTGATCGCCGCCGACCGCGGTGGCATGCTGCTCTGCCGCCCCACCGCGGAGAACAACCGCCGCGCCGACATCGTCAACATCCCGCTCACCGGCGTCCCCGACTCGGCCTTCGGCCTGGTCTGGCGCCGGGGCGAAGACACCCCGGCCCTCCAGGCCTTCGCCGTACACCTCAAGGGAGCTTGAGATGTCCACCTGGAACGACGTGGGCCGGATCGCACTCGATCTGCCCGAGGCGGTCGAAGGCCAGGCGCATGAGGGCTCACCGGCGTACGACGTCCAGAAGCGTCAGTTCGCCCGGCTGCGCTGGGACGACGACGGGCGCGAGATCCTGCAGTTCTGGACCGACGACCGGGAGGCTCTCGTCCAGGGCAAGCCTGAGGCCTACTGGATCACGAAGGCGTTCCCGTCCGCCGTTTTCGCCCACCTGGATCGGCTCGACGTGGGTGAGCTCCGCGAGATCGTGACCGAGTCCTGGCGGGCGCGTGCACCCAAGCGGCTGGTGAAGGCGCACCCAGAGGTCAGCTGAGGCCCAGGATTTCCACGGACTTCTCGCGCATCTCGACCTTGCGGACCTTGCCGGTGACGGTCATCGGGAAGTCGTCGACCAGCAGGACGTACCGGGGGATCTTGAAGTGGGCGAGTTTGCCGTTGGCGAACGCGCGGACGGCGGCGGCGTCGAGCGGGTCGGCGCCGGACTTGAGCTTGATCCAGGCGCAGAGCTCCTCGCCGTACTTCTCGTCCGGTACGCCGATCACCTGGACGTCGGCGATGTCGGGGTGGGTGTAGAGGAACTCCTCGATCTCCCGCGGGTACACGTTCTCGCCGCCGCGGATCACCATGTCCTTGATCCGGCCGACGATGTTCACGTACCCGTCCTCGCGCATCGTCGCCAGGTCGCCGGTATGCATCCAGCGGGCCTGGTCGATCGCCTCCGCGGTCTTCTCCGGCTCGTTCCAGTAGCCGAGCATCACGGAGTACCCACGGGTGCACAGCTCGCCCGGCTCACCTCGGCCGACGACCAGACCGGTGGCGGGGTCGAGGAGTTTCACCTCGACATGTGGCATCACCCGGCCGACGGTCGACGTACGCCGGTCCAGGTCGTCGTCGCGACGGGTCTGCGTCGACACCGGCGACGTCTCGGTCATGCCGTAGCAGATCGCGACCTCGGCCATGTGCATATCGGCGACGCAGCGCTTCATCACCTCGATCGGGCACGGCGATCCTGCCATCACGCCGGTCCGCAGGCTGGTCAGGTCGTAGTGGGCGAAGTCCGGCAGCCCGAGCTCAGCGATGAACATCGTCGGTACGCCGTACAACGCCGTGCATCGCTCGTCCTGCACGGCTTTCAGCGTCGCCGCCGGGTCGAAGGCCGGGCCGGGGATCACCATGCATGCACCGTGTGTGGTGCAGCCGAGGTTTCCCATGACCATGCCGAAGCAGTGGTAGAAGGGGACCGGGATGCAGAGCCGGTCCTCGGCGGTGAACGCGATCGTCTCGGTGACGAAGAAGCCGTTGTTCAGGATGTTGTGGTGGCTGAGGGTCGCGCCCTTGGGGAAACCCGTGGTGCCGCTGGTGTACTGGATGTTGATCGGGTCGTCGAACGCCAACTCCGCTTCGCGTTCGTGCAGTTCGTCCTCGGTGACACGGCCGGCAGCGTCCCGGAGTTCGTCCCAGTCGCCGGTGCCGATGTAGACGGTCTCCTCGAGCGACTGGCACTGCGGCCGCACCTGCTCCACCATCGCCCGGTAGTCGCTGCTCTTGAACTCGGTCGCCGAGATCAGCAGCCGTACCCCGGATTGGTTCAGCGCGTAGGACAGCTCGTGCGTCCGGTACGCCGGGTTGATGTTCACCAGGATCGCGCCGATCGTCGCGGTCGCGTACTGCGTGATCGTCCACTCCGCGCAGTTCGGGGCCCAGACGCCGACCCGGTCACCCTTCGCAATGCCCCGGCCGAGCAGGCCCCGCGCGACCACGTCGACCTCCGCGCCTAATTCGGCGTACGTCCATCGTCGTCCGGTCTGGACCTCGACCAGTGCGTCGCGATCGCCGTACTCGCCGACGGTGCGTCTCAGGTTGGCGCCGATCGTCTCGCCCAGCAAGGGAACCTCGGACACTCCGGATGCGTACGACGGCAGGCTCATGACTGTCATGGTCGCCCGAGTCAGATGCCCCTGCAACTGCACGTGCGGCAGGAAACAGGGGGTGGACGGCAAGCAATGTCCGTACCAACTCTCCGTCAGCTCGGTCGCACAGCGTGGTTGGCCGGTTACATTGGAGCTGAGAGGTGTGAGGCGATGGGCCGAACCGTTGGAGGTCACGCCCGCAGCGACCGGCCACCTGGGCGTACCGCCGAGGCGGCTCAACGTACCGCTGCGGTGGAGGAGCGCGTCCGGATGCTCGGCGAGATCCTGTCCGACGCCCTCGCGATCGATGTCCACGGCACCGACCTGCAGACCCTGAAGCGGGCACCCCGGCGGGCACCGCCGACCGCGTCGCCGAGCGATCTCGAGCCCCATCCCGGGCCGGTCTGGGACGCGTTCGTACCGCACCCGCCGGGCCGTTTCCGTTGGTGGGGGGCAGAACGCCGGTACAACCGCCGGCTGGCGTGCGCCGAGGATCGCTTCGCCGAGGCGATCGAACGGCACCGCGCGTTCGAGGAGAGTCGCCGGGAGCGGGTGGCTCGGGCGCTGCGGGACCAGGTCGAGCAACAGCGCCGGCTCGACGAGGCGACCGCGGAGCAACATGCGCGGGTCGACGCGTACCAGCGAGCGGTGGAGAACCGGAACCGGGCGGCGGTCAGCCGGTACTTCCGGAAGGCGCTGGAACGGGTGCCGGAGCCGCTCGACTTTCCCCGCCGTCGACGGGTCGGATACGTGCCCGAGTCGACGTTGCTCGCGGTCGAGTGGGATCTGCCGGACGTGAGCGTCGTACCGGCTGAGGCGTCGTACCGGTATGACCGTTCGCTCGACGCGGTACTGGCGGTGCCGCGGCCGGCTGCCGAACTGCGTAGGTTGTATCAGCAACTCGTTGCACAGTTGGCCTTGCGGGCTTTGCACCTGATCTTCGGGAGCGACCGGTACGGCGTGGTGGACACGGCGGTGTTCAACGGGATGGTCGAGTCCGTCGACCTGCCGACCGGGCAGACCGTGCGGCCATGCCTGATCACGCTGAGGGCGACGCGGGAGCAGTTCAAGGCATTGGTGCTGGACCAGTTGGATCCGGTCGCGTGTGTGCGGCACTACTTCTCGGCGGAGGTGTCGCGGCATCCCGAGGAGCTGCAGCCGGTGGAGCCGGTACTGGAGTTCGACCTGGCGGATCCGCGCACGATCGAGGCGGTCGACGTGATCAGCGAGATCGACAGCCGGCCGAACCTGCTGGAGCTGAGCCCGGAGTCCTTCGAGCACCCGGTGCAGAACCTGCTGACCCGGATGGGCCTGGAGACCAGGCTGTTCCGTCGCGGCACCGACGGCGGGATCGACTGCGTCGCCTACGATCCCCGCCCGATCACCGGCGGGAAGTTCGTCGTCCAGGCCAAGCTCTGGACCCGCACCGTCCCACCGTCGGCCGTCCGGGATCTGTTCGGCACCGTCGTCGACGCCGGCGCCACGAAGGGCATCCTCATCACCACCAGCGGCTTCGGCCCCACCAGCTACCAGTTCGCCACCGGCAAACCCCTCCAACTCATCGACGGCACAGCCCTCCTGTCCCTCTGCCACCACCACAACATCCCCGCCCGAATCATCCGCCGCGCCAGCTAGCTATGTTCTGAAAAGTGGGCATGTGGCTGATATAGTGGGCAACTGGAGGTGGTCGGCGTGCAGTTTCCCGAGCCGGTGTCGAGCGTCATTCCCGGAGTTCACGGCCGGGTTCTCGGCGTGCTCGCGCGGACCGATCAGCCACTGACCGGACGTGCGGTGGCCGGGCTCCTGCGAGCTCCCGGCAGCCCCAGCGGCGTACAGAAGGTGCTCGACGACCTGGTCCGAAACGGTGTCGTGTCCACCCAGCCGGCTGGTCGCGCTCGGCTCTACACACTGAACCGGGATCACGTTGCGTACCAGGCGATCGATCACCTCGCGCGACTCCGGGAGCTTCTGCTCGAACGCATCAAGGCAGAAGCAGACGGGTGGCAGCTGCGCGCGAAGGCAGTCTGGCTGTTCGGCTCGACAGCTCGCGGACAAGGCGGCACCGACAGCGACCTCGACCTGCTGATCGTTCGACCGGATGACATCGACGAGTCGGACCCCACTTGGGTCGAGCAGCTCGCAACACTGGCGGAACACGCAAGCCTGTGGTCCGGGAACTCGTGCGAGGTCGTCGAATACAGCGCCCAGGAGGTTCGCGAGCTCATCGCCGGCGACGAACGCCTTGTCACCGAACTCCGCCGCGACGCCGTCCCGATCGCCGGCACCTCACCCCAGCGAACCCTCACCCGAAAGGCCGGCTAAGTGTCCGCACTCGATGAAGCCCGAGCGCACCTGGCAAAGGCTCGCGAGTTCCTCGAAGCCGCCGAACTGACCAACGACCTTCAGCTCTTCAACGCCGCGGCCTCGAACGCGGTCACCTCCGGGATCAACTCCAAGGATGCGATCTGCCTTGCCTTGACCGGCAGGACCAAGAAGTCCGACAACCACGCAGAGGCTGTCGCCGAATTGAAGGGCGCTGGGCCAGTCGGCCGGGAGAGCAGTACGACGCTCTCCCGGCTGCTCAAGCTCAAGTCGAAGGCTCAGTACCAGGCGGCAGCTGTGTCTGCTGCCGATGCCGCGAAGAGCGTCGACTGGGCGGGCCGGCTGCTGACCGCCGCGCAGTCCGTCGCGCCCGATTAGCTCAGTGGGGACTCGTAGATCTGGATCTCGGTGCCGCCTGGGTTTTCGCCGTCGTCGGGGGCGGTGAGGAGGCGGAGTTTGCTGTTGGTGGTTTCCAGGGCTACGGGGTTGCGGGTGGCGGAGTGGGCGGTGGTTGGGGAGAAGGCGGGGAAGGGGATCTCGTGGAGGATGCGGTTGGTGCGGAGGTCCAGGAGGGCCAGGCCGCCCAGGTCGTAGGTGGTGTTCGCCGGGCCGGGGAGGGTGGTGACGCCGCCGCAGAGTTGTTTGCCGCGCGCCACGTAATCGCAGTCCTGGTAGTCGAGGATGTGGCTCTCGTTGGGTACGGCGCCCAGGCGGCGGCCGGTGGTGGTCCACTCGTAGAGCGTCCGTGAGCCCCAGCTGACCCCGTGGACCAGACCGGTGGTGCGGTCACGGACGACACCGCCGACGTGGTCGTTCGCCCGGAAGCGCTCAGTCACCCGGTAGGTCCGCGGGTCGACGGTGTAGATGATCGCCCGCGAGTCCGGGCGGTACTCCGCCGCCGGCACCCACAGGTTCTGCCCGTCGTAGTCGATTCCGCCCGGGTGGTACGCCGTACCTTCGCCGAGGCGGATGTCCTTCTTCAGGTTGCCCTGCCGGTCGATCACGAACAGGTGCCCGATCCCCTTGCCCGGGCTGCGGTCGTACCCGTCCACCGGCTCGGGGTACTTCACCGGCGCCTCCAGCACCTCCACGCTGGTCATGAAGATCAGATCACCCACCAGCGCGAATCCCTGCGGGTGGTACGTCGGGAATTTCAGCGGCACTCGCGCCACCTGCGTCCACGCCGTACTGCGCGTGGTCGCCTCGAAGGCCCGGGCGACGCCAGAGTCCTTCCCGGACGCGTCGGCGGTGGTCAGTCCGGTGAGCAGGACACCGGCGAGAGCTGTAGAGATGAGGATCCGGCTGCGCATCAATGTCTCCTTGGGCGTGAAGTCGATGGTGCAGTGTGCCGCGGCCGGGTGACGGCGCGGCCGACACCAGATGATCAGACCCCGATGACCGAGGGAAGTGTCAGACTGCGCTCATGGACACTGGGGTGAGTGTTGTCGGGTCGGGCCAGGTGGGTGCGGCGCCGGATGTACTGCGTGTGTCGTTCAGCGTCGAGCATGTCGCGCCGGACGTGGCCGCCGCGGTCTCGCAGGTGGCTCAGCGGACGGATGCGGTCACCGCAGCGCTGCGCGACCAGGGTGTCGAGGCCGACGACATCTCCACCACCACCGTCAGCGTCTTCCAGGAGTACCGCGAGCCCGGCACGTCACCGGCGTACCGCGGCTCGCACACTCTGACCGTGACGACGAAGGAGCTGACCGGGTTCGGGCGGCTGCTCGACGCCGCAGTGGGTGCCGCTGGCAACAGCCTCGGGCTGCAGGCGCTGCAGTTCGATATCGAGGACAAGACCGAGCTGCTCACCCGCGCCCGCGAGCTCGCCTTCCGCCAGGCCCGGGACAAGGCGCAGGAACTCGCCGCCCTGGCCGGCTACTCCGTCGGCTCCGTCACCTCGATCTCCGAGACCAACCGCCACTTCCCCATGGCGGAGTTCACGCCCCTGGGCGGCGCGGCAGCGAAGTTCGACGCGTCCCTCAACATCACGCCCGGCGAACACACCGTCCAGATCGCCCTCGAAGTCCACTTCTCCTGGGCCTGAACTCCGGCGGTAGGCAAGGTCCTCTAGCTGTAACTTGTGTCTCACAGCGTGTTCGCTCTGTCTCAAAGCGAGATCAGGGGTATGCGCTGTCGGTGCTGTCATGGAAACTTCTTCCATGTACGCACCGGCACCGCTGCGGCGGCAGTTGAACCGGTCCGGGCTTCTCTTGCTCGGACCGGCGTTCGTTGCGGCGGTCGCCTATGTCGATCCCGGGAACTTCGCGACCAACATCGCGGCCGGCGCGACGTACGGCTATCTGCTGTGCTGGGTCGTGGTCGGGGCGAACCTGATGGCTGTGCTCGTGCAGTATCTGGCGGCGAAGGCGAGCATCGCGACCGGCCGGACGCTGCCGCAGTTGTGCCGTGACCACTTCAAACGGTCGACGTCGACGGGGTTGTGGTTCCAGGCCGAGCTGGTCGCGATCGCGACCGACCTGGCCGAGGTGGTCGGCGGCGCGATCGCGCTGAATCTGCTGTTCGGGATCCCGCTGTTGCTCGGTGGTGCCATCACCGGAGCGGTGTCGTTCGGGCTGCTGGTCTATCAGTCGAAGCGTGGACAGCGGCCGTTCGAGGCCGCGATCATCGGGCTTCTCGCCGTGGTCCTGGTCGGCTTCGTCGTCTCCACCGTCCAATCCGAGCCGTCCGCGGCCGGAGTCGTGGGCGGGCTGGTGCCACGGCTCGACGGGACCGAGTCCCTCGTCCTGGCCGCCGGCATGCTCGGCGCGACCGTGATGCCACACGCGATCTGGCTGCACGGGGCCCTGGTCACCGACCGCCACTGGAAGACGATCCGGTCAGCCGCCGGCAAGTCCCGGGTACTGCGGGCCACCCGGATCGACGTGGCCGTCGCGATGGCTCTGGCCGGCGCGGTCAACCTCGCCATGGTCGTCGTGGCCGCCGCAGCACTGAGCGGCACCGGCGCGGACTCGCTGGACGCCGCCCACGCCGCCATCGGCGACCGTCTGGGTCAGCTCCCCGCGCTGCTGTTCGCGCTCGCCCTGCTGGCCAGTGGATTCGCGTCCTCCTCGGTCGGCACCTATGCCGGCTCGGTCATCCTCGAAGGCTTCTGGCACCGCCACGTCCCGCTGGCGGTCCGCCGCCTCGTCACCCTGATTCCGGCCTTGCTGATTCTCGCGATCGGCATCGACCCGAGCCGCGCCCTGGTCGTGTCCCAGGTCGTGCTCAGCTTCGGCATCCCCTGCGCCCTGTGGCCCCTGGTCCGATTGACCGCCTCCCGGCGCGTCATGGGTGACTTCACCAACCGGTGGGCGACTACCCTCCTGGCATGCCTGGTCGCCACCGCTGTCTCCGTCCTCAACGTCGTACTGATCGTGCTCACCGTCCGGGGATGACATGACGGCGGTGTATGCCGTCAGCGACATCCACGGTCATCTGGAGAAGCTGACGGCATCGCTGCAGGAGGCCGGGCTGACGGATGCCGACGGCAACTGGTCCGGCCAGGACGCGCGGCTGTGGTTCCTCGGCGACTTCTTCGACCGCGGCCCGGACGGGATCGGGGTACTGCGTTATGTCCGCGGGCTGATCGAGCAGGCGCCGGACGGAGCGATCCGGATGCTGCTCGGCAACCACGAGATCCTCGCGCTCGGGATGCACAAGTTCGGTGACGAGTTCGTGCCGCACGACGGGATCACGACCCGCAGCTTCGAGCGGTCGTGGGCGCTGAACGGCGGTCAGGACCGCGACCAGGAGCTGCTCACCGAGGACGACGTCGCCTGGCTGCTCGAGCAGCCGATGCTCGCGCTGGACGCCGGGCACCTGCTGATGCACTCCGACACCGCGGAGTACGTCGAGTGGGGCGACAGCATCGACCAGATCAACGAAGCGGCCCGGGCCGAACTGCACACCGACGACATCGTCGTGTGGTGGGAGATCTGGCGCCGGATGACGTCGCGGTACGCGTTCCGCGGCGCGAGCGGCGGCGAGGTGGCGACCATCCTGCTGCATCATCTCGGCGGCCATCGCATCGTCCACGGCCACAGCATCGTGGCCGACCAGCTCGGCATCGACCCGGCCAACCTGACCGGCCCCAACCTGTACGCCGACGGCCTCGTCCTCGGCATCGACGGCGGCGCCTTCGACGGCGGCCCATGCCTGGTCGTCCAGCTCGAGGAACTGGCGCCCGCGCGGGAATGACCGTCGGCGGTTCCTGGTTGTTGAAAAGTTGACGGTTGAGGTCAACTCTCTGGGAGCTGAGATGGCGGAGAAGACAGTGAAGATTCCTGGTCCGGACCACCCGATCACGGTCGGGAAGAACCCCGATCGGGTCGTGGTCAGGCTCGGTGACCAGGTGATCGCGGACACCCGGGAGGCGCTGTCGCTGCAGGAGGCGAGCTATCCCGCGGTGCAGTACATCCCGCGCGAGGACGTCGACTTCGGGCTGCTGGAGCGCACCGACCACGCGACGTACTGCCCGTACAAGGGTGACGCGTCGTACTACAGCGTTCTCCCCGCCGGGGCGGACGGGGTGAACGCGGTGTGGACCTACGAGCAGCCGTACGACGCGGTCGCGGACATCCGCGAGTACGTCGCGTTCTACCCGGACAAGGTCTCGATCGAGATCGTCGCCGACTGAGCTAACGGCTGAGTCACCGGCTGAGTCACCGGTTGAGGAAGTCCCGCAGGACCGGGGCGAGGAGCTCCGGCGGTACGACGTGGTCCTGGTCGGCGAGCTCGGTCAACCGGGCCGCGGGCAGGATGCCGACGATCCGGTGGGCCGCGTCGACCATGAACGGCGGCGACGCGGTCCCGGCGACGACCATGGCCGGCTGCGTGATCTTCCGGAGTACGTGGACCGGCGTGCGGCCGCCGGGTGCGCCGTGGTCCATCACGGCGAAGTCGTAGGCGAGCGTCGGAGCGATCTCTGCCATGCCCGGGAAGGCCGCGGTCTCGATGGCGGCCTCCCTCGGCATGCCCGCCATCATGAGGAACAGCTCGACCGCCTCCTGCCCACGGCCCTCGCGGATCAGCTCGAGCACGCGACCGCCGTCCTCGCTCGAGTCGACGTCATCAGGCCCGTACGGCGGCTCGTGCAGCACGACCTTCGTGAACGGCAGTCCGGCGCTCGCCGCGATCGCGGCCAGCCCGGCTCCCGACGAGTGCCCGTAGACGGCAGCCGTACCGCCGACCGCCGTCAGCAGCGCCCCGAGGTCGTCCACCTCGCGTTGCACGGAGTACGGCGTACCGTCGCCGCTGTCACCACGGCCGCGCCGGTCGTAGGTCACAACATCGAAGTCGGCGGCCAGCTCCACCGCCAACGGCTTGAGCGCGTTCCGGTCGCAGAGGGCACCGCCGACCAGAATCACCCGCGGCCCACTCCCCATCCGCTCGTAGGCGATCGCCGTACCGTCCGCCGAGCTCACTTTCTGCATGCCACGTCCTCCCTCGATCATCACTGACACTCAGAACGTCGGAGCCGGCCCCTGCGGTTCGACATAATCCCTGGCGCTCGATCCGGCCTGGTGATTCACTGCGTCGCGATGATCACCAGAGTCGACGACTACCTCCACGCGGCCCCGCTGTCCGGTGCGATCCCCGAGCAGATCGGGCCGTTCACCCTCTTCCGCAGTACGACGGCCTGGCCGTACTACGCCCGTCCGGTACCGGGCTCGTCGGCGGTGGTCGAACCGGCGGACATCGACGTACTGCGGGCGCGGTGTGCCGTGCTCGAGATCCCGCTGAGTCTCGAGTGGGTCGTGGAGACCTGTCCGTCACTCGGTCCGGCGGCAGCCGCGGCCGGACTGACCGTGGTCGAGCACCCGCTGCTCGTGCTCGAACGCGACGAGTTGCGCCCGGTGTCCGCGGATGCCCGCTGCGAGATCCTGTCCGCGGACGACGCCGTACTGCGTCAGGCCTCGGCGGTGGCGTCGCTCGCGTTCCACGACCCGGGTACGGCGATCGGCGCGGGCGGACCGGCGGAGCGGGACGCGAAGGCGGCCGACGTACCGGACGAGCGGATCAAGGCAGTCGTCGCGCGGGTCGCCCAGGGCATCTCCGTGAGCGCCGGGGCGTTCACCGACGTCGGCATGGTCGCCAGCGGACAGCACCAGCCGGTCGGCACGACGACGGAGATCGTCGGTGTGGGGACGCTGCCGTCGATGCGTCGCCGCGGACTGGCCGCGGCCGTCACTTCCACGCTCGCCGAGCATGCGTTCGCGCACGGTGTCGACCTGATCCTGCTGTCGGCCGCGGACGACGCGGTCGCGGCGGTCTACGAACGCGTCGGCTTCCACCGCATCGGCAGGGCCGGGGCCGCGGAGTGACACGGTTCGTCGTGGGTAGGGCTGGGGCCGTACCGTTGGAGGGATGAGCACATCCGACCGGAACCGCCCACGCACCCTCGCCGAGGCGCTGCGTACCTGGGACGACGCCGCGCTCGGTCTTCTGCTCCAGCGTCGCCCGGACCTGGCGATGCCGATCCCCGCGGACACCGGCCAGCTCGCGGCCCGGGCCACGACGAACGCGTCGGCTGCGCGGGCGATCAACCGGCTCGACGAGTTCGGTGTCGATCTGCTGGAGGGCCTGTCGGCGCTGCCTGAGCCGGTGGACCTGGCCGCGCTGGCGACCGGCGTGGCGCAGCCCGTCGAGGTGGTCCAGCCTCGGGTGGACGAGCTGCTGAAGCTCGCGTTGGTGTGGGGCTCGGAGGACGACCTGCGTCCGATCCGCGCCGTCCACGAACTGCTCGGCCCGACCCCGGCCGGGCTCGGACCGGTCACCACGAGGCATTTCGGCGATCTGGACCAGCTGATCGAGGACGCTGGGCAGGACGCGCGTGAGGTGCTCGCGAAACTGACTTGGGGTCCGCCAACCGGGTCGGTGGAGAAGGCTGAGCGTCCGGTGACGATCGCCTCCGCCCGTACGCCGGTCGAGCGGTTGCTGGCGCGCGGCCTCGTCGTACCGAAGGATGCGAACACGGTCGTGCTGCCTCGGCAGATCGGACTGCACCTGCGGGGTGGGCGAGTGCTGGCGTCGACCCGGCCGACACCGCCGCCGCTCGACGGCAAGACGGTGTCTGCGTCGATCGCGGACCGGGCGGCTGCTGGTGCGGCGCTCGACCTTGTCCGGCAGGTGGATCGCGCTCTGGAGCAGCTGGGGACCGAACCGCCTCCGGTGCTGCGGACCGGTGGCATCGGCGTGCGTGATCTGCGCAGTCTGGCCGGGAAGATCGGTGCGGAGGAGCAGACGACCGCTGCGGTGCTGGAGTTCGCGTATGCCGCCGGACTGATTGCTGCGGCCGAGATCGGGACGAGTGAGTTCTGGCTGCCGACCAGCGCGTACGACGACTGGCTGGACCTGGATCTCGCGCATCGGTGGGCTCAGCTGGTGTCGGCGTGGTTCAGCGGGATGCGGGCGATCGGACTGATCGGCCGGCGCGACAGTGGTGGTGCGACAGCTGCTGCGCGCGAGCGGCTGATCAACGCGCTCGCACCGGATCTGGAGCGGTTGCTGGCGCCTGAGGTCCGGGTGCTGACAGTGCAGGCGTTGTCGAAGGCTGACGCTGGTACGGCGCCTGCCCCGGAGTCAATAGTCACCTGGGTGGCGTGGCATCGACCACGACGTGGCGGGCAGTTCCGCGACGATCTGGTCGAGTGGACGATCACTGAGGCCGCACTGCTCGGTCTGACCGGTCTTGGCGCCTTGGCGCTGCATGCGCGGCCACTGCTCGACGCGGAGCCGACGGTGGACGACCTCGCCGAGGCGATCAGCCCGCTGGTGCCGGATCCGGTCTCAGAGGTGTTGCTGCAGGCCGACTTGACCGCGGTCGCACCCGGTCCGCTGGTGCGGGTCGTCCAGGACGAGCTGTCCGCCATGGCTGACGTCGAGTCGCATGGCGGTGCGGCGGTCTACCGGTTCAGCGAGGCTTCGGTACGGCGTGCCTTCGACCTCGGGCGGACTGCGGACCAGCTGCACAAGTGGCTGGCCGAGCACTCACGTACGCCGGTGCCTCAGCCGCTGACGTACCTGATCGATGACGTTGCCCGGCGGCACGGCGTACTCCGGCTTGGTACGGCGTCGACGTACCTGCGGTGTGATGACGAGGCTGTGCTGACGCAGCTGCTCAGCTCCAACCTGCCGGGTCTTCGGTTCCGGCGGTTGGCGCCGACCGTGGTGGTGTCGCCGTCACCGCCTGACATGGTGCTGAGCCGGCTGCGTGAGGCGGGGCTGGCACCGCTGGCGGAGACGTTCGACGGGGTCGCCCATGTCACCAGTGGCGGGACGCGCCGCGGTGACACGCCACGTCGCCGTTCCAGCCGGGACTTCGCCGACAGCGCAGTCGACCTGACCGACGAGCAGGTCAAGGCGGTGATCGAGAAGGTCCGCGCCGGCGACCGCATCGCCGCCGAACGCCCCGCCGACGAGGGTCTGATCGAGCCGACCGCCCCGGCCGAGACCATCGCCGTACTGACCAACGCAGCCGAGTCCCACACCCGCACCTGGATCTCGTACGTCGACCACAACGGCACCGCCTCCGAACGCATCGTCGAACCCGTCCGAGTAGCCGACGGCTGGCTCACCGCCTACGAAGACACCACCGACCACCCCCGCACCTACGCCCTACACCGCATCTCCACAGCCCGGGCCGTCGATTGACCCCTGAGGCACAATGGAAGGTCGGACACGTGAATGGGAGATGCAGTGACAGACGGTCCTCTGATTGTGCAGTCCGACAAGACCCTTTTGCTGGAGACTGCGCATCCGGACGCTAACGACTGCCGGAAGGCTATTGCGCCGTTCTCCGAGTTGGAGCGGGCGCCGGAGCATGTGCACACCTATCGGCTGACGCCGCTGGGGTTGTGGAACGCTCGGGCGGCCGGGCACGACGCCGAGCAGGTGATCGACGTACTGCTGCGGTACAGCCGCTACCCCGTCCCGCACTCGCTGCTGGTGGACATCGCGGAAACGCTGGACCGGTACGGGCGACTGCGGCTGGAGAAGCACCCGCAGCACGGACTGGTGCTGGTGACGACCGACCGGCCGGTGCTGGAGGAGGTGCTCCGCAGCGCCAAGGTCAAGCCGATGCTGGGCGAGCGCATCGACGACGACACCGTCCTCGTGCACCCGTCGGAGCGCGGTCACCTCAAGCAGACGCTGCTCAAGCTCGGCTGGCCGGCCGAGGACCTCGCCGGGTACGTCGACGGCGAGACGCACAAGATCGAGCTGGTGCGTGAGGGCTGGGACATGCGCCCGTACCAGCAGCAGGCCGTCGACTCGTTCTGGCACGGCGGCTCCGGCGTCGTCGTACTCCCCTGTGGCGCCGGCAAGACGATCGTCGGCGCGGCCGCGATGGCGCAGGCGTCCGCGACCACGCTGATCCTGGTCACCAACACGGTGTCCGCGCGGCAGTGGAAGGACGAGCTGATGCGCCGCACCAGCCTGACCGAGGACGAGATCGGCGAGTACTCCGGTGCCCGCAAGGAGATCCGCCCGGTCACCATCGCGACGTACCAGGTGATGACGACGCGCCGGAAGGGCGTGTACTCGCACCTGGAACTGTTCGACGCGCGCGACTGGGGCCTGATCGTGTACGACGAGGTGCACCTGCTGCCGGCGCCGATCTTCCGGATGACCGCGGACCTGCAGACGCGGCGGCGGATCGGCCTGACCGCGACCCTGGTCCGCGAGGACGGCCGCGAGGGCGACGTGTTCTCGCTGATCGGCCCGAAGCGGTACGACGCGCCGTGGAAGGACATCGAGGCGCAGGGCTGGATCGCGCCGGCCGACTGCGTCGAGGTGCGAGTGGATCTGGAGCAGACCGAGCGGTTCGTGTACGCGACCGCCGAGCCGGAGGACCGCTACCGGCTGGCCGCGTCGACCCCGGCGAAATCCCGGCTGGTACGGCGGATCGCCGAGCACCACTCCGACGAGCCGCTGCTGGTGATCGGGCAGTACATCGACCAGCTGGACGAGCTCGGTGAGCGGCTGGAATGCCCGGTGATCAAGGGCGAGACGACGGTCCGGGAACGGCAGCGGCTGTTCGACGCCTTCCGCAAGGGCGAGATCAACCGCCTGGTGGTCAGCAAGGTCGCCAACTTCTCCATCGACCTGCCCGAAGCGTCCGTCGCGATCCAGGTCTCCGGCACCTTCGGCTCCCGCCAGGAAGAAGCCCAGCGCCTCGGCCGGGTCCTCCGCCCCAAGGGCGACGGCCGCACCGCCCGCTTCTACTCCATCGTCGCCCGAGACACCGTAGACGCCGAGTTCGCCGCCCACCGCCAGCGCTTCCTAGCCGAACAGGGCTACGCCTACACAATCGTCGACGCGGAGAACCTCTTCGCCTGACGAAAGAAGGAGGAGGAGAGGGAGGGGACTGTGGACGCCGAACGCTGTGCAGCTCGACAGGAGGTGTCCGCTCAATTCTTCGACCGAGCGGGTCCGACGAGCGTCACCAGTTCATGCCGCCGGTGACACCTCCTGTCCGTTTGCACCGCACCGCTGCGCCAACGCGGCGCGG
The DNA here is from genome assembly GCF_040655855.1 of Kribbella sp. NPDC050281. Classification (NCBI taxonomy): domain Bacteria; kingdom Bacillati; phylum Actinomycetota; class Actinomycetes; order Propionibacteriales; family Kribbellaceae; genus Kribbella; species Kribbella sp. NPDC050281. The sequence continues at coordinate 111,918 of NZ_JBFAKS010000011.1, read as the reverse complement.
ACCGTGGCGACAACCCACGCTGGGTCTCCGATGATCTGCTCGTAGGTGAGGCGGAGCACCAACCACCCGGCTGCCACCAGCTCGTCGTACCGGTGACAGTCGGCGGTGAAATCTCGTCGGGACCCATGGAACTCGAAGCCGTCCGCTTCGAGTGCCACCCGGGCCAGGCGATGCCCTAGGTCGACCCGGGCCCGGAACCATCCATTGGTCACCAGGACCTGCGGCTCGAAACCGTCGATGCCCTCGATGATGAGCAGCGCCCTGAGTATGGATTCCAGGATGCTGCCGGACAGACCGGTCGCCGCGACCGCCATCCGGCGAGCGTTCGGGCAGCCCGGCCCGCGCATCGCGACGGTGGCGGCGAGGAGCTCCTCCTGGCTCAGGCACTCGGTGGCGAGAGCCGCGTCCGCAACGGCGAGCGCTTCTGCGAACGGCAGGACGCGGGCGCAGTCGACCACCGTCCGAAGCAATGAGGTCGTCCGGTTCCGCCGCTCGTCCGCGTCGAACGCCGCCCAGTGCAGAACGGCCGGTGGCCCCGGACGCGGACGCCGGTTGGGCGGAACGGTGACATGCGGCTTCTCCGGCGCCACCAGGAGCGGAAGCTGCCAGGCTGTCGCGGCACTCAGATACGAGCGCACGCCGTCATACGCGAGCGCGGCCGCCAGGTCCGCCGGCAGCCCTGGCACGGCGTAGATGCCCTGCGCGATCCGTTGCACCTCACCACGCTCGAGCGCAGCTGTGACAGCCCGTCGAGATGTCACAGCCGACAACTCGGAGCCGGTGGCCCACCCGCCGAGGCGCGCAAGGACTTCACCGGGCGATTCCATCCCGGGATGATGCCCGAACTCGGCCAGACCGTGCCGTGACTTATCCACAACGGACAGCTCGACAGGAGGTGTCACCGTCCAGCGAACCAACGCACGCTCAGCCCACCCGCTGCAGGCCTGTCAGCAGACGACACATCCTGTCGAGCTGTACGTCGCCTAGTCCTCCAGGCGGGTGTGGATGCCGTTGAAGTGTTTCTTCATGGAGCGGGCGAAGGCTTCGGGGTCTCCGGTTCGCAAGGTGTTGAGGAGATCCCGGTGCCAGGCGGCCGCGTCGGCGGGGGTGTAGCGGGCGCCCGGAAGGCGTGCGTCGACCTGGGCGAACGTTCGCCAGAAGACGCTGAGCAGGTCGATCACCAGCGCGTTGCCCAGTGGTTCATAGAGAGCCTGGTGGAAGGCCCAGTCCTCGTCCGGGAAGTACTCGCCGGACTGAGCCTTGGCTTCCATCCGTCCCACGATCGGCTCGAGGTCGTCGTAGCCGTGGGCGCTGAAGTGGGCGACCACGTCGTCGGCCATGCCGACCTCGATGGCCTGGCGGACCTCCAGCACGTTCTGTACGTCGCGGAGGTCGCCGGCCATCGACTGCGACATCCGGAACGCGAGCCCGTCCTCCAGCGACTGCAGCGACACCTCGCCGACGTACGTCCCGTAGCCGTGCCGGATCTCGATGATCCCGACCGCCTGGAGTGCCTTCATCGCCTCGCGCAACGGGTGCCGGCCGACACCGAGCTGAGCCATCAGCTCCTGCTCGTTGGGTAGCGGGTCACCCGCCTTCAGTCCGCGTTCCAGGATGTACGACTTCATCTGGTCTCGAATGAAGGACTGATTCCCCGCCGCACCGCGTGCCCGGCTGAGCCCACCCGTTGTCACCGCCGGCCTCCTCGTCTAGGACCCGTCAGTGTAATCCGGCACGGTCCAGAAGGGGGCGGATCGCGGCGATCTCCTCGTCGTTCAGCGGGATCGAGGGAAAGGCGGTCAGCGGGCAGTCGATCACCCCGAGCAGGTACAGCCCCGCCTTGAACGCACCGAGCGCGGCCGAGCTCGCGCCCATCCGCGAACGGTCCGCCACGGTGATGATCTCGAACAACCGGAAGAGCCGATCCTGCTCCGCCCGAGCCGTCGCCGCGTCCCCCGCCGACGCCGCGTCGAACAACCGCACGTACCCGGACGGATCCACATTCCCCAGCCCTGGTACGACGCCGTCGACGCCGAACGCCAACGCGGAGTCGACCGTCAGCTCGGACCCTGTCATGATCGCGAACCCGGTCAGCCCGGCGTCCCGCCGGTCCAGCACCAACTGCCGCAGGCTGGTCTCCTGGCCACTGGAATCCTTCACTCCGGCGATGATCCCGCGCTCTCCCAGCGAGATCATCAACGATGCGGGCAGCTTCGTCCCGACCCGCGGCGGGATGTCGTACGCGTACATCGGGACGTTCCCGGCGATCGTCGCCAACCGCGTGAAGTGCTGCTCGATCTCGGCCGGATGCGTGGCGGCGTAGAACGGCGCCGTCGCGACCACGGCATCGACGCCGGCCTTCAACGCCGCGGACAGATGCGCACCGGCTCGGGCGGTCGAGGTGTCGATGACGCCGGCCAGCACCGGCACCTGCCCGGCAACCTCCGCCACGGTGGTCTCGAGGACCACCTGCCGCTGCTCGTCGGTCAGGAACGTTCCTTCGCCGGAGGTACCGAGCACGAACACCCCGTCCACACCCCCGGTCAGCTGGTAGTGGATCAACCGGGCCAGCGAGGCCGTGTCGACGTCGTACTCGGGGGTGAACGGCGTGACGAGCGGCGGTACGACGCCGGTCAACTGGGCGGAGTCGGTCAAGGGGTCTCCCAACGTCAGAGGGCGAATGTGGCGAAGCGCAGGGTCGCGAACGACGAGGTCTCACCGGCTTCGTAGAAGATGCCGACCGTGCCGTCGGGCAGCAGCACCAGATCGGAGTACCCGGCCATGCCCGGGTGCACGACCAGACCGGGCAGCCACGACTGACCGGAGTCCGCACTGACGAAGACGGTCAGCTCTCGGCGGCTCGACGGGTTCACCGGCGTCGACATCAGCAGCCTGCCGTCGGGCAAGGTGAGGACGCTCCCCTGGATCCCCGGCGCCGTGACTTCCGGGATCCCGGCGTACGGCGCATCGAGCGTCGTACCGCCATCGGACGACCAGGCGTGGACACGGGCCGGGCCGGTGCCCTGGTGGTTGCGCGCGTTGAAGTACAACCGGCCGTCGGGCAGTTCGGCGACCGCCGTCTCGTTCGCGTTGATCTCCGGTCCGTCGTTGCGATCCACGAATCCAACCGACCAGGTGTGCCCACCGTCGTCGCTGACGATGCAGTGCCCGCCGTTCAGCCGGATCAGATCGTCGACAGGTTCCGCCGGCACGAAGGAGTGATTGGCCGGTACGACGAGACGGCCGCTGGTCAGCGCGATCGCGTGACATGGACCGGTCGCGTACCAGCCCCAGTCGGACGGCTTGACCTGCGCGGTGATCTCCTCGGTCGGACTCCAGGTCGCGCCGTCGTCCGCGGACCGTTGCACGAACACGCGCCGGCCGGACTCCGGATCGGTGCCGCGGGCAAGCGACATCTCGACCGCGTCGGCACCGTTCTGCACCGTGACCAGCACGATGTCGCCGCTGGCCGGGTCGATCACCGGCGCCGGGTTGCCGCACGTCTTACCAGGCACCGCCGAGACGACCTGCAGCGGCAGCCAGGTCCGCCCGCCGTCGAGTGAGCGTCGCAGCACGACCTCGATCTCGCCCGCGTCGCCGGATCCGTGCAGCCGTCCCTCGCAGAACGCGAGCACCAGCTCGCCTCGCGCCAGGACCGACGGGATCCGGAACGTGTGGTAGCCGCTGCCCGCGGGATCGAAGACGACCGTAGGAGCGATTTCCAGCGCGCCGACTCTTGAAGACATAGGACGTACTATGTCATGGTGTGGCCCTCCGATGGAAGTGAGGCCTCATGCCAGTCAGCAGAAGAAGATTCCTCGGCGGTGGTCTGGCCGCCGCCGCTGTCGCGGTCACCGGTACGCCGCTGCTGGCGGGGTGCGCGTCGGACAAGAAAGGCACCGCCGCCGCCAACCTGGCGGTGAAACTGCCGACCTACACCAGGTACGGCGCGATCAAGCCGGATCTGCCCGGCACCGACGTCGTCCTGGACGGCTTCCTGAAGTACCCGGCCAACCCGGTCAAGGCGATCAGCGAGGCGCCGGGTGACGGCAAGCCGATCACGTTCCTGACCAACATCCCTGGCGCGATCCCGCCGTCGGTGGACAAGAACCAGTTCTGGCAGAAGCTGAACGAACGACTCGGCTCCGAACTGCAGATCAGCATGGCGTCCAACGACGAGTACAAGGACAAGTTCGCGACCCGGATCGCCGGCGGCGACCTGCCCGACATCATCAACATCCCGGTGGACACCGTGCAGATTCCCGGCCTGGTGAAGGCCAAGTGCATGGATCTGACCGAGCAGTTGTCCGGGGACGCGGTCAGCAAGTACCCGTTCCTGGCCAACATCCCGACCGAGTACTGGAAGGGCTGCGTCTTCAACGGCGCCATCTACGGCGTCCCGGTGCCGCGCGGCATGTCGCGGACCTCGCTGCCGCTGTACCGCGCGGACCTCCTCGCCGCCAAGGGGATCAAGGATCCGGCGCCGAAGAACTTCCAGGAGTTCTTCGACCTGGCCAAGGAGCTGACCGCGGCCAAGCAGAACAAGTGGGCCTGGACCCGGGTACCGCTGTCGACCATCCGGCAGATGCTCGCGATCCCGAACGTCTGGAAACAGGACGGCGGCAAGTTCACGTCGATGTACGAGCACGAGGCGCAACTCGACGCACTCGAGGCCGGCCGCAAGATGGTCGCCGCCGGCGTGATCAACCCGGACGCGTTCAACGACAAGGCCAGCGCCCGCAAGCAGTGGTTCAACGGCGGCATCGCCGCGTTCGACTACGACAGCTTCGTCGCGTGGAACCAGTACTACTCCGACAACACCGCCGGGCCCGCGTTCGCGGTGAACATGCTCGACGTCCCCGGCTTCGACGGCGGCGCGGGCGCGCCCTGGATGGGTGCGGCGCTGAACAACGTCACGTCGTTCAGCAAGAACAGCAAGCACTCGGCCGACACCCTGCTGAAGATCGCGAACTGGATGGCCGCGCCGTTCGGCACCGAGGAGTACCTGTTCCGCAAGTACGGCGTCGTCGGCCGGCACTACACCTTGCAGGGCACCGACCCGGTGCCGACGAAGGTCGGTGTGGTCGAGACCGGCATCGGTGTGCAGTACATCAGCGACTCCGCCCTGGCGCTGTACTGGGCCGGCAAGCCCGACGTACCGCAGAACCAGCACAAGATCCAGACGAAGGTCGCCTCGCGGCTCACGTACGACGCGTCGTACGGGCTGTACTCCGACACCCAGTCGAAGAAGCAGACGCAGCTCGCGAAGACGATGACCGACCTGGAGAACCAGATCGTGCAGGGCAAGAAGCCGGTGTCGGACTGGACGGCGGCGGTCCAGACCTGGCGGTCCTCGGGCGGCGACACGATGCGCACCGAGCTCGAGCAGGCCCACACCGCGGCGGCAGGGAAGTAGATGCTCCAGCGCTCCACACCGCGATCACAACAGCTCAGTCTGGGGCGCCGCCTGCTCCGGGACCGGGTCCTGCTGCTGTTCGCACTGCCCGGGATCGCGCTGATCATCGCGTTCCACTACGTGCCGCTGCTCGGCAACGTGATCGCGTTCAAGGACTACCAGCCGTTCCTCGGCATCAGTGGCAGCGACTGGTCCGGCTGGGCGAACTTCGCGGTGATCTTCAACGGCGACCCGGCGTTCCTGCGGGCGCTGAAGAACACGCTGATCCTGACCTGCCTGCAGTCGGTCTTCGTGTTCCCGGCACCGATCCTGCTCGCCCTGCTGCTGAACTCACTGTTCTCCGAGCGGATCAAGCGGATCGCGCAGAGCATCCTCTACCTGCCGCACTTCATGTCCTGGGTGATCGTGGTCGCACTGTTCCAGCAGATGCTCGGGGGCAGCGGGTTGCTGAACAACTACCTGCGATCACACGACCTGGGCACGCTGAACATCATCGGGAACTCGGAGTTGTTCCACGTCCTGCTGACCTCGCAGATCATCTGGAAGGACACCGGCTGGGCGACGATCCTGTTCCTGGCCGCGCTGTCCCAGATCGACTCGCAACTGTACGAGGCGGCCAGCGTGGACGGCGCGAGCCGGATGAAACAGCTGTGGCATGTCACCCTGCCGGGGCTGCGCGGGATCATCATCCTGCTGTTCATCCTGCGGCTTGGTGACTCGCTCACGGTCGGCTTCGAACAGATCATCCTGCAGCAGCAAGCGGTCGGCAGGGATGTCAGCGAGGTACTCGACACGTACGTCTACAACAACGGCGTACTCGGTGGTGCCTGGGGCGTGGCGGCCGCGGTCGGTCTGGTCAAGGGCCTGGTCGGCGTCGCCCTGGTGCTGGCCGCGAACAAGGTGGCCCACATCTTCGGGGAGCAGGGGGTGTACAGCCGATGACGCAAACGATCGTTCCCCGAAGCAGCGCACCCCGGAAGATCGTGCAGGGCGTGCCGATGCCGTCCTGGCCGATGCGGGTGTTCAAGGGCCTGGTCCTGCTGGTGTTCTGCGCGGTGGTGATCCTCCCGTTCGTCGGGGTGATCTCGACCAGCGTCGCTCCGAACAAGCAGATCAACGAGTCCGGCGGCCTGGTGCTGTTCCCCGACTCGGTCAACTTCGGCGCCTACGAGTCGCTGTTCGCCGGCGGCGTGGTGACCCAGGCGCTGTTCATCAGCATCTTCGTCACCGTGGTCGGCACGCTGCTCAGCCTGACCGTGTCGTGTCTGCTCGCCTACGCGTTGTCCCGGCCGGGGTTCGCGGCCGGGCGGCCGATCCTGCTGGTGGTCCTGTTCAGCATGCTGTTCTCCCCCGGCATCATCCCGACGTACCTCGTGGTCAAAGGCGCCGGGCTGCTGGACAGCATCTGGGCCCTGATCGTGCCGACGATGGTGAGCGCGTTCAACGTGATCGTGCTGCGTGCGTTCTTCATGAACCTGCCGAACGAGATCACCGAGAGCGCCCGGATCGACGGCGCGGGTGAGCTCAAGACCTTCGTCCACATCGTGCTGCCGCTGTCCAAGGCGGTGCTGTCAGTGATCGGGTTGTTCTACGCCGTGGCGTACTGGAACGCGTTCTTCTCCGCGCTGCTGTACCTGAACGACAGCAAGCTGTGGCCGTTGCAACTGGTGCTGCGGACGTACGTGATCAACGACACCCAACTGGGGACCGCGGAGCTCGGCACCGAACTGCTCCCACCGCAGGCGTCGATCCAGATGGCGATCCTGGTCGTCTCGATCGTGCCGATCCTGATCATCTACCCGTTCCTGCAGCGGCACTTCGCGAAGGGCGTGCTGACCGGCGCTGTGAAGGGATGATCGCAACGGCGTGACGGATGCGTCACGAACGGTCGCCCTGAGCATGACCAGGGGTTGCCCAGGGCAAACGCCAGGGTTACGCCTGGGCCAATCCTGAGCAGACGGCAGGTACCGTCGACAGGTATGGGGACGCAGGCGCTGGAGCGGGTGGGACTGGGTGGGGAGAACGAGAACCGGCGATCGGGGACGGGCCCGGTCGTCTGGCGGGTGGTACGCGAAGCAGTCCTGTTGGCGACCTTGTTTCTCGTCTACACCGCCGGACGCCAGATCGCGGCCAAACACACCGGCTCCGCGTTCGACCATGCACACGACGTACTCGCCATCCAGAACTGGCTGCACCTGCCGAACGAGGCCTCCATCCAGCACGCGGCGCTGAAGCTTCCGCACCTGGTCGAGGGCGCGAATCTGTACTACGCGTCCGTGCACGCACCACTGACGGCCGCTGTACTGCTCTGGCTGAGCATCTGGCGGCCGAAGGCGTACTCACACGTCCGCTGGACGATCGTGGCCCTGACCGGCCTCGCGCTGGCCGGGCACATCATCTTCCCGCTGGCACCGCCGCGGATGATGCCCGGGTTCGTCGACACCGGGCTCGCGTTCGGTCAGTCCGTGTACGGCGTGGAGCGGTCCGGCGGGATGGCGAACCAGTTCGCCGCGATGCCGAGCCTGCATGTCGGGTGGGCCGCACTGATCGCGCTCTCGATGATCCTGATCACCCGGACCAAGTGGCGCTGGCTCTGGCTCGCGCACCCGATCATCACGTTCGGGGTGGTTGTGGTGACCGCGAACCACTACTGGCTGGACGGCATCGTCGTCCTGCTCCTGCTCGCCGTCACGCTGCCGCTGCTGCTCCGCCCCGGCCTCCACGACGACAGGCCGAGGGCCCGTAATTCGGTTCCCCCACGGCGGGTGCTCAAGTAACGTGGCTGGGCTTCCCCCACCGTTTGCCGGAGGTTCCGCATGCCCCCCGATTCGTCCGACACCCTCCAGGCCGAGAAGGACTACCTGAAGACCTCGCGCACCGCGCTCGCGCTGATGCGGGAGAAGACCGGCGCGCTGGAGATCCACAGCGCGGACCGGGTCAACGAGGAGTTCCTGAAGGCCGCGATCTGGCGGCGGATGAAGGAGCTGGAGGACGACCCGGAGGTGCCGCTGTTCTTCGGCCGGCTGGACTACCTGGAGCCGACCGACGAGACGTTCCACATCGGCCGCCGGCATGTGAACGACGAGCTCGGCGAGCCGCTGGTGGTGGACTGGCGGGCGGACATCTCGGTGCCGTTCTACCGCGCCAGCAAGACCGAGCCGATGGGGGTCGGCATCCGGCGGCGGTTCGGCTTCACGCACGGCGAGATGACCGCGTTCGAGGACGAGGACCTGACCTCGTCGACGGCCGCCGAGCAGCACAGCAACATCCTGGACGCCGAGATCGAGCGCCCGCGCTCCGGCCCGATGCGCGACATCGTGGCCACGATCCAGCCGGAGCAGGACGTGATCGTCCGGGCCGGGGTCGAGGACACCATCTGCGTCCAGGGAGCGCCAGGGACCGGGAAGACCGCGGTCGGGCTGCACCGGGCGGCGTACCTGCTCTATGCGTACCGCGATCAGCTCAGCCGGTCCGGTGTGCTCGTGGTCGGGCCGAACGCGAGCTTCCTGCGGTACATCGGCGACGTACTGCCCGCACTGGGCGAGATCGAGGCGAAGCAGACCACCGTCGAGGAGCTGGTCGGACGGGTGCGCGTGGCCGGGCCGGGTCCCGCGGCGGTCGACGTACTCAAGGGCGATGTGCGGATGGCGGAGGTACTGCACCGGGCCGTGTGGTCGCAGGTGCAGCTGCCGAAGGAGGCGCTGGTCGTGCCGCGGGGCGCGCACCGCTGGCGGGTGGCGACGTACCAGGCGGAGGAATTGGTCAACGAGCTCCGGACGCGCGGAGTCCGGTACGGCGCCGGCCGGGCGATGCTGCCGCAGCGGCTGGCCCACGCCGTGCTGCTGCGGATGGAGGCGGCGGGCGACTCCCCGGACGACCGGGTGCAGGACGCGGTCGCACGCAGCCGTCCGGTCAAGCAGTACGCCGAGGCACTCTGGCCGGCTGTGGACCCAGCCAAGCTGCTCTTCCGGCTCTTCACAGACCCGTCACTGCTGGCCGAGCACTCCGACGGCATCCTGACTCCGGAGGAGCAGGAGCTGCTCCTCTGGGAGAAGGCACCGCGCTCGGCCGGTGCGGCGAAGTGGTCGGTGGCGGACGCCACCCTGATCGACGAGGTGGCCGATCTGGTCGACCGTACGCCGTCACTCGGCCATGTGGTGCTTGACGAGGCGCAGGACCTGTCGGCGATGCAACTGCGGGCAGTCGGTCGTCGCTGCTCGACCGGCTCGATGACTGTCCTCGGCGACATCGCGCAGGGCACCACTCCGTGGGCCACACCGTCTTGGGACGAAGCGCTGAAGCACCTGGGCAAGTCCGGCGCCCACACCGAGGAGCTGACCGCCGGCTTCCGCGTCCCCGGTCAGGTGATCGAGTACGCCGCCCGCCTGCTCCCGTCGATCGCTCCGCACCTCACACCGCCGACAGCCGTACGACGGGCACGCGGTGAACTCACCATCACCCGCGTGCAGGACAGTCTCGCCGCAGCCATGGACACAGTCGGCGAAGTGACGGCCAGGCTCGGTTCGATCGGTCTGATCGTGCCGGACGCGCTGGTGCCGGCCACCCGCAAGGCCCTGCTGGCTTTGCAGGTCCCGTTCTCCGTGCTCGGCGACGAGGACGATGCCGACGCGCATCTGGACGTCGTACCGGCGTCACTGGCCAAGGGTCTCGAGTTCGACCACGTGGTTCTGGTCGAACCGGCCGGCATCGTGGCCGGCGAGGCCGACGAGCGCACCGGCCTGCGCCGCCTCTACGTCTGCCTCACCCGTGCGGTCACGTCATTGGCCGTACTGCACAGCGAGGACATGCCGGCCGTCCTAGAAACCGCGGGAGCCGCCTGAGCGCCTCGACGAACGCCGGGAGGACCCGCCACCGCTCGAGCGTGTGCGGGACGACCAGGAGCTGCGACGACGGCTACTGGAACCGCTGGACCAGCTGTCGCTGTCCGAAGAGCCCGAGGACGCCGACCAGGTGCTGACTGAGCTCCCGACGTCGGAGCTCCATCGGCCCAGTCGAGCACCGGGGCGACGAGAGCGCCAGCGAGCCCGCATCCGGTCCCTCGTCCGGCGAGCGTCGTCGTCGGGGAACCACCACTGTCGCTCGTCACCCTGCGACCAGTAGCCGTCGATGTAGGCCGACATCTTCTCCCCGACCATCCAGTACGGCCGCAGGTTGCCACTCCACTGCTCGACCATCCGGACCTGCGGCTCCTGCCCGGCGACGGCCCGCTCTTTGCAGGCCGCACAGACCTGGACCTCACGGACCGCTCCACGCTCCGGCTGCCACTCGACGGACGCCGTACTCGGACCGTGCCGCGGGTCGAAGAAGCAGGGCGGTGTCGGCTCCGGGATGGGCTTGCCCGCGCGCACCGTGTCCACGCACACCAGTCCGTACCGCGCCGAGCCGAGCAGCGTCGTCACGGCCTGGACATCGTCATCACCCTTGGCTTCGTTCAGCCGGTGCCGCGCCTTCTCGATCGCGTCCAGCACATCCTTGGACAGCTTGGACTGCTGCGGATCGGATGTGGTCGGCAGGTCGGACACCTGCTGCGACAGCGCGATGATCTCCTCGTTCAGCAGCGGCTTGGTGAGCTCCAGGTGCTCCTTCTCGTCCTTGCGGCGAGCCCTGCGAGCCCCGAGTGCCGACAGACCCCACCAGAGCCCGGCCAGTCCGGCCGCTCCACCGGCGTACGGCGCAGCGTCGATGTAGAACGGCTTGTCGACCTGCTGAGCCCGCTCGATGAACTTGGCCAGCATGTCCTCGTAGTCCGGCGCACAGCAGTCCACCGCTTGGTTCACGGCGTCTTCGACGTGGTAGGTCGGCCCATGGTCAGCCCGCTGTACGGCGTGGAACCCGCGACCGTCGTACTCCGACGACGCATCCACCAGGACGGCGTACACACCCTCGACACCGACGCGGTCGTACAGCTGGTCCGCGATCTCCTCGCCCTCCCAGGCCAGGTTCACGGAAAAGCCGCTCTCCGAGATGTTGATCTTCTCCGCCGGGATGACAGCGATCCGGATCGGTGCCGCGGCACTCTTGGCCGCCGCGTCGAGCTGCGACGCCTCGGCCGGCGACAGCTCCTTCACGTCCGGGTCGACCCAGATGCCGGCGTCGCCGAGGTGACCGGCCACGGTGCTCATGTAGCCGTCAGGGTCCTCGGCCGCGTGCGCGGGCAGCGCGGGCAGGACCGAGGCCGCGACCAGCGCGAACGCTCCCAGCAGACGTTTCATCGCGCTCCTCCCGAGAGCCGGTCCCGGCAGGCGGCGCAGACCGGGACCTCGCGGGACCGGCCACGAGGCGGCTTGTACATCCAGTCCGTCACAGAGATCCCGTGACCTGGGTCGAAGAAGCAGAGTGCTCGCCAGGGCGGCGCGATCTTCCCCGCGATCCGCGCTTGTGCACACGCCAGCCGCCAGCGACCGTAGCCGACCGTGGCACGCACCCCACGCAGCTGTTCGTCGTCGGGCTTGCCGTCGACCACGCGGCCGGCGGCGGCGTACGCGTCCATCGCGGCCTGCACGTCTGCCGTGGTCGCCGTACCGTCTCCATGGCCATCCAGACGCACGTCCGCCGCATCCAGTTCCTCCCCGAAGCGGGTGACGTCCTCTCGGGCCAGCCGCCTGCGCTCCTCCACCGTGTCCGCCTCGTCCGGCAGGACGTCGTACGACGGCCGGTACAGCGCGGGGCCTTCGTCCTTGCCCGGCCGGGACCTCCACCAGAGCAGTGCGAAGCCACCGGCGATCAGTACGACGAGGACGATCACCGACGGCCAGAGCCAGCCGGGCGGACCACTGGGCGCCTTGGGTGCGCCGAGTTGGTCCAGCACTCCGTTGAGCGTGCCGACCGGATCGGACCGGCTGTGCTTGCCCAGTTCGTCGGTCAGGATTCTCGCGATCGGGGTGTCGACGCCGACCGCGCTCCCCCAGGTGATCATCCCGCCGAAGACGATCACGTAGATCCCGTCCGCCGACTGCTTGTCGACGACCGAGTCCAGGAACGCCCGGGCCGAGTCCTGCTTGTCCCGTCGGCCGTCGTTGAGCGCCTCCGCCGGGAGCACGGCGATCCGGATGGCCGGGCTGTGGTCCTTGACCCGCTCGGCCAGCTTCGCGGCCTCGTCGTCCGGGACCAGTGCGCGCTGCGACGAATCGACGTACACGGGTGACGTCCGCCAGCCTTCGACGACCGCTGCGGGGTCACTGGAGCCCGACACTGTGGACGTGAGCAGCAGGAGGGCGGCCAGAAAACGCATGGCCGCTATCCTGCTCTATCCCGGGTGCGAACCGTCAGTCGGTCGCGGTGACCGGGACGCAGTCCTCTTCGGGCTCCAGGTGCTCGATCTCCTCCAGCTCCGGGTCGCGCCGCAGGGTGAACACCAGGCCGAGCACTATCAGCGTCAGTACGGCGGACAGTGGCGGCAGGAATCGCAGGCCGACCATGTCGATGACCAGACCGCCGACTACCGCGGCCAGTCCGGCACCCAGGTAGATCGCAGAGGCGTTGAGCGAGATCAGCAGGCCGCCACCGAGCTCCAGCAGCAGGTTCTGGATCGGCGGGTTGAACGCCCAGGTGAACAGACCCAGCACGAACAGAGCCGCTGCGGCTCCGCCGATCGAGTTCGCGGTGAGGTCGAGTGTGGCGACGACGGCGATGATGCCGACCAGCAGCACGATCAGAGTGCGGATGCTTCCGAACCGGTCCGTGGCCCGGCCACCGGTCACGTTGCCCAGTACGCCGCCGACGCCGTACAGGAGCAGCAGGATGCTGGTGGCGTTGCCTGCCAGGCCAGCGGTCTCCTTCAGGAACGGGACGATGTAGATGTAGACGCTCAGGGCTGCCAGCACGGCCAGGATCGTGATGGCCAGTACGGTCTGCACGCGCCGGTCTGTGACACCGGCGAACCGCTCGCGGAGTCCGACCTGTGGGGGCGCATCAACCTTCGGAAGCGCCGCACGCTCGACGATGGCGACCAGTACGGCGACGACGGTGATGAGGGCGAACACACCCTTGTAGCCGAGTGTCGGGCCTAGGAAACTGCCGGTCGGCACTCCGAGGACCAGAGCAAAGGTGAGGCCGCCGAACACGATGGCGACGGCCCTGCCGCGCTCCTCCGGTGGCAGCAGACCTGTGGCGAACAAAGTGGCTGCCGGCGTATACATGGCGGCGCCGAACGCGGCCACCACCCGGCCGACGATCAGCACGGGGTAGTTGGTGGCGACGGTGGCGATCAGGTTGCCCAGCGCGGCCAGGACGAGCGCGGCGATGAGCAGAGTACGGCGCTCCCACCGACCGGTCAGCGTGGACAGGATCGGCGCACCGACGGCGTACGCCAGGGAGAACGCGGTGGCGAGCTGGCCTGCGGCGGTCAGCGAGACATGAAGCTCGGAACTGACGTCGGGCAGCACACCGGACACGACGTACGCGCTGGTGCCGACCGCGAACGCGCCGGCGCCGAGCAGGTAGATCCGTGCGGACATCGAGGACCTTCCGGACGAGGGTTTCTTATTTCGACCGATATCGTACTACGAAGATCATCGAACTTCGATGGGCGTCGTATCATGGACACATGACGAGGAAGGCGCTCCCGCAGCCGGAGCGCGACGAGATCCGGGTCGAGTCGGTCCTGCAGGCCCTCGGCGAGCCGGTGCGGCTGCAGATCATCCGTGCCCTCGCGGACGCCCCCGAAGGCATCGCCTGCGGCGAGATCGAGCTCCCGGTCACCGCTTCCACCCGCGCCCACCACCTGCGCATCCTGCGTGAGGCCGGCGTCCTGTCCACCCACACCGAAGGCACCCGCCGCATCAGCACCCTCCGCCGCGAAGACCTCGAGACCCTCTACCCCGGCCTCCTCACCGGCATACTTACCGCCCCCCGCTAGACCACCGACGGATGTGGTGGGCCTGGGCTGGAAACGTGAGGTCTTGGTGGGGAGATCGAGCGTTGGCTGTGGAGGTGGGGCTGGCAGACTGTGGCAGTGGTGGAGCTTCGTGGGCGGTGGAACGAGCTGGTGCCGGGCTCGGCATCGTTGGCGGACGAGCTGGTCGGCAGGTACGTCGAGCGCACCCGCCGGGCCTATCGCGACCAGTACCTCGAGATCGTCCTGACCGCCCTCGACTCACTCATCCAGCTGTCCACCGACCCGACCTCAGTTCGCCTGGCCGCCTGGTTCCACCGCGCCGTCCACGAGCCCGGCGGCACTCCGGCCGAGGACGCCGAGGCCTCCGCCCGCCTGGCCGAGCACCTGCTCCCGCAGTACGGCGTGCCGCCGATCCGCATCGCCGAGGTCGCCCGCCTGATCCGCCTCACCGGCGACCTCGTCGCTCCCCCGCCCGACTCCTACGCGCCACCCCGCCGCGACGCGAACGGCGACGTACTGCTCGACGCCGTGAACGCGGTCCTCGCCTCCGACCCCAGCCGGTACGCCGTTCACACCGCAGAGGTACGACGGGACGCCGGCGACCGGAAGGTAGCGCTCGAGCGGCGGTACGACGAGGTCCGCGAGCTCCTCGACGGCCACCTCTACCGGACTCAACTGGCCAGGCAACGCCTGGGTCCGGTCGCCCGCGTCAACCTCGAGACAGAGCTGACCGGACTCGACAGCGAGCTACCCGCACCGTGGCGTGGCTGGCAACAAGCAGCACTCACCGCCACAGCCACCTTCACCGCAGTCGGAGCCGCTGTCGCCTCCATCGCCGCATCGGGCGCGTCCTGGCAGGTCCCGGCCGCAGAGGATGAGGCCGGCTGGCCTCCCGTCGTACTGGCGGTGGTCGCGTTCTTCAGCGCACCAGTGCTGTTCCGCTGCGCCCGCAGCGTCAGCCAGCGCTCACGCCTCACCGCCGGCGCAGTCCTGGCCGCCGCCGTGACCGGACTGCTCGTCGCCTGGGCTCGAGTCCCCAGCATCAACCCAGCCGTCGGTGTCGGCCTCAGAGTGCCCCTGCTCATCTCCGCTCTGATCTTGCTGCTCGTGGCCGGCACGGCAGCACTTGTCGCTTCGCTCCTCCGCACTCGGACAGCCCGCTTCCTGCCCCCGCGCAACCTCGGACAGCAGCTCGCCTGGCTCGCCGTACCAGGGGTGATCGCACTCATCCTCCTGCTGATCATCCAGCCGCTGGCACGCAACTACGTGATGACCTCCAACGAGCGAGTGGACGGTCCGCGCGAGCCAGCCGGCCAGGCGTCACCGTCCACCCTCGACGGTTCCGTCGCCTGGGTCAGCAAGTCGCTGCTCGGGTCCGGCGCGGAGGAGGCGATCGGCACCAGGTACGGCATCGCCATCCCACGGCAGAGCGGCGTGGTCGAGATGCTGGACGCCGCCACCGGCGTACTGCGCTGGCGCTACAGCCGGTCCGACTCCGACGAGAAGCCCAACATCACGGCGACCGGCAACGGCGACTACGTGCTCGCCGAGTTCGCCGACATCGGCTACCTCCTTCTCGATGCCAATACCGGTCGCCGGAAAGCCACCTGGCCCGGCAGCACCCGCGACCACCTGATCCAGCAGTCCGAACCGCTGCTGACCGGCGAGCACGTCGCCCGCGGCTCCGACAAGCTCCACGGGGTCGACCCGGACGGCCACCAGCGCTGGACGTTCGAGCCGGGCAACTGCACCGACATCGGCGCGGTCGCGACCATGGACACCGTCGTCGCGTTCCTCGGCCACAGCTGCGGCAACGAGAGCGACGAGATGACCGGCTTCGATCTGAAGTCCGGCAAGAAGCTGTGGTCCAAGCCGTCGACCGACATGTACCGGCGTCCGGTGGTCGTCGCCGGACTGGTCGTCGTCGCCGAGCCTGCCGGGGACTCCGACGTACCCGAGGCTCTGACTGCCATCGACCCACGCTCCGGCGAGATCAAGTGGCGCTGGCCGGTGCCACGGACCTGGGCGTGCCGGACGCTCCTCAACGCAGCCGGCAGATACCTGGTCGTCGTGGACTGCCCCGGCCCGAGCACGCTGGAGAACCGCAGGACCGTCGTCACGGCCATCGACGCCGGCACTGGGGAGACTGCCTGGCAGATGACCGCACCGGTCAGCCCGAGGGTGAAGGTCACGGTCACCGCGGACGCCCGGGTGATCTCCCTCGGCCGCGGCGTGGACGGCTGTCAGGCCAACGTGATCAGCCGGCTCGGCTTCCGGCAGGTGCGCCTCCCGACCGGCATCTCCTGCAGCCGCGACGCCCGCGCCATCGGCAACCTCGTCCTCACCTCGGGCAACGACACCGTCATCGCCCTACGCTGATTCAGAAGCGATAGGCGGTCAACGCCGCCTCAGTTGGGCTTCCGCGGAGGCCAGCAGCTCGACCACGCGGACCCCGAAGGCGACGTCGACCGGGTGCGACTCCCCTGATTCCGCCGCTTGGACCAGCTCCTCGACTGCCACCTGGTACACCTCCAGCGGCGGCGTGTACCTCTCCGGCATCAGCCTCGTACCGGCCTCTCCCCAGACGCCTGTCTCGAAGCTGGAGCCGGACGGTGGGGCGGACAGCGTCAGGCTGGCGGTGCTCGTCGCGCCAGATTCGTGCGTGACGACCAGGTGGACCAGCCCGCCCGCGCCGCCGACAGCGCTCAGCTCAACGATCGGTCCGAGCAGTGCGCTCAGGTTGGACAGTGCGTGCGGTCCGACGTCCCAGAGCGCACCTCGCTCCTCACGCCGCCATGGCGACTCGGCGTTCGGGTCCATCGCCGCCAGCATGCGGGCCCAGCCGCCCTTCCAGCCCTCCTGAGCCTGCACCTCCGCGAAGAACTGCCGCATGATCGGATCGAACCGGCCGGTGAAGAACACCAGAGTCGCGATCCCCTCGTCGGCCGCTTCGTCGGCGAGCGCCCGGGCGTCGTCGAGCGAGTCGGCCACCGGCTTGTCCAGCAGCAGATGCTTGCCGACCGCAGCGGCCTCCAGCGCCATCGACGCCTGCACCTTCGGCGGTACGGCGAACGCGACCGCATCCACAGTCTCCAGTAACTCCGCGTAGTCGCCGTACGCCGGAACCTTCAACTCGGCCGCGAACTCGGCGGTTTTGGCAGCATCCCGGCCCCAGACGCCGGCCAGCTCGGCCCCGGAGGCGGCTCGCAGCCCTGGTCCGTGCGCCAGACGAGCCCAGGGACCGGTGCCGACGAGACCGAACCGCATGGTGTTCCTCCCGAGCCGGAAAATGTGACCTGCACCGCAATTTCATCGATGGGATTCGATGCCCGACGCACCCATCGAAGCGGTCAGGTGACGAGCCGATATCGCTTTGGCCACGACCCTATCCGGGAACCCCGGATCGGTCGGCCGAGGCCTCCACCGGGTGCGAGACTCCTTAGCCATGGACCTGCGCGACCAGTGGAATCGCCTGCTGCCGCACGCGCAGCCGTTGGGCGACGATCTGCTGGCTCGTTACGCAGAGCAACACCGTCATTATCACGACCAGAGGCACCTGACCGAGGTGCTGCAGACCGTCGACCTCCTGGCCGGCGCCGCGGACGACCCGGACACGGTCCGGCTCGCGGCCTGGTTCCATGATGCGATCTACGACCCGCAGGCCGACCCCGGCGAGAACGAGGAGGTCTCGGCCCAGCTGGCCGAGCTCGAACTGGCCGCGTACGGCGTCGACGCCGAGCGGGTCGAGGAGGTCGGCCGGCTGATCCGGCTGACTGCCAAGCACGACTGCGAGCCGGACGACGCGAACGGCGCCGTCCTGTGCGACGCCGACCTGCGCATCCTGAGCATGTCGCCGCAGCGATACGACGAGTACGCCGAGGGCATCCGGCAGGAGTACGGGCACATCGGCGAGCGGGACTTCGCGCGCGGCCGGATGTCGTTCCTCCAGAGCCTGGCCGAGACCCGGCTGTACGCGACCGACCGCGGCCACACCGACTGGGAGCAGACTGCCCGGGAGAACCTCCATCGGGAGGTCGAGTCGTTGGGCCCTAAGGCGGCCCGGCCGATCGGCGGGTTGATCCCGATCGTGTACTTCGGTGCTGCCCTCGGAGTCATCGTCGCCGCCTCGGTCCTGCTCGGCCGCGGCCTGGGCGCGGCCGCCAAGTGGCCGGCCGGTCCGGACGACGCGGCCGGCTTCCCGGTCTGGACACCGATCGCGGGTACGGCGCTCGCCGCCGGACTGTCGTGTGCATGGTTCCGGCGGACGCAGCAGCGTCTCGTCACCGTCCCGGCTCTGGTCTTCGGAGTGGTCGGGCTGATCGCCGTCGGCATCTGCTGGTGGCGTTGGCCTGCCGCACAGCCCGGTGCGGCGATGTCGGAGCGCTGGCCGTACCTGATGCTCGCGTCCGCCGCGCTGGTGGTCGCCGGTGCACTGCTGGCCTTGGCGAGACGTCTGCGGCGTGCGCCGCCGTACTCACAAGCTCCACCGCGACTGCTCGGCATCGGTGCGACCGTGGTGTGTGGCGCGATGCTGGCCTGGATCGTCGTGTCGGCCGGCGAGCCGTTCGTGCAGGCCCGGCTGGAGACCGCCAACACGGTCAGCACGACGACTACGACCAAGCCCGACCAGATGCCGGTGCAGCTCGACGGAACCCTCGCCTGGAGCCGTGAGGTCCCGGCAGCCGGTGCCATCGCCGGTACGGCGGGCGGCATCGCCGAACTGCGGCCGGACGGCGTGGTCATGTCCGACGCCACCACTGGCCAGATCCGTTGGCGGTACTCGCGGGCCGACGTCAACGACGCCGCCTCCAGCGGTTCCAAGGGTCTCCTGATCTCCGGCGACGGGCGGACCATCGCCGCGCACCTCCCGTACGCCGGCAACCGTGCACCGGCGGGCATCGACCTGCCGACGTACGCCGTACTCGACGCGGTCAGCGGAGAGGTGCTGACCGAGGTCCACACGGACGGCGTGGCTCTCGCGGTCGACGCGAACCAGTTGCTGGTGGCGGAGGGGAACTACGTCGTGGCCCACGGCGTGAGCGGTCCGACGCACTGGCGCACGCAACTGCGGTGCACCGTGACGCAGGGCGAGCTCATCGGCGACCTGGCCGTGGTCGTTGACGCATGCGGTGGGAACGGCGCCGTCGTACGCGGACTGGATCTCAACGACGGCGACCAGCGGTGGGAGGTCGACCTGGGTCTGCGGTTCGACCTGAGTGCCGAGCTGGACCCGACCACCTGGGTCGGCGACCTGGTCGCCGTACCGGACACACGTGAGGTCTCCGGACTGATCTGGACCGGCGCTGCGGGCGGCACGCTGTTCCAGTGGTCCGTCGACGTCGGCGAGGGCCGCGTCATCTGGACGACCCCAGTGCCAGGTACGCCGCGGCCTCGACTCGGTCCGGCCTCGTGCGACGCACAGCTCGCCGCCACCCATGCATCACTGGTGCTGATCACCTGCCGGAACGCGACCGACCCCGGCCAGCCTCAGACGTACGACGTGTCCGCGGTGAGCCCGGCGGACGGCACACCGCAGTGGCATCACCTCCTGCAGGTCCCACCAAGACTGCAGCAGCCGGAGTACCCGCTTGACGGCTTCGGACTGCTGCCGGACGGGCGTGTCGTCACACTGATGCCGCAACCGAACGGCAGCTGCTCCCCCGTCCTGATCGGCACCACCGGCATCCAGCCCCGCCCGATCCTGGCCGGCCCCACCGCGACCTCGGTCGCCGCCTCCGAAGAGGTCACTTGCAACAAACCGGCCGTCACCGTAGCCGGCGCCCGCCCCGCCTTCTCCGACGGCACTCGCCTCTTCGCCCTCAACTAGACCCCCGGGAATTCTGTTGCCGGGGGCAGCGTTCCTGTTTACCGTGATGCGCATGTTCCGCGTGGTTCTCGAGTACGACCTGTCAGGCACCGGCCTGACGGGCGCTCCCACGCGGGCTGCGTCAGTCGATTCAGCAGCCTTTACCGGCGCGCGAAGCCGACCCTCCTCCTGCTGAGCAGGACCCGCGGAGGAGGGTGGACCGCTCACCGGCCCCCTCCCGTGCGGTGACAGCTGCGGGAGGCCTGCCGGAGGGTCCTGGCTCTTCGAATCTTCTGACCAGCAAAGGAAAACTCATGGCCAAGAGCCAGTTCGTGCGGACCAAGCCGCACCTCAACATCGGAACGATGGGTCACGTCGACCACGGCAAGACCACTCTGACCGCCGCGATCACCAAGGTGCTCGCCGAGCGCGACCCGTCCGTCAACCGGTTCGTCGCGTTCGACGGCATCGACCGGGCGCCGGAGGAGGTCGCGCGCGGGATCACGATCAACATCTCGCACGTCGAGTACGAGACCGCGACCCGGCACTACGCGCACGTCGACATGCCCGGGCACGCCGACTACGTGAAGAACATGATCACCGGCGCCGCCCAGGTGGACGCCGCGATCCTGGTCGTCTCCGCGCAGGACGGCGCCATGCCGCAGACGCGTGAGCACGTGCTGCTCGCGCGCCGGGTGGGTGTGCCGTACCTGGTGGTCGCGCTGAACAAGGCGGACACCGTCGACGACCCCGAGCTGCTCGACCTGGTCGAGCTGGAGGTCCGTGAACTCCTGTCGGAGTACGGCTTCCCGGGCGACGACGTACCGGTCGTGCGTGTCTCCGGACTGCGGGCGCTGGAAGGCGACCCGCGCTGGACCGCCGCGATCGGCGAACTGCTGGACGCGGTGGACACCTACGTCCCGGTGCCGGACCGTGAGCTGGGCGAGCCGTTCCTGATGCCGATCGAGAACGTCCTCACCATCAGCGGCCGCGGCACCGTGGTCACCGGTGCGGTCGAGCGCGGTTCGCTGAAGCTCGGCGACCCGGTCGAGGTGGTCGGTCTCGGTCCGACAGTCACCAGTACGGCGATCGGTCTCGAGACGTTCGGCAAGTCGCTGGAGTCCGCGGACGCGGGCGACAACGCGGCCGTGCTGCTGCGTGGCATCAAGCGCGACGAGGTCCGCCGCGGCCAGGTAGTAGCCCTGCCGGGCACAGTGCACCCGCACCGGAAGTTCCGGGCAACCCTGCACGCCCTGTCCACCGCCGAAGGCGGCCGCCACAGCCCCTTCGGAGCGGACTACCGCCCGCAGTTCTACTTCCGCACCACCGACGTCTCCGGCGGCATCGACCTGGGCGACATCACCCTCGTCATGCCAGGCGACACCATCGACCTGACCGTAGAACTGGAGAAGCCCATCGCCATGAACACCGGCCTGGGCTTCGCAGTCCGAGAAGGCGGCCACACCGTAGCCGCCGGCACAGTCACAGCACTCCTCGACTGACCAACGGCCCCCAGTATCCTAGGAGACTGGGGGCCATCTTCATTCGCGCCCCGTCGCGGCCGGCTCGCGCCTCAGGTAGACCCATTCCTCACCGGCTTCCAGCGTGCGCGCGGTTGCTCTAGGGCTGTACACCGCGCGAAACCTGACGTCGATCGGGGCGTTGAAATCGGCGACGACATACGTCTCAACCTCAGAAACGATCTCATCCTCGACCCCACCGGGCAGCGTGTCATAGAGGAAACGCGCCTCGATCACCGGCGATGTCGGCCGAACGGCAACCCCGCGCAGGTTCCCCGTCACCTCGTCCCATAGCGCCCGCTGAAACGACAACAACACGTCTACCCGGAAGTCCATACCGCCCTACCCATTCGGCTTCGCTGGCACGATGTGAACCGACCCATCCGCTTTATAGTGCAGAATGCCGACTGTGGTTTGCATTTGTGTCCCGTCCTTGCCTACCCAGATGCCGATCGTCTTGCCGAAGTCAATTCGTTCCCTTGAACCCAGCTTCTCCCCGCAATTTGGAACCGACCGGCGTACCATAACCGGCCCGGCGAACCAATTCCTTCGGGTCTGCAGTAAGCACGCTCTTACCAGGCAAATAGTTCGGATGTCCGATGATGTGCTTACCCTGCTGTCCCAGATTGATCTTAGGCAGTTTTGGGATAACTGGCCACAGCGCGGACAGTCTACTTGTCCTTAGAATAGCTCGACAGACCCCAGCACCGACTCCCAAGCTCGGTAGAGGTGTGAAGAATTCCCCGAATTGGGTTGTCGCCTCGCTACCGTCGATTCCCAACGCGCTATCTGTCATCCCGTAATATGCGCTGGCGCTGAGATCACTGTAGTAGGAGCTCCCGTGATTCTGCGCAAACACTGCCAGATCCAGGATCCTGGCGCCACCTCCCACCATGCCTACGCCGAACTCCCTCACAGCCTGATTTCGGTCTGTGGTGAAGTCCCAGGCCACCTCGCCAAGGAAATGGCCAGCCCGATCACCCTGGCGCTCGAGCCAACCCAGAGGGTCTGGTCTCAGGCCGGTGGGATCGGTCAGCACGGTCGGTTGTTGGTTGGCGTAGGTGTAGGCGGTGACATATGGGGCCGTGAGGTCGGGGGCGAGGGGGTCGGGAGACAGGAAGGTGCCTGAGGGGTCGAGGTCTCGGGCTCTCAGGTGGTAGTTGCCGGTGGTGGGTTCGAGGTAGGCGCCGGTGAAGCCGAGGGAGGGGTCTTCGGCGGTGGTGCTGAGTTTTTCGGTGGTGCGTTTGGCGCCGAAGGGTTCGTAGCCGTAGCGCCAGCGGGCGCCGCCGGTCTGGTCGAGGACGTCGGTGATGCTGCCCAAGGCGTCACCGAACAGCAGTGACCTGGGGTAGGTCTTGCCGGGGTGTTCGACGTAGATCGCGGTGCCGTCGGGGGCGTAGCGGTGCCGCCACAGGCTGCCGTCGGTGCGGGTTTCGACGCCGATCATCGGGATCGGGTTGTTGATGTCCCAGGAGAGTTTTTTGGTGCCGGTGGTGTTGGCGACGGTGCGGCGTAGACCCATCGCGTCGTAGGTGAAGCTGGTGGTCTGGGTCCCGGTGGTTTCGGTGGTGATGCGGCCGAGGACGTCCCAAGTGCGGTTGCCTTCGAGTTGCCCGTCAGCGTTGTAGGACATGGTGGAGACCGCGCCGCCGGGGTCGGTGCGGTTGATGATCTGGTTCGCGGCGTCGTAGGTGTAGGCGGTCGTGCCGGGGTTGGTGAGGCCGGCGCGGTCTTCGGTGAGCCGGTTGCCCGCTGCGTCGTAGCTGTACCCGACGTACGCGGCGGCGCCTGTGCAGGTGGTGGTGTTGAGGCAGTTCTTGGTGATCCGGTTCGCGGCGTCGTAGTCGAAGGCCTCGTTGTAGACCGTGGTTCCCCGGGTCCGCTTGACGACGGTCGGGTTGTGGTTGGCGTCGCGGGTGTAGTCGTAGCGGCTCAGCGGCGTCGCCACGCCGCTCTTCTGGTTGATCACGGCGGCGATGTCACCGTTGCGGTCATAGCTGCGGGTCTGGGTGCAGCCGCTCGAAGCCGGATACACCACCGAGGTGAGGTGGCTGTCGGCGTCGTACCCGAAGCTGGTCGTCTGCCCGTCAGAGGTGAGCGTCGTGGCCCGGCCGTCGGTGTCGTAGCCGTAGCTGCTGGTGACGTTGCCCGGCTGCGTACTAGTCAGGACTTCGCCATAGGACGTGTAGGTGTAGCCGTAGTTGCCTTGCGGCTGCGTCACCCCGGTCAACTGGCCGGCGGTGTCCCTGGTGAGTGTCGTGGTGCCGGTGACGTCGGTGTAGGTCTTCAACAGCCCGTCGGCGTCGTACCCGAAGGTGGCGTTCGCCGCCGTCGACGCGGTGGTCAGCGAGGTGCGCAGGCCGCGCAGGTCGTAGGCCTGCTTGATCGTGTACGCCGGCAGATCCCCGGACGCGTAGCCGCGGGCCTTGATGATCTCGGTGACGTTGCCCTCGGCGTCATACCCGAAGGTCTGCTTGCGATCCAGCGGATCGATCACCGACGTCAGGTCGCCGCGCGGGTTGTAGCCGTACTTCGTCACCCCGCCGCGAGGGTCCTTGCGCTCGACCAGGTTGCCGACCGAGTCATAGCCGTACGTCGTGGTCGCCGACGCCACCGGAGCAGTAACGGACGTCAACCGATGCAACGAGTCATACGCGTAGCTGGTGGTGTTGGCCAGCGGGTCACGCTCACTGGTGACGTTGTTGCTGGAGTCGTACACGCGGGTGGTGACCTTGCCTAACTGGTCGGTCTCGGTCGTCTGGTTCCCGGCCGGGTCATAGCCGAAGGTCGTCGTGTGATCGGCCGGCGTCCCACCAGACACGTTGCCCCGCGGGTCGGTCTGGGTGAGCTGGCGACCGTCGGCGTCGTAGGTCCAGGTCGTGAGCGATCCACCACTGGGCGACTTCGCCGACAACCGATGCCCGTCCAGGTCGTAGGTGAAGGTCGTCGGCTGCAGCGACGGCAACGCAGTGCTCTGCAGCCTCCCCACCGCGTCGTACACGTTCATCGTGATCCGCCCGAGCGGGTCCTTCGAACTGAGCACGTTGCCCGCGCCGTCATAGGCCGTGGCCGTGACCCCGCCGGACGGAGACGTGATCGTGCTGACCCGGCTCACTACGTCGAAGGTCTGCTTGCTCTGCCGACCCGCACCATCGGTGCTCGTCAACTGGTTGCCGTTGGCATCATAGGTGTACGACCACGTGAACGCCGCCGGGTCCGCACCGGTCTCGAACCCGCGCGGCGTCGTCATCGACGCCAACCGGTTCATCGAGTCGTAGGTGTAGGTCGTCTTCGCCCCGACCGCGTCCGTGGACTGGCTGCGGTTGCCGCGCGAGTCATAGCCGGTCGTCGACGTCACGCCAGCCGCGTCCGACGTCTCGATGGTTCGCCCGGCCGCGTCATATTTGTAACCAGCCTTCGACAGTACCGTCCCGGTGGCGTTCTCGACCGTCGCGCTCGACAGCTTCCCGACCTCGTCATAGACGTTCGTCGTCACACCGTCATCGGGCGCAGTCGTCGTCAAGACGTTGCCGGCGGCATCGTAGCTGAAGTGAGTCGTGTACTCCTCCGGAGTGCCATCCTCCCCACGCGGATCTCGACTCGACACCACCCGACCCGCAGTGTCGTACTCGAACCGCTCCACGAACCCCATCGGACTCATCTTCGACACCAAATTGCCGGCGGTGTCGTAGTCCATCGTGGTGACGTGCCCGCCCGGGGTCTTCTGCGTCGCCAACTGCCCGAGCGTGGTGTACGTGAGTTCTGTCTTGCCTCCACCAGGATCCGTCGACGACGTCAACCGATTCGCCGTGTCGTAGGTGAACGTCGTCGTCTTTCCACGCCCGTCCGTGGCCGAGGTGATGTTGTCCTCGGCGTCGTACGTCCACGACTCGACATACGACAACGGCGCCGGCGCCGTCCGGGTCAACATGTTGTCCCGCACGTCGTACGTCATCACCGTCTCGGTGTACTTCGGGTCGGTGATCTTCACCTTGTTCAGCCGGCCGTCGTATGCGTATTCGGTCCAGTTGCCATCCGGACCGTAGTGCGCTGTCAGCACACCGCCCGAGTACACGTCGGTCCACACGCCGCCGTTCGGATCGATCGTGTCCGACTCACCGTAGGTCTCGTCCCACTCGAAGCGGGTCACATCACCGGTCGCATTGGTCTGGCTGGACACTCGCCCGGTCGTTGCATCGTAGGTGTTCTTCGTTACCTCGCGCCCCAACGCATCCGTCACGGTGACGATCCGGCCACTGGCGTCGTACACGTACGTGGTGTTCTTACCGCGAACGTCCGTGACCTGCGTCAACAGACCACCGACGTACCCGTAAGACACCTCGCGACCATCCGACAGGGTGATCTTCACGATCCGGTCGGCGTCCCAGATCAACGTCGCGACACGCCCACCCCGCTCAGTGATGGTCGAGAGCTTCCCACCGGAATAGCCGAGCGACACACCGATCCCGCCGGCGTCGACGATGCCAACCACTTGCCCGGCTGCGTCGTACCCGTACGTCGTCCCGTCCGAAGTCCGCAGCTCCCACCCCGTCCCGACCGCACGCAGACG
Organism: Kribbella sp. NPDC050281; assembly: GCF_040655855.1. NCBI lineage: Bacteria > Bacillati > Actinomycetota > Actinomycetes > Propionibacteriales > Kribbellaceae > Kribbella > Kribbella sp. NPDC050281. The sequence goes on along the minus strand of NZ_JBFAKS010000011.1, from coordinate 85,749 downwards.
CTGTTTCACGGCCGCAGGCGACTGCCACGCCCCGGCAGCGTCCTTCGTGAACTTGATGGTCGCGCCATCAGCGAACCGCACCACCACCTCATTCGCCGACGCGGTCAGCGACGAGTCATACGCCCAACTCCACCCCTTACCGAACGACGAAACCGCCGTCGACAACGACGAGTAGAACCGCGACACCTGCAGCGGGACACCCGGTCCAGTCCCCTGCACATCCGTGAACGACTCGACAAACGCACCCGTCGCCGTGTTCACCGGATCCCCCCGATACGCCTGACTGCCCGCATTACAAGCACACTGCCCCGCCAGATCCCCCGGAATCCCCGGCGTGAACAACGCTGGCTGGGACTGACTCAACGTCATCCAAGGCGAGGTCGCGCTCGAATTCCGGACCCGGAACTTGCCCTTGTACAACTTCCCGGGCGTCAGACCAGCCGACAAGGTGTCGGACCAGATGCCAGCTGACTTGCAGTAGCTACTCGGACAATCCAGCGCGTAGCTCGGGAGAGCAATCTCCGCACCTGTCGCCACATCGATCAGCGCAACATCGACCGTCCAGACCGACGACCTGACCGGACCGTCGAAGTTCACATAAGCGTTGCCCCACGCAGTGATCGCCGGCTTCCTGAACGGCTCATACCGCTCGTTGCTGATCGACCAGTCAATCGCCGTCTTCGACGCCGAACGCGAACCGGCTTCCAGCACATCGAAGCGGTGACCCTGCCTGGGGACATCCTTGGCGACCTGCTCACGCCGCTGCGCCAACGACATCGCCGGCTTTGGCGGTTTGGCGCGGTAGACAGGATCAGCCTGACCGACAGACGCCGGCACCGCGTCGCGATACTCAGTCGCGCCGGGTGACGCAACCGCCTGCGGAACCCAGTAGCGAGACCAAAAGGGCAGACAACGGCAAGGCAGCCAAACGACGCATGATCATCCCCAGTCACGCGCCGGCCCCAGAACCCCCATGGCCCCCAGCCTCACCCGACGCCGTACGAGAATGATGACACACGCAGCGTCACGTCAAGAGAACTCCCTGTCATTGCATCTAGTTGCAATGCATATCGGGGTCAGGGGCGTTTGCGGTGGCGGAGGCCTGCTGTGGTTAGGCGGCGGACCAGTTCTCGGCTGGAGACTGGTACTGCGCCGGCGGCGATGAGGGCTTCGTATTGGTCGCTGGGGACGTCGTAGTGGTCTCGGTCGAAGCCTCGAGCGGGGATGCCGGCGGCTTTGGCGAAGGCGTGGAGTTCTTCGTAGGACTCGTCGCTGACGAGATGGGACCAGACGCGGTTCCAGGCCGGCCAGGCCGGTGGGTCGATGAGGATCATTCGCGCGGATCCACGGCGTCAAGATCACGATCGTCCTGGTGGCCGCGAGCGTCTTGGGCGTCCAAGAGGTTGCGCCAAGATCGGACGAAACCGGAGTTCACGTAGGCCTTGGTCCAGGAGCCGTCTTGGCGAACGGAGGAGCCGACGTGGAAGCGCCGTACGCCGGACTGGTGGAGCCACGGGACGTGCTCGGGACGGAGCGAGCCGCCGGCCATCATCACGCCGGCGATCGCGGGGTCTTCCTTGGCGAGCTTGCACAGGTCGTCGAGGCCGTGCGTGACGCCGAGCGCTGATCCGGCCGTGAGTACGCAGTCGAGACCGGGCAGCGATCGCAACGCGCGCCACGCCTGAGCCTGCTCCAGTACGGCGTCAATCGCGCGATGGAAGGTCCACGGCGTACTGGCGAAAGTGCTTGCCAACGCCGCCACAGACTCGACGTCCACTTGGTTGTCCGGGGTCAGGAAGCCCAGCACGAATCCGTCCGCGCCGGCCGCGAGGTAGGACTGCGCTGTCGCGGTGAGGCGGTTGAGTTCGGCGCCGTTGGTGACGAAGGAGTCGGACAGTCGCAGCATCACCCGCAGCGGGAGATCGGTCGACCGCCGGATCGCGCTGACCGTCGACACCGACGGGGACAAGCCGTCGGCCTCCATCGACGCGCACAGTTCCAGCCGGTCCGCCCCACCCTCCTGCGCCGCCTCCGCATCCGCCGGATGCAGCGCGATCACCTCCAGCAACGAACCCATGCCCGCCATCATCCCGCACCCGGGCCGACGGGCCGGGATGGACACAGGCAACGAGCGCCAACGACAGGAGGTCGAGAAAAGGGTGTTGCACTCTCGCAAGGCCTTCTGTATCGTTTTTCTAGAACGATCTAGAAGAACGATACAGAAGACTGTCACCAAACAGTCCACGACCAGGAGGCGGAGAGATGGCGGGAGTCACGCTGAAGACGGTGGCCAAGGCCGTTGGCGTATCACCGTCGACTGTGTCCAACGCTTACAACAAGCCGGATCAGCTGTCCGTCGCCCTGCGCGAGCGGATCCTGGACACCGCCCGGGAGCTGGGGTACTCCGGACCCGACGCGTCTGCACGGGCTCTGCGCAGCGGCAAGGCGGGGGCGGTCGGAGTGCTGTTCACCGACAAGCTCGCCTACGCGTTCTCGGACCCGTACGCGGTCGGCTTCCTGGCCGGTCTGGCCGAGGTCGCCGAGGAGTTCAGCACCAGCCTGCTGCTCATGCCGCTCAGCTCGACCGACATCGCCGGCGGCAGCAACGCAGTACAGCAGGCAGCCATCGACGCGGCAGCGATCTTCTGCGTGCCAGGCACCCACCCGGCGCTGGACATCCTCGCGAACCGCGGCATCCCAGCCGTGTCTACCGACCGAGGCGACCACCCGGATCTGTCCTGGGTCGCCATCGACGAGGTGGAAGCGGCCGCCCAGCTGGGCGAGCACCTGGCCCGGCTCGGCCACCGCGACGTGGTCGTGCTGGTCGACAACGCCGAGGCGGCCGGCGGCAATCCGGTCGAGCTCAGCGTGGACGAGGTCGGCTACACCGACTGTGAGCTGCGGATCCAGGGCCTGCAGAAGGCGATGCCCGATGCCAGGCTGCGGATCGTCTCCGGCGGTCACAACGCGTTCAGTTCCGGCCGCACGGGCGCCGAATGGGTGCTCGACTCACAGGACCGGCCGACCGCGATCGTCGGACTGAGTGACGTTCAGGCGCTCGGCGCACTGGAGGCGATGAGGGTACGCGGACTGGTCCCGGGCCGGGACCTGACGCTGGCCGGATTCGACGACATCCCGGCGGCCGAAGCGGCTGGACTGACCACGGTCCACCAACCGATCAGGGAGAAAGGCCGTGCGGTCGGCAGGATCCTGCTGGACCCGGCGGTCACCGAGCGACAGCTCCTGATGCCGACAGAGCTGATCGTCCGCGCCAGCAGCGGACCAGCCCCGAAGGCCTGACAACCACACATCACCACCCAGGACCCACGAGGGTTCCCGGGCCGATACCGCACGACTTCCGACGGCCGCCCGGCCGCCGGCCGACCCAACACGCTCTCAGGAAGGGAGCAGAACCATGACGTACTTCGTCGCCGGCAACACCGCAGTCGAGAACGCCCGCGCCTTGGCGCAGTCAGCACTCCCGAACGCTCCCCAGCAGCCGTACGACGAGCCGGTCGCACGCCACCGCCTCACGGTCCGGCTCAGCGCAGTACTTCGGTCCGCCGCCCAGCGCCAGCTCGGTCTCGCGGAGCGCCTCGACCCGACTCCGACTTGCCCGACCACCGGCTGACCCGGACCTGCAGCACTCACCAAGCAGGCACGTCGCGGGCGGTTCACGCTCATCGCGGGGCTTGCACAGCCCGGACAGCCGGGTTGGTGAGTGCTGCGGGTCCGCCACCACGAAACCCCACGCCCGGCACCGGGCGTGGGGTTTTGTCGGTGTGGTCTGGCACTCTGTAGGGCGATGAGTGAGCCAGGGGTGTTGCTGACCGCCCGTGCCATGGTCCTGCATGACCTGGCCGTGCGGGGGTTCGACGACGCGGTGATGGTGTCGGTGCTCGAGGACGCCGTGGCCGGCCGCCAGTGGTGGCTGGACCAGTGGCCGGACGGCGCCGAGCACATCGCCGGCCTGGTCGCGCAGGACGTGCAGGATCGCCTGGTCGACTCCGGTGTGCGCTGGCCGCGTTGTACGGCGTGCGACGACCTGCACGATCACGAGCTCCGGATCGAGCCCGAGCTCGGCCCCGACCCGCACTGGGTCTGCGAGCGCGCCGGCATCTCGGTCGCGCCCCTCGGCCACCTCACCTGACGCGATCCGCCCAGCGAAGGCACGCTGACCGGTCATATTCCGCTTGACCTCAAGAACCCTTGAGGTTTGACGGTGAGGTCCATGACTTCACCTGATCACACCCAGAGTGGCACCCCAGGGATATACCTGATTGCACTACATGTAGACAGGCTACTATTGTCTGGCTACATGAAGGCTCTTGTCCCTCTCCGCCTGGTCGCCGGCCTGCAGGCCGTCGCGATCTGCCTGCAGCCCATCCTGGCGGGCGCCTACCTCAACGGCGAAGGCCCCGCGTTGCGGATGCACGAGCCGATCGGTCTCTCCCTCGCCGGCCTCGGGCTCCTCCAGTTGCTCATAGCAACGGCCTGGTGGCGCACCGGCGGCCGTGGGATCGCCCCGGTGGTGGCCCTGCTGATCCTGGCCGGCGAGGTGCTCCAGATCGCGATGGGCTACAGCCGCCAACTGGCCGTCCACATCCCACTCGGCGTCGCCCTGGTGGCCGGCACGGTCGCGTTCGCCGTCTGGATCAACCGGCAGCGGACCCCGGCCCGCCGCCGCACCGAGCGGACGGAGGTCAACGCGTGACCACGCTCGCCACCGAGAAGCCGGTACGGCGTCCCGGCGCGACTCTGTGGACCCTGCGGATCGCACTCGTCCTGCACGCGGCACTCGCGATCGCCCAGCCGATCTTCGCCGGCTATTTCCTGTCCGGCGACGTCGATGCGATCACCACGCACGCCGCGATCGGCGGGACCATCTGGATGGTGGCGATGATCCAGATCGTCGTCGCGGTCCTCTACTGGCGCCCCGGCGGCGGGCGGTTCTGGCCGACCTGGTTCACGGTCCTGCTGTTCTTCGCCGAGTTCGCGCAGGCCATCTTCGGCTACCAGCAGAACTTCTCCCTCCACGTCCCCCTCGGCACCGCCATCGTCATCAGCATCGTCTGGATGGCCGTCTGGTCGTTCCGCCCCACCGCACGCCTGAGTCGCCAGGAGGCCAAGAAGTGAAGCTGTCCCGCCGTGGTTTCCTGGCCGTTGCCAGCGGCACCGGTGCCGCCCTGACGCTGACCAACTGCGGCCTCGAGGCCAACCCTGGGCAGGCGGGCGAACTGCTCCGCAGCAAGGCACCGCTCCCCGAGCCGTTCCAGGTCCCGCTCCCGATCCCACCGGTGAAGAAGCCGGTCCGCAGCGACGCCCGCGCCGACTACTACCGCGTCGTTCAGAAGAAGGCGAGCATCGAGATCCTGCCCGGTCTCAAGACCGAGGTGATGGGGTACGACGGCCTCCTGCCCGGGCCGACGTTCGATGTACGGAGCGGCCGGACCACTGTGATCGAGCAGGTCAACGAACTCGACGTGTCGACCGTCGTCCACCTGCATGGCGGTCACACCCCGGCCGCGAGCGACGGCTGGCCCCTCGATCTCCTGATGCCGGCCGGGGGCCAAGGAGAACACGCCGGGCACCACACCATGACCGGTGGTGACATGAAGATGGGCAGCCGGACGTACACGTATCCGAACACGCAACGCGCCGCCATGCTCTGGTACCACGACCACACGATGGACTACACCGCTCCACAGGTGTACCGCGGCCTGTTCGGCCTGCACATCGTCCGCGACGACGAAGAGGACCGTTTGCCTTTACCCAGAGGCGATCGCGAGATCCCGCTGGTGATCGCGGACCGCGCATTCGACGACAACGGCGCGTTCCTCTACCCCGTGGCCAAGGACGGCGTCGGCGTCGAATCGCAGTACATGGAAGGTGTCATCGGCGACGTGACGCTGGTGAATGGTGCGCCGTGGCCGGTGCACGAGGTGGACGCGGTCCGCTACCGGCTGCGCTTCCTCAACGCGAGCAACGCCCGTCGCTACGAGCTCGCCTTCGACCAGGGGCCGGCGAAGTTCGTCCAGATCGGCAGCGACGGCGGACTGCTGGACAAGCCGGTCGAACACAAGACTCTGGTGATCGCGCCCGCGGAACGCTTCGACGTGATCGTGGACTTCTCGCAGTACCAGCCGGGTGACGACGTCACGCTGGTGAACAAGCTCGACGGCAGCGCGAACGTGATGCGGTTCAAGGTCACCCGCAAGGCCGCCGACGAGAGCCGCATCCCGGACAAGCTCTCGTCGTACGCCGCTGTCCCCGAACCGGCCGGCCTGATCAAGCGGCTGTGGCGGTTCCGGCGCGGTGATGCGGGCGGGCACAAGGGGTGGACGATCAACGGCAAGGCGTTCGACCCGAAGGTGATGCAGGCGCAGGTAAAGCTCGACCAGTACGAGGTGTGGTCGTTCGTCACCGACGTCCACCACCCGGTACACGTCCACCTCGCGCCGTTCCAGGTGCTGCGGCGTGGCGGCGGCGACCCCGGCGAGTACGACGGCGGCTGGAAGGACACCGTCGACATCCGGCCCGCCGAGGTGGTCGACGTACTGGTCAAGTTCACCGCCCACAAGGGCAAGTACCTGATCCACTGCCACAACCTCGAGCACGAGGACATGGCCATGATGGCCGCCTTCGAGACGATCTAGCTGTCTCGGCCGGGACGTTGGTCAGCTGCGGCACCTAGTGGTCGCCTGCGGCGAGGGCTTCGGCGGCGCGGGCGCGGAGGGCGGCGCGGTCGACGCCGGCGGCCTGGAGCGCACGGGCGACCCGGCCGCGTTCGGTGTCGAGGATGCCGACCAGGATCCGGAGCGGGCCGAGGCGACCCGTGCCTGTGTCCATCGCGCGCTTCAGCAACAGCTTGGTCGAGTCGCCGATGTGCGGGTCGCGACTCTCATCCGGCGTTGCCTCGGGCAACAAACCGATCCGGACCGCGACCCCGGCGACAGCCAGGCTCTGCTCCCACTCGCGATCCAGGGCGGTCCGGATCGTCTCCTCGGTCAGACCGGCCTCGGCCAGCATCCGCGCCGCGGACGTGGTCCGGGCCGCGGACGTGGTCCGGGTCGCGGCCAGCGCGAGCAGCACATGCTCGGCCTCGATCGACCGGGAACCGTCCCGCCGCGCCACCGTGCGGGCTTCGCGCACCAGCAGCGCGCGCACGTCTTTCGCATCCGACGCCATCAACGCCTCCTCAGGGCGACGCCCGCGGCGACCAGCCGCCGGGCGTGTTTCTTGTGCACGGCCTGCCGGGTGACCCCCAGCACCTCGGCCACGTCGGACCAGCTCCAGCCGGCCCGCATCGCCTGCTCCACCTGGCTGTCCTCCAGCCGGTCGGCCAGCCGGCGCAACGCGACCACCGCGGCCAGACCTGCCGCGGGGTCCTCGGGATCCACCAACTCGGTCATATAAGCAACCTAGGTTGACACCTTCGACCTGTCAACCAAAGTTGCTAAACGCTGACCCTTGACGCCCGGCGCCGATTGTCCCTATATTCAACATACCGGTTGATCAAGGGGACGGTTGATAAAGATGTCAGTTGACGACGAGCAGCTCGACCGGGCGTTCACCGCCCTGGGTGACCCGGTCCGGCGAGCGATGATCGCGCGACTGTCCCGCGGTCCGGCCACCGTGAACGAACTGGCCGAACCGTTCCCGATCACCAAGCAGGCGGTGTCGCGCCACATCCAGGTGCTGGAGACCGCCGGGCTGATCACCCGGACCCGGGACGGCCAGCGCCGTCCCTGCCACCTGGTGCCGGCCGCGCTCGAGGCACTGACGAGCTGGATCGACGAGTACCGGTTGGAGACCGAACGCCGCTTCCGCCGGATGGACGCCTTGCTCCAGACAGTGCGCGAGCAGGAGCAGTGAAGGAAACCAAAGAGAAGTGATGAGAGCGAACCGCAAAGGAGCAGGAAAGATGAGCACCACGATCAACACCCCCGCAGGTACCCCGTTCGTCGAGGTCACCCGCGAGTTCGACGCCACGCCGGCGCAGCTGTTCAAGATCAGCACCGACCCGGACCTGGTCGCCCAGTGGATGGGCCCACGCAACCTCGAGATGACCGTCGAGAAGTACGACGTACGCCCCGGCGGCAGCTACCGCTACGTCCACCGCGACGACTCCGGTGAGTACGCCTTCCGCGGCGTCTTCCACACCGTCGAGCAGGACAAGCTGGTCATCCAGACCTTCGAGTGGGAAGGCGCTCCCGGCGAGGTCTGCCTCGAGAAGATGACCTTGGAGCCGACCGAGACCGGCGTGCGGCTGCACCAGCAGTCGGTGTTCCCGTCGGTCGAGGCCCGCGACCAGACGATCGAGTACGGCATGGAGCACGGCATCCGCGACTCGATGGACCGGCTGGCCGAGCTGCTCGCGAAGGAGGCCTGACCGATGAGCCAGGTCGTCATCGACATCTCGGTGTCCCTGGACGGCTACGTCACCGGGCCCAATGTCGGCATCGACAACGGGCTCGGCGACGGCGGCGAGGCCCTGCACCACTGGGTCTTCCAGGGCAACGCCGAGGACAACGCCGTACTGGACGCCGCGTTCGCGGCCACCGGCGCGGTCATCCAGGGCCGGAACCTGTTCGACGTCATCGACGCTCCGAAGGGCTGGAGCGACGAGATGGGGTACGGCGCGAAGCCCACGGGCGAGGTCAATCCGCCGATCTTCGTCGTCACCCACTCCGCGCCGGCCAAGACCCGGCTGGGTGACCGGTTCCGCTTCGTCGGTAGTCCGGAGGAAGCCGTCGCACAGGCCAAGGAAGTTGCCGGGGACAAGGATGTCTTCGTGATGGGCGGCGGGCAGGTCTGTTACGAGGTCCTCGCCGCCGGGCTGGCCGACGTACTGCGGTTGCACGTGGCATCTGTCGTGCTGGGCGGCGGGACCAGGTTGTTCCCAGCCGAGCCGGCTCAGGCTGTCGAGGTCGAGCTGGTCGAAGCGGTGTCCACGCCGGCCGCACAACACCTCACCTACCGGGTCCTGAAGGGAAAGTAGCCATGGGCAACGTCATAGCCTCCGCCGTGGTGTCACTGGACGGGTTCGTCGCGGACACCGAGGACGGCGTCGGGCCGTTGTTCGACTGGTACAACAACGGTCCGGTCGAGATCTACGGCACCGACCAGGGGCGGCCGTTCCACGTCAGCCAGGCCAGCGCGGACTACATGAAGTCGACCTGGCCGAACATCGCGTCGTGCGTGATCGGGCGACGCCTGTTCGACATCACGAACGGCTGGAACGGCGTACCGGCGGTGGGCGACCACGTCTTCGTCGTCACCCACGAGCCGCCGACCGACTGGCCCTTCCCGGACGCGCCGTTCACCTTCGTCAACGGGATCGAGAACGCGATCGCGCAGGCCAAGGAACACGCCGTCGACCGCGACGTCAGCGTGACCGGTGGCAACCTCACCGGCCAGGCGATCACGGCCGGACTGGTCGACGAGATCGCCTACAGCCTGGTCCCGGTGCTGTTCGGCACCGGCCGCAAGTTCTTCGGCGACTACATCGGCCCGCAGGTCATACTCGACGATCCGCGCGTGGTCCAGGGCGACCGCGTCACCCACCTGCACTACCGCGTGAGCAAGGGATGATCCGCGATGACGGTCCGGGACCCGGGCTCCACTTCAGTGAAGCCCGCGTCCTGGACCACCGGTAGTCCACTGGCCAGCAAGCTCTCCCATTGCGCAGCGCTCGCAGTGCGCACCGCCAGCGCGAAGTCCGCAGCAGCCCAGGCCTTCCGCCCCACTGTCGACAGCGCCCACCAGGCGAGCTGCGCACCATGACCGCACTGCGCCATCGCCTTGCCGCTGGACATCTCCAATTCCGGATTGATCCACAGGACAGGCACGCCGGGCTCAGGCGCCGTTGGGTCGTCGGGGTCCTCGAAGTCGGTGCCACTCACCTGCAGGTTGGCAAGCTCCGACGGTACGGCGTCCAGCGGGGTCGGCGGGAAGACACGGACTTCCGCGGTCACACCGGTCATGGTGATGCCAGGAACGGATTCGGCCCGGCGCCACTCGACACCACGGCAGCGTTTGACGATCTTCCGGATCCGGTCGTCCTGCCAGGCGGTCATCGCCTCGGCCCACTCCCCCTCACCGGTCGAGCGGTCGTCAGCCAAGATCGCCAGGACCGCGCGAGCCGCTGTCTCCAGCGCGTCGGTCTGCGCCGGCCGAGCGTTCTTCTCCACTCGAACCACCAGCGTCATCACATGCTCCACGCTGTGAGTCTTTCAAACTTCTTGTCGGTCGATCAGGGTAGGTTGGCGGCATGCAGCAGTACCTGGATCTTCTACGGCACGTGCTGGACAACGGGGTGCAGAAGGGCGACCGGACCGGGACCGGCACGCTGAGCGTGTTCGGCCACCAGTCGCGCTACGACCTCCGCGCCGGATTCCCTGCGGTGACGACGAAGAAGCTGCATCTGCGGTCCGTGATCGGCGAGCTGATCTGGTTCCTCAGCGGCTCGACCAACGTCAAGTGGCTGCACGAGAACAACATCTCGATCTGGGACGAATGGGCCGACGCCGACGGCGAGCTAGGGCCGGTGTACGGCTACCAGTGGCGGTCCTGGCCGACGCCGGACGGCCGGCACGTCGACCAGATCGCCGGCGTGATCGAGTCGATCAAGACGAACCCGGACTCCCGCCGGCACATCGTGAACGCGTGGAACGTCGCGGACGTGGACAGCATGGCGTTGCCGCCCTGTCACACCATGTTCCAGTTCTACGTCGCCGACGGCCGGCTGTCCTGCCAGCTCTACCAGCGCTCCGCCGACATCTTCCTCGGGGTGCCGTTCAACATCGCGTCGTACGCGCTGCTGACCCACATGGTCGCCCAGCAGACCGGGCTCGAGGTCGGCGACTTCGTCCACACGCTCGGTGACGCACACCTGTACCTGAACCACCTGGATCAGGCCCGCCTGCAGCTGACCCGGGAGCCCCGCGCGCTGCCGACCTTGAAGCTGGCGCCGCGCGACTCGATCGACTCCTACGAGATCGCCGATGTCGAGCTGACCGGCTACGACCCGCACCCCGGCATCAAGGCCCCGATCGCCGTCTGACCAGGTCGCTGAGCCGTCAGCGACAACGACTACGCAACGGGACCGTCACTTGGGCCTGGAACCGCGTAGATTGTGTGCGCGTCACGGAGGTGACAGTGCGCGCGGGTGACGGGGACGCCGCGCGGAGGCCACCGGAGGGGAACGACGATGACCGAAGCCGACAACACACCAGGTACGCCGGCAGCCGCGGCCGCCGCGCAGCCGGCGATGTCGCCGCTGCAGCCGCCGACCGCGACCGCGCCGGGGCTGATACTGACCGCGCCGCCGCCGTCACAGCCGGTTGCCGCGACCGCGGCACCGAGCCTGGCGCCGGCCGTTGACGCTGCCGCCCTGCCCGGCCTCGACGCGAAGGTGGACACCTTCCTGACCGCGCTGATGTCGGCCGAGCCGCGCTCGCCCGAGTTCGCGGCCAAGGCCAGTGACGTCCGCAGCATGGGCGACGTCGACATTCGCGCCGCCGCCGACAGCTCGAACCGGCTGCTCAAGTCGCCGGTGCGGGCGCTGCAGGAGGGCGGCCTGTCCGAGGGTTCGACCGTCGGCAAGACGCTGCTCGAACTGCGCCGTACGGTCGAGGACCTGGACCCGAAGGACGCGACCGGGCCGAAGAAGCTGCTCGGGATGATTCCGTTCGGGGACAAGCTCGAGAACTACTTCCGCAAGTACCAGAGCGCGCAGAGCCACCTCGAGGGCATCCTGCACGCGCTGCGCAACGGCCAGGACGAGCTCGGCAAGGACAACGCCGCGCTGAACCTGGAGAAGCAGCAACTCTGGGACGCGATGACCCGGCTGAACCAGTACGTGTACGTCGCCGAGCGGCTGGACGCGAGGCTGTCCGCGGCCATCGCCGAGCTGGATGCGACCAACCCCGACAAGGCCAAGGCGTTCCGCGAGGACGTGTTGTTCTACGTCCGGCAGAAGCACCAGGACCTGCTCACCCAACTGGCCGTGTCGATCCAGAACTACCTGGCCATCGACATCGTGATCAAGAACAACATCGAGCTGATCAAGGGTGTCGACCGCGCGTCGACCACCACCGTCTCGGCGCTACGTACGGCGGTCATCGTGGCGCAGGCCCTGAGCAACCAGAAGCTGGTGCTGGACCAGATCAGTGCGCTGAACACGACCACCAGCAACATGATCGAGCGCACTTCGCAGATGATGAAGGACAACTCGGTGGCGATCCAGCAGCAGGCCGCGTCGGCGACGATCGGGCTGCCGCAGCTGCAGGCCGCGTTCGCGAACATCTACGCGACCATGGACGCGATCGACACGTTCAAGGTGGAGGCGCTGGACAACATGGCCGCCACCATCGGCACGCTGGAGACCGAGGTGACCAAGTCCCGGAGCTACCTGGAGCGGGTCGCCCAGCAGGACCAGCGAGTCGTTCACGGCAGTCTCGATCTCGACCTCGGCCGCTGAGTCGCGGCCGCCGGGGACGACAGCTAGCGAGGGGACTGCATGGCGCTCGGTGACTTCTTGGCGCGGCTGACCGGCCGCAAGCAGGAGCCCGAGCCTGCCCCGACCCCCCGCGCACCGACGAACGACGATCTGCTGGCGGCGCTGGTCCGCGTCGAGCAGTTGGTTGCGGACGGCGCCGTACCAGCTGTGGTCGCGTCGCGGGTCGGACGGGTGGTCCGTGTGGTGCGGGAGACGATCCCGCGGCTGGGGAACCTCGGTGGGAGCGCCCAGGCGTACTCCGTGATGGCGACCGCGACGGACTACCTGCCGGAGGCGATCGGCGGCTACCTACGACTGCCACGGCAGTGGGCGGATACGCGGCCGGTGGACCGCGGCAAGACGTCGCTGATGATCCTGATCGACCAGTTGGACCTCCTGGGCGCAACGATGGACAAGGTGTTCGACGCAGTGAACCGGGCCGACGCGGCGGCGCTGATCGCCCATGGCCGGTTCCTGCAGGAGAAGTTCGGCACCGGCTCCACCGGCGGCGGCCTGGCCCTCGGTCCGACGGCCTCGACCCCGCCACCTGACATCACCGGACCACTACAACCACCATCCGGACGAGGAGAGGCATGAGCGGCGAGGGGGGACTCCGCGAGGCGCTGACCGAGCTGCTGGCCGTGGCCGGCCGGGCCGGTGTCGCCGAGGACCGCGCCCGCTCCGAGGCGCTGTCGCTCGCGGCCGCGCTGGCCGAGTCGGCGCCGGGCGCACCGGCTGACTGGGGCAAGGTGGTCGAGGGCGCGACGACACAGGACTTCTTCGACGCCGCAGTCCGCGGCCGTCGCTGGCGCGGTGCGCCGACCGGCGCGCTGAGCGAGCTGATCGCCGACGGCTCGGCAGAGAAGGTCGCCTACGCGGAGGCACTCGCGGGGGTGGCATCGGCGGCGTGCACGCTGGGCGAGCCGACGATGCGGGTCGTGGGCAACGCCTCGGTCGCGGCGGCGGCACAGCTGCAGGCAGCAGGTGCTCGCCCGCTGCAGGTCGGCATGACGCCGGCCAGTCCCCCGACCGGCAATCCGGCGTCGCCCGCCGCGGGCCAAGCACAGGCAGCTGCGCAGACGGCGACGCAGCCGGCTGTGGAGGAGGCCGAGCCGCCGAAGACAGTGGAAGAGCTGCTGGCTGAGCTGGACGAGTTGACCGGTCTGGAGCGGGTCAAGCGGGAGGTGCACCGGCAGGTCGCCGTACTGCGGGTGGAGAAGCTGCGGACCGAGGCAGGGCTGAAGAGTCCGACCATCACGCGGCATCTCGTGTTCGTCGGCAACCCTGGCACGGGCAAGACCACAGTGGCGCGGCTGGTGAGCGGGATCTACAAGGCGCTGGGCCTGCTGTCGAAGGGGCAGCTGGTCGAGGTCGACCGGTCCGAGCTGGTCGCCGGGTACCTGGGCCAGACCGCGACGAAGACCGCCGAGGTGGTCGCGTCCGCGGCGGGCGGGGTGCTCTTCATCGACGAGGCGTACAGCCTGACCGCAGGAGACACCGGCGCCGATCAGTACGGGCGTGAGGCGGTCGACACACTGGTCAAGGAGATGGAGGACCGGCGCGACGACCTGGTCGTGATCGTTGCCGGTTACCCCGAGCCGATGGAGACCTTCATCGCCGCGAACCCCGGACTGGCCAGCCGGTTCCGGACCACGATCGCGTTCGACGACTACAGCGACGACGAGCTGACCGACATCCTGACCGGGCTGTCGGAGGGCGCCGACTACGAGTTGGTGCCGCAAGCACTCGAACGGTTCCGGGAGATCCTGGCCGGCACGCCGCGGGATCGCTCGTTCGGCAACGGGCGGTTCGCCCGGAACGTGCTGGAGGCAGCGATCGGCCGGCATGCCTGGCGGCTGCGCGACGTGACGGCACCCACCAAGGACCAACTGCGTCAGATCCTCGCCGAGGACCTCAGCGACGAAGCCGAGGACCACACCGACGTACCTGAGCAGGTCGAGCAGGACGAGCAAGGAGACGAGGCGTGACCCAGACACAGAGTGCGCCGCAGCCCGCGACCTGGTCGCCGCCGGCCCAGCAGTCCGGTACGCCGGCTGTGCAGCCGCCGGCCTCTCAGACGGCGAGCCGGCGGAACGCGATCGCCCGGTGGTTCGACGGCACGCCCGGCCGGATGCGCGCCATCTTGATCCTGGCCGCGGTCATCAGCGTCGTCTTCGGCCTGTGCGCGGCGCAGGGGTTCCGTCAGTCCGACGGTGCCCTGAAGCGCGCCGAGGAGAACGCCGCCCAACTCGTCCGGATCCAGGAGATCCACACCAACCTGGTCAGCGCCAACGCCGACGCGACGAACGCCTTCCTGGTCGGCGGCCTCGAGCCACCGGCGCAGCGCCAGCACTTCGTCGACTCGATGGCGTCGGCCGCGGGCCTGATCGCCGAGGCTGCCACCGCGCAACCCGCGGACCAGGAGGCGCTCGGCGCGCTCAACAAGACGCTGCTGACGTACCAGGGTCTGATCGAGCAGGCGCGGGCGAACAACCGCCAGGGTCTCCCGATCGGATCGCAGTACCTGAGGGACGCGAACGCGGTCCTGCAGAACGACTCGCTCCCGCTGGTCCAGGCGCTGGTCCAGGCCAACGAGGACCGGACCGCCGACGAGTTCGGCGCCGTCAGCGACGGCACCATCTGGGTCCTCGTGAGCGGCGTCCTCACGCTCCTCGTGTTCGGCCTCACCCTCCGCTGGCTGGCCCGGCGTACGCACCGCTACATCAACGTGCCGATCGCGGCCGGCGCCCTCCTCGTCCTGGTGACCGTGATCGTCGGCAGCGTCGCCCTGTCTTCCGCGGCCGGCGACGCCTCCGACACCGAGGCCGATGCCTACGCCGACACCCTGGCGCTGTCCCGGGCCCGGATCGCGGCGTACGACGCCCGATCGAACGAGAGCCTCACGTTGATCGCCCGCGGCTCGGGTGATGCCTTCGACAAGGCGTACCAGGCCGCGGCCGGCCGGGTCGAGGAGCAACTGAGCAAGCTCTCGGGTACGGCCGCCGACGGCATCCGCACCGACTGGGATGCCTACCGGACTGTCCACGCCGAGGTCCGGAAGCGGGACACGGCCGGCCAGTGGGACAGCGCCGTGGACCTGGCCATCGGTACGTCGAAGGACCCGACGAACTCGGTCAAGACCTTCCAGGCCTTCGACCAGGGCTCGGCCGACGAACTGACGAACACCAGTGCGGCGGTCACGTCCAACCTGTCTGACTCCCGTAACGGCCTGCCGCCGATCGGCTGGCTCGGCCTGCCGATCGGCATCGCGGCCGCACTGCTGGTCGTGTGGGGCATGTCGCAGCGACTGGAGGAGTACCGATGAAGAAACTCACCCCGGTCGTGGTCGTGGCCGCTCTCCTCCTGACCGCCTGCAGCTCCGGCAACTACGACGCCACCCAGATCCCCGCCGAGCCCGCCCCGAAGGCCACCACCGCGGCACCGCCCGCGGAGCCCAAGCCGTGCGCAGACGGCCAGGACCCGTTGGCGTCGTACGCACCGGACGCCAACGTGCCCGCGCCCGGAAGCCCGATGCCGGCCGGGACGATCCTGGAGAAGATCCAGAAGCGCGGTCGCCTGATCGCCGGAGTGTCCGCGGACAGCCTGAACCTCGGCTCGCGGAACCCGATCACCGGTCAGATCGAGGGCTTCGACATCGACATGATCAACATGGTCGCCGACGCGATCTTCGGCCCGCCGGCAGCCGGCCAGCCGCACAAGGTCGAGCTGCGGGTGATCTCCAGCCCGCAGCGGATCCCGTTACTGATGGACGGTGCGGTCGACATCGTCGCCCGGAACATGACCATCAACTGCGCCCGCTGGGACCAGATCGCCTTCTCCGCCGAGTACTACCGGTCCGGCCAGAAGACGCTGGTGCAGTCCGACTCGACGGCGAAGAGCGTCGCCGACCTGTCCGGTAAGACGATCTGCGCGCCGGCAGGGTCGACCAGTCTGGACAACCTGAAGCGCAAGAACCCTGCGGTCAAGCCGATCACCGCCGACTCCGACACCGGCTGCCTGGTGCTGTTCCAGCAGGGCAAGGCGGCCGGGATCTCCGGCGACGACACGGTGCTGGCCGGCGATGCGGCGCAGGACCCGTACGCCAAGATTCTCCCGGAGCGGTTCAGCGACGAGCCGTACGGTCTCGGCTTCCAGAAGGGGCACCCCGAGTTCGTCAGGCTGGTGAACGAGGCGCTCGCGGACATGAAGGCCGACGGCCGCTGGCAGCAGTCGTACACCAAGTGGCTCGGCAAGCTGGGCAAGACGAATCCGCCGGCACCGATCTACGGCCGGACCCAGGGCCTGTCATGACCGTTCGTACGCCGACTGCCTCGGCGCCGGCGCCGCCGGGGAAGATGGGGAGCAGCGTTCCGGCGACGGAGCTGCTCTCGTTCCTCGACGCGCTCGGGACGTGGCGTGACCGGCGGAAGGCCGAGCTGGATGAGCTCGACCAGGCCGCGCTGCACTCCCCCGAGTCCGACGCGCTGAGTGCGGACGTCGTACTCGCGATGGCGGTCTGGAAGGCGGTGTCGGATCGGTACGAGCTGATCCTGATCACCTGGGACTCCGGCCGGGTCGGGTCGAAGGAGACCGAGCGGATCAGCACCTTGATCTGGGGCGGTCTGGACACCGGCGGCGCGGGCGGGTCACTCGCGGTTTCGTTGCCCGAGGCATGCAAGTTGTCCGACGCACTGGCGTCCAGCCTGCGAGCCAAGCTGGCGCTGGAGCCGGGTGACGCCGACCTGGCCGCCCGGCTGCGCCAGTTGCGCGCCCAGGTCGAGCGGATCAACGACCTCGTCAAGCTCGAACCGGCCGGCACCCGCAACGCCGCGATCGCGGAGCACCACGACCTCGATCGCCGGGTGACCGACCTGGTCGATCGGAACAAGCGCGGCGCGGACATCGGCGGGCTGATCGGCCCGCTGGAGATCGACCTGGCCCGGAGCGAGCGGGACCTCATCGTCGGTGCGGCGACCCGCAAGGAGCGCGCCGCCGATGTCGCGCGTGCACGGTCGCTGCGCAGCGAACTGGAGGCACAGGGCCAGGCGGTGCGCGGTCTCGCCGACAAAGCGGTCGCCACGGTCACCCCGGCCCCGCGTCTCGCCGTACCTGATGTGACTGCGCTCGGACCGGTGCCGAACACGCCGTCCGAGCTGGAGAAGTACCTGGCCCGGCTGGACGCCGTACGACGTGCGCTCGGTCAGGCACAGGCGGCGTACGGCGCCGTACTGGAGCGTCGGGACGAGCTGGCCGCCCGGCTGGACGCGTACCAGGTGAAGGCGGCGAGTGTTGCTCCAGGCAATGAAGATCTCGCCGAGCTGTACCGGCGCGGCCGTGCGGTAATCGAGTCGGAACCGGTGGAGCTGGCCCGGCTGGGTGCACTGGTGACGGCTTATCAGGCCTACCTGGAAGCCACAGGAGGGACGAAATGACGACGACCATTGCCTGTACGCAGCCCGGCTGCACCGGGAGCATCCAGGACGGGTACTGCGACGTGTGCGGCTCGCCCGCGTCTGCAGCCGCGACCAGTCCGACCCCGTCGACCGGCGCGTGCACACAGCCCGGCTGCACCGGCACGTTCGTGGACGGCTACTGCGACGTCTGTGGCACACCGGCACCCTCTGGTGCGGTCAGCCCGTCCGCTGTTGCCGGAGCCGCTAGCGTCACCACGCCGGACATGCCGGACCCGATCAGCAGCCCTTCAACGGTTTCGCGCGCCTCCAACCGGCTCGCATCAACCCCGCTCGGCTCGGCCCGCGCGGGCGCGGCCGGTTCGAAGCTGACCCGCAAACTGGGTACGTCGTCCACCCGGCTGCGCGGAGCGCGACTCGGGGCCGGCCTGACCCAGGTGCCGTCGATCCCCGCGATCGACGCCAGCAAAGCGATCCTGGTCAACCCGATGGTCCCCGAGGACCGCCGGAACTGTCCGAGCTGCGGCCATGAGGTCGGCCGCGCTCGCGGCGACCAGCCCGGCCGGACCGAGGGCTTCTGCCCGAAGTGCCGGAGCAAGTTCTCGTTCTCGCCGAAGCTGCACGCAGGTGACCTGGTCGGCGGCCAGTACCAGGTGGCCGGCTGCCTGGCGCACGGCGGCTTCGGCTGGATCTACCTGGCCCGGGACAAGAACGTGTCCGACCGGTGGGTGGTGCTGAAGGGCCTGCTCAACTCCGAGGACCCGGACGCGGTCGCCGCCGCGATCGCCGAGCAGCAGTTCCTGGCCCGCGTCGAGCACCCGCTGATCGTCGAGATCTACAACTTCGTCACCCACGACGGCGCCGGCTACATCGTGATGGAGTACGTCGGCGGCACCTCGCTGAAGACGTTGCTCAAGCAACGGATGGCCGCGAACCACGGGCAGTACGACGCGCTGCCGATCGACCAGGCGATCGCGTACCTGCTGGAGATCCTGCCCGCGTTCTCGTACCTGCACGACCTCGAACTGCTGTACTGCGACTTCAAGCCGGACAACATCATCCAGGTCGGCGACGCGGTCAAGCTGATCGACCTCGGCGGTGTCCGGCGGATCGACGACCTCGACTCGGCGATCTACGGCACGGTCGGTTTCCAGGCCCCCGAGGTGGCCGAGGTCGGCCCGTCGGTCGCGTCCGACATCTTCACGCTCGGCCGGACGTTGTGCGTGCTGGCGATGGAGTTCCGCGGCTACCAGTCGCGGTATGTCGATTCGCTGCCGCCGGTGAACGACGTACCGCTGTTCCAGAAGTACGACTCGGTGTACCGGCTGCTGGCCAAGGCGTGCGCGAAGGACCCGGCGGACCGGTTCCAGTCGGCCGACGAGTTCCGCGTGCAGCTGCTCGGCGTACTGCGGGAGGTCGTCGCGGACAAGCAGGGCGACAAGGCGGCGCAGCACTCGGCGTCGTCGCTGCTGTTCGGCACGCCTGGTGACAAGTCGGCAGGGCTGGTGGACCAGGCTGAGCCCTGGCAGCAGTTGCCGTCGCTGGCGCCGGACGACAGCGACAAGATGGCCGGCTGGCTGAAGACTGTGAGCGTTCCGGACGCCGCCAAGCGGCTCGAAGTGCTGGTGGACGCGCCGGAGTCGTCGCCACAGATCCTGCTGGAGATCGCGGAGGCGGCGCTCGAGGTGGGCGAGGAGCGCTACGACATGGTCGACACCGCGGTGTCCGACCTGCTCGCCGAGGACCCGTGGGAGTGGCGGGCGGTCTGGATGGCCGGACTGGTCGCTCTGGCCCGCGGCGACGCGCCCGGTGCGCAGTCGGCTTTCAACGCCGTTTACGGCCAGGTACCGGGTGAGCTCGGGCCGAAGCTGGCGCTGGCGATCGCCTGCCAGCAGAGCGGCGAGTACGACGTTGCCGAGGGCCTCTACCTCACCTGCGCCCGCACGGACGCCAACTACATCGCGCCCTCGGCGTTCGGTCTGGCCGCCATCCGCACACAGCGGAACGACCTCGACGGAGCCCTGGCCGCACTTGACCTGGTGCCGCGAACCAGCGGCGCGTACGTGCGCGCCCGTCGCCAGCGGGCCGGTCTGCTGGCAGGATCGGGGCGTGGCCTGCCCGCGCTCGCTCAGGCGATGGACAGCATCGACGCGCTGACCATCGACCCGGTCGACCGGGCCAACCTGGCCGCGGACGTGTTCCGGACCGCGCTGGCCGAGGTCCAGCAGTCCGGTCCGCAGGAAGGACTGCGGATCGACGGACGGGAGGCTACCGAGCCGGCCCTGCGGGACGGGCTCGAGACCACCTACCGGCAGTTGGCCGACCAGGCCGAGAGCCGGCCGGAACGAATCGCCCTGGTCGACCAGGCCAACGAGGTTCGAGGATGGACGTTGCGATGACGAGTACGACCCAGACGGTCTGCCCCAGCTGTGGCGGGCAAGTGTCCGAGGCCGATCGCTTCTGCGAGGCCTGCGGCGCCGAGCTCAACCCGACGGCCGCCCCCGCCAGTCCTGCCTTGGACACCGACACCGAGCCCACGATCGAGATCAGCACCGCCCCTGCGGCCGAGCCGGTCGGGCCGTGCCGGTCCTGTGGTGGTGCGATCGGTGCCGAGGGGTACTGCGAGACCTGCGGCACGAAGGCGAGCAAGCCGCGCGACCACTTCGACGAGCATCCCGCACCGTGGGTGGCCGGAGTGTGCGACCGCGGCATCCGGCACAGCCGCAACGAGGACGCACTGGCCATCGCGGCCGACGCGGAGCCGGGCAGCCGGGCACTACTGGTCGTCTGTGACGGTGTGAGCTCGTCACTCGACTCAGACGTCGCCAGTCTGGCCGCGGCACGCGCCGCACGCGAGGTGCTGGTGGCCGGGCACGCCCAGGGCATCGGCACCGAGTCGTCGCACAGCAATGCGATCGTGGCCAGGCTCAAAGCGGCTGCCGACGCCGCCAATGACGCCGTACTGGACAACACCAGTCCGGACAGTCCGAACCCTGCGTCGTGCACGTTCGTGGCGGCCGCGCTGGAGGACGGTCTGCTGGTGGCCGGCACGGTCGGGGACAGCCGCGCGTACTGGTTCCCGGACGAGGACGAAGCGGTCCCACTGACCGTGGACGACTCGTGGGCCGCGGAGCTGATCGCGACCGGTATCCCCCGTGCCGAGGCCGAATCCGGTCCGCACGCGCACGCGATCACCCGCTGGCTCGGCAAGGACGCACCAGACCACACACCCCGGACCACCACAATCCGCCCGGCCGGACCGGGCTGGATCCTGGTCTGCTCGGACGGGTTGTGGAACTACTGCTCCGAGGCGGCACCGCTGGCCGACCTCGTACGTCAGACCGCTGCGGCGCACGGTGGCGAGCCGCTGGCCACCGCGTCCGCCCTGGTCGACTGGGCCAACGCCCAGGGCGGTCAGGACAACATCACCGTCGCGCTCGCACGGATCTAAGGAAAGGACGCCGAGATGGCAGAGTTCTCCGCCACCGTCTACCAGAACGAGTTCCTGCCCGACGGCGGAACCGACGTACACGCGATCGTCACGGTGAACTGCAGCGGCGCCGGTGCGGCCGGGCAGTCCGGCAGCGGTGACGCCGGCGAGATCATCATCGTCGACACCTCCGGCTCGATGGGCGCCGACGGCGTCCGGGCCGCCGGGTTCGCCGCGCAGACCGCGCTCGACCAGATCCTCGACGGTGTCTGGTTCGCGGTGATCTCCGGCAACGACCGGGCCCAGCTGGCGTTCCCGCCGTCGCCGGAGCCGGTGATGGTCAAGATGGACCAGTTCACCCGGCAGGCGGCCAAGGACGCGGTGGCCCGGTTCTACGCCGATGGCGGGACGGCGATGGGCACCTGGCTGCGACTCGCGTCGCGGTTGTTCGCGACCGTACCGTCGCTGACCCAGAAGCACGCGATCCTGCTCACCGACGGCGAGAACCAGCACGAGACGCCCGAGGTACTGACCGAGACGATCAAAGCGGTCACCGGCCAGTTCCAGTGCGACACCCGCGGTGTCGGCGTGGCCTGGCAGGTCGACGAGGTACGGCGGATCGCTCAAGCGCTGCTCGGCACGGTCGACATCATCCCGGCGCCGGACCAACTCGCGGCCGAGTTCTCCAAGCTGATCCAGAATGCGATGAGCCGCGGTGTCGCACAGGCCGACCTACGGGTCTGGGCTCCGCAAGGTGCCGAGGTGCTGTTCGTCCGGCAGGTCGCGCCGACCGTCGAGGACCTGACGTCACGCCGTACGGTGATCAATCCGCTGACCGGGTCGTACCCGACCGGCTCGTGGGGTGACGAGTCGCGTGACTACCACGTGGCGATCCGGCTGGCCGCCAAGGGGATCGGGCAGGAGCAGCTGGCCGCCCGCGTGCAGCTGGTGATCGGTGACGACGTGGTCGCACAGGGCCTGGTCAAGGCGCTGTGGTCCGCGGACGAGGCGCTCACCACGCGGATCAGCCCCGAGGTCGCGCACTACACCGGGCAGACCGAGCTGGCGGACGCGATCCAGGAAGGCCTGGCCGCGAAGGCCGCCGGCGACACCGAGACCGCGACCACCAAGCTCGGCCGCGCGGTCCAGTTGGCCGCGCAGACCGGCAACGAGGAAGCGACGACCCGGCTGCGCAAGGTGGTCGACATCGACGACCAGGAGGCCGGGACCGTGCGGCTGAAGCGGACCGTCGAGAAGGCCGACGAGATGGCACTCGATACGGCCTCCACCAAGACCACCCGGGTGAAGAAATGACGACGGTCAACTGTCCGAGCGGACACCCGTCCACCTCGACCGACTACTGCGACGTCTGCGGTCTTCCGATCGGCACCGCGGCAACCCCGGCAGCGGCCTCGGTGCCGGCTCCGGCCGTCGCCGCGCCGGCGCCTGCGCCCGCTTCGGCCGCCCAGACCTGCCCGAACTGCTCGGAGCCGGCCGCCACGGACGCGTTGTTCTGCGAGAGCTGCGGCTACGACTTCACCACCGGCACCATGCCGCGCGCTGCCTCCTCACTCGACCTGTCCGCGCCTGGCGCGCCGGTGCCGCCGATGCCCCCGGCGCCGCCTGCCGAGGTCGCCGAATGGGTCGTTGAGCGGTGGGTCGATCCGGACTGGTACGCCGTACAGCAGAGCGACGACCCGTGTCCGTCGCCCGGCCTGCCGGTCGTGATCCCGCTGAACGACAAGAGCGTGCTGGTCGGCCGCCCATCCCGCAGCCGCGGCATCACGCCCGAGGTCGACTGCGGAGACGACACCGGCGTCAGCCGCCGGCAAGCGCAACTCACGACCGACGGTCAGCGTTGGTGGGTCGAGGACCTCCAGTCCTCGAACGGCACCTACGTAGGGCCTGCGTCCGGACCGCTTCCCGAGGACCCGATCTCCCCTGGGCAGCGACGTGAGCTGAACCCGGACGACCGCGTGTACGTCGGCGCCTGGACACGTCTCGTCGTCCGCAAGTCCACC
Organism: Kribbella sp. NPDC050281; assembly: GCF_040655855.1. NCBI lineage: Bacteria > Bacillati > Actinomycetota > Actinomycetes > Propionibacteriales > Kribbellaceae > Kribbella > Kribbella sp. NPDC050281. The sequence goes on along the minus strand of NZ_JBFAKS010000011.1, from coordinate 62,385 downwards.
CCGGAAGAAAAAGCCGGCCAAGCCTGAGGGTGCTCGTGCTCGCCTGGCTTGTCGGGTGCGGCGGGTGGGTGGTGTTGTGAACGCATGAGTGAATTCGAGCGCTTCCTGGCTCAGCTCCCGGCGGCCGAGGCGGCGCGCGGTCGCGAGGTGTTCCGGCCTGCGCGGGTCGAACGCGGTGAGCTGATGGTCCGGGCCGGCGACCGGCCCGACCGGGTCGGATTCGTCGAGCGAGGGCTCTTCCGGCTGTATGCCTCCGACCCGGCGGGGACCGAGCGGACGATGGGATTCCGTGCGGAGGGCGAGCTTGTCTGCGCCTACAGCGCGGCGCTGCGCAAGGAGGCCTCGCAGCTCACGATCGAGGCGCTCGAGCCGGCCGAGCTCATGGTCGCCCCGCGGTCCGGATACGACGCGATGGTCGCGGCGAACCCGGGCTGGCAGCGGCTCGTCGCCCGGCTCACCGAGGAGCTCTACCTTCGCGTCGAACAGCGGCAGAGCGAGCTGCTGCTGACCGACGCGACCGCACGGTACCGGCAGTTCCTGGCCGACCACGGCGCCCTCGCGACCCGGCTGACGCAGCGCCAGATCGCGTCGTACGTCGGTGTCACACCCGAGGCCCTGAGCCGGATCCGGCGGCGATTGATCTCGATCAACGACGACCGGCCCGGCAGTGCCTACGGTCGGGAACATGACGACGATGCGCGTGATGGCGACCGATCGAGTCGGCCCCGGAGCGGCCCTTCGGCCGCACGCCCTTCCGGTGAGGCGACCGGCTGACGGCGAGGTCCTGATCAAGGTCATGGCCGCGGCGGTCAACCAGGCCGACCTCGGCATGGTGGCCGGGAACTACCGCTGGTACGACGAACTCCGGCTGCCGCTCGTCCCCGGTTACGACGTGGCCGGTGTGGTCGAGGCGGGCGACTGGGAGGCCGGGGCCGCGGTGATCGCGAGCACCGGTCATTCCCGGACGCAGGTCGGCGGCTATGCAGAGTACGTGACGCTCCCGGCAGGACACGTGGCCGCGGCGCCGGCGAACCTGGACTGGGTCGAGGCCGCCACGCTGCCGCTGGCCGCACTCACCGCACACCAGGCGCTGGACCTCCTCGATCTCGGGGCCGGCCAGACGCTCTTGGTCAACGGAGCGCGTGGTGCGGTCGGACGGTTCGCGGCCGAACTCGCTGTCGCTCGGGGAATCACCGTCCACACGCCGGACTCGACGACCACGCCCGCGCCCGCCTCGGCCGACGCCGCCCTGGACGTCGTCGGCGGCCCGCGGGCCCGTGCGGCGTTCGGGGCTGTCCGCGACGGTGGCAGGTATGTCACGGCAGTCCCGGAGTTCTGGGTCCCCGGCGGTCAATTCACCCCGGCGCGTGGCATCGAGCCCACAATCGTCCGGGCCGAGCCCGACGGCCGGCGCCTGGATGGGATCGCGCGTGCCGCCGACGCCGGCCGCATCACCACGACCGTCGCCAAGACCCTCGCCCTCACCGAAGCCGCCGCTGCCCTTGACCTGCTGAGAGCAGGAGGCGTCCGCGGCAAGCTGGTCCTGATCCCCTGATCTTCTTCTTCAGAAGGTCTTCTATTGCGGAAGGGAACTCGCCGCAATGGTTCGTAGCGTGGGGGTATGACGACGAACACGGACATCAGGCCCTTCCGGATCGAGATTCCGCAGGCGGAGGTGGATGACCTCAAGGCGCGGCTGACCAACGCACGATGGCCCGCGACGCCGCCGGTGGACGACTGGAGCCGCGGGGTTCCTGTCAGCTACCTGAAGGAGCTGGCCGAGTACTGGGCCAACGACTACGACTGGCGGGCCGCCGAGGCTGCGCTGAACGAGATTCCGCAGTTCACGACCGAGATCAACGGTCAGCGGATCCACTTCTTCCACCAGCGGTCCGCGTCGCCGGATGCGTTGCCGCTGATCCTGACCCACGGGTGGCCGGGGTCGCCGGTGGAGTTCCAGCAGATGATCGGGCGGCTGACCGATCCGGCGGCGTACGGCGGTGATCCGGCTGACGCGTTCCACGTCGTCGTACCGTCGCTGCCTGGCTACGGGTTCTCCACTCCCCTCGGACCCGGTGGATTCAACCTGTTCGGGGTAGCGCAGATGTGGGCCGAGCTGATGAGCCGGCTCGGGTACGAGCGGTACGGCGCCCACGGCACGGATGCCGGATCGGGTGTTGCGGGGATGCTGGCGATGGTGGATCCGGCGCACGTGGTCGGCGTACACCTGGCGGGAGTTACCGCGGGTACGCCGTTTGGGGACCCGTTGCCGCTGGACGGGTTGTCGGAGTCGGACCGAGCGCGGGCTGAGCGGTTCAACACGATGCTGGACGAGGGCTTCGGTTACCTGGTGCTGCAGTCGACGCGGCCGCAGACGCTGGCGTACTCGCTGAACGACTCGCCGATCGGGCAGCTCGCCTGGATCGTGGAGAAGTTCGCGGAGTGGACCGACCCGATCCACCCGCTGCCGACCGAGGCGGTCGACCGGGATCAGTTGCTGACCAACATCAGCCTGTACTGGTTCACCGGTTCCGGCGCATCGTCGGCACATGCGGTGTACGACGGCATGCGGGCCTGGAAGGCGATGGTCGCGCAGCAGGCACAAGGTGATTCGGAAGGCTGGGGTGGCCACGAGGTCAGCGGGCCTCCGACCGGAGTCGCGGTGTTCGGTGCCGAGAGCGCGATCCGCGGCCTGGCGGACCCGGCCGGCAAGATCGAGCACTGGAACGAGTACGAGCGCGGCGGCCACTTCGCCGCGATGGAGGTCCCCGACCTCCTGACCTCCGACCTGCAATCGTTCTTCACACCACTTCGCTGAAGCAGCTGGAAGACGCCTTCAGTTGCCGGGCTGGGCCTCGTGGGTCCAGCCCGGCGACGGCTTGAAGCAGAGCCATTCGACGACGGCGGAGCCGACCACGATCGGGAGCACCCAGGACCAGGCCTGATGCGGCAGGCTCACCACCACAATCGCTGTCCACAAGGCGATCCAGCCACCGCCGTAGCCGCGCAGCACACCGCGGTACCACAGTCCGCCGGGTGCTTCGGCGGCCCGCTGGCCGAGGTACACGAACAGGTACGTCGCGACCGAGATCGGCCAGAACACCCACAACTGCGACCAGTCGTACGGCACCAGCACGAGTGCGGTCAGGCAGACCACTGCGATCGCCCAGTGGTAGACCTCACCGGCCCAGGTCAGCCCATGCCGCCGCAACGTGAGCACGATCGCGAGCGGGCCGAACACCACCGCCACCACTCCCGCGACGACGTGCAGGATGAGCGCGATGTCACGCATCGCCGGGCCTCCCTGACTCCGGGCAGGCACCGGGGCTCTCTGACATGTCAGGGAGCATAGGGGCCGGAACGGCGGCCGTCTGCCCCTCGGCTCACCCAGTTGGGAGCGCCGAGGGGCAGCGCTCAGACCTCCGGGAAGGACAGGACTCTGCGGACCGCGAAGTTCCGGTATCCCAAGCGTTCGAAGCTCTTGGCCATCGGGACGTTGCCGAAGTCGGTGTCCGCGCGGATGTGTTCGGCGCCGGTCTCGGCCAGCAGGTGGGTGATCTCGGCAAGCAAGTCATCGATGTACCCGTGCCCCCGGTGCTCGGGCACCACACCCAGGTAGCCGACGACCGGGCCGCCCGCATTGGCCGACGGGATCGCGAACCCGATCAGCTTGCCGTCGGCGTCGTACGCGAGCCGCCACCAACTCCGCTCACCCGGCATCGACTTGTACACGGCGAGGTCGTCGCGGGCCGCGCCCTCGACCCCGAGCCGGGCGATCTCCCGCGCGGTCGCGGCGTCGAGACTGCCTTCACTGACGCGGGCGAACACCTGGACGAACGCCTCGTCATCGGCCGGTTCGAACCGCACTCGGGTAGACCGCTCAGGCAGTCCGTACTCCGGCTTCCACTCGTACCGCAGCCGGTCGGTGATCTGAGTCAGCCCGACCGCGGCGACCGCACGCGAGCGCGGCTCCAGCGCGGCGACGACGTCGGGCTGGTCCTGCCAGTCGCTGTCCAGGAAGAAGTGGTACTCCGGCGGCTCGGCATCGGCCGGCCGTGCCTTGATGCCTTGCTCGATCAGCGCCGTCCAGACCGGCACCGGGTCGCCGTCGCCGGCGTAGTACAGGCCGTCGATGCTGAACGGGTGGTCCTCGTCGGGCGCGCCCCACCAGATGGCGAGCGCCTGGATCTCGCCGTTCTCCTCGGCGACCCAGGTCCAGTCGTCGCGATACATGCCCTCGGCAACGTACTCGCCGTAGCGCTCGGCCGTCACGGTGTTGACGGACTTCTGCTCGATCAGAGTGCGGATGGTGTCGAGGTCAGCCTCGACGATGGTGCGGATGGTCACAGATCCTCCAGCAGGAGGCGCGCTTCCGCTCAGTGCGAGCTGTGCGAGCGGATCGGTCGCGCCGGGAAACAAGTCGGTGTGCTCATCGGTCGCTCCTTCCGCTGCGGAATGTACTCTCGCCGGGCCAGACACTAGAGCCAGTACGGGGTCATAGTCCAACTGTTATTCACAGTTGGGATGTACCGCGGTCGCCTGAGCAGGGAAGCCTCCGGGCATGAGAACCCTCATCGCCGCCCTCACCCTCGTCGCCGCGACCACCCTCGGCTCCACGGCGTACGCCGTACCGACGCACTCCCAGACCGTCCCTGCGCAGTCCGTCGCCGCTGTTCCGGACTGTGCGCTCAGTTCGTTGCCGTCGCAGGCTTCCGACACGCTCGAACTCATCCACTCCGGTGGGCCGTTCCCGTACAGCCAGGACGGCACCGTGTTCCAGAACCGGGAAGGCATCCTGCCGGACGAGTCGACCGGCTACTACCACGAGTACACCGTCAAGACGCCTGGATCGCCCGACCGCGGCGCGCGCCGGCTGATCGGTGGCGGCGCGACCACCGACCCCGCGCAGGTCTACTACACCGCCGACCACTACGCGTCGTTCTGCGAGGTCGACGAAGAGAGCTAGTCCCCACCTGCGACGGTACTGTCGTCGACACGTTGAGTAACCATCCCGCCCCTGACGGAAGGACTCATCCTCGATGTCGACCTTGCGCACGGTCGTGATCGGCCTGCTCGCCGTCGGACTGGTCGCCGGCGGCCGGCCCGCACCCGGGCTGGCCGTCGCGACCGGCAACCCACTCAAGCTGACCAGCGGTTTCTTCGTCGATCCGGATTCCAGCGCGGCCGGCTACGTACGACGGCACCCAGGTGCGACCGAGATCAAGACCAGGATCGCAGACCAGGCGGGTGCGCGGTGGTTCGGTCGTACGAGCGGTGACGTCAAGCAGGCCGTGACGGCGTACACCGCGGCCGCCGACACGCTGGACAAGCTGCCGGTGCTTGTCGCGGGCAACGTCCCGGGCCGCGACTGCGGTGGTCGCTGGAGTAGTGGGGCCGAGTCGCCGTCGGCGTACCGGACCTGGATCAGCCAGTTCTCCGACGGGATCGGTGCCCGGCCGGCGATCGTGGTGATTGAGCCGGACGCGCTGGCACGGCTCGACTGCCTGTCGAGGAAGGACCGGCCGGCGCGGATCGCGCTGCTCAAGTACGCCGCCAACCAGTTCGCGACGAAGAACCCGAACACCTGGGCCTACATGGACGCCGGTACGGCGACCACGCTCGAGACCAAGGAGATGGCACGGCGGCTGCGGCTGGTCGACATCGGCAAGATCCGCGGCTTCGCGCTGAACACGTCGAACTACTACACGACCGAGGAATCCGCGGCGAGGGGCACCGCGATCAAGGCGGCGCTTGGCGGCGCCGGTGAGTTCGTCATCGACACCAGCCGCAACGGCAACGGCTCCAACGGCACCTGGTGCAACCCCACCGGCCGAAAGCTGGGCGCCCCGCCGCAGGTTGGCGCCGCACCAGACGAGTCCAGCCCGACAACCGGCACCCCCGCCGATCTGCTGCTCTGGCTCACCACACCCGGAACCTCCGACGGGCTCTGCGGACTCACCCCAACCGTCCCCCTCGGCACCTTCTCCCCCGTCCTCGCCACCCACCTGATCACCGGCACCTGACCCACAACGGAAAGCGGTCCCGGGTCGGAACCCGGGACCGCCTTTGTCCTGCCGTGCGCTGTCGGACCTCCCCACACCCACAACCCCCCACCCACAACGGAAAGCGGTCCCGGGTGGGGACCCGGGACCGCCTTTGTCCTGCTGTGTGCTGTCGGACTTCCTAGCTCAGAAGTCCATGCCGCCCATGTCGGGCGCGCCACCCGGAGCGGCCGAGGCCTTCTCCGGCTTGTCGGCGATGACGGCCTCGGTCGTGAGGAACAGGGCCGCGATCGACGCCGCGTTCTGCAGCGCCGAACGAGTCACCTTGGCCGGGTCGATGATGCCGGTCGCGATCAGGTCGACGTACTCGCCGGTCGCGGCGTTCAGGCCGTGTCCGGTCGGGAGGTTGCGGACCTTCTCCACCACGACGCCGCCCTCGAGGCCGGCGTTGATCGCGATCTGCTTCAGCGGGGCCTCGACGGCGTGGCGCACGATCTGCGCTCCGGTCGCCTCGTCACCCTCGAGCTCCAGCTTCTCGAACGCCGCCACGGACGCCTGCAGCAGAGCCACGCCACCACCGGCGACGATGCCCTCCTCGACGGCCGCCTTCGCGTTGCGAACGGCGTCCTCGATGCGGTGCTTGCGCTCCTTCAGCTCGACCTCGGTGGCCGCGCCGACCTTGATCACCGCAACGCCACCGGCCAGCTTGGCCAGCCGCTCCTGCAGCTTCTCGCGGTCGTAGTCGGAGTCCGACTTCTCGATCTCGGCGCGGATCTGGTTCACCCGGCCGGAGATCTGGTCGGCGTCACCCTCGCCCTCGACGATGGTCGTCTCGTCCTTGGTGACGACGATCTTGCGGGCCTGGCCGAGCAGCTCCAGGTCGACGGAGTCCAGCTTGAGGCCGACCTCCTCCGAGATGACCTCGCCACCGGTGAGGACGGCGATGTCGACCAGCATGGCCTTGCGGCGGTCACCGAAGCCCGGCGCCTTGACGGCGACGGCCTTGAAGGTGCCCTTGATCTTGTTGACGACCAGGGTGGCCAGCGCCTCGCCCTCGATGTCCTCGGCGATGATGGCCAGGGCCTTGCCGGTCTGCATGACCTTCTCCAGCACCGGGACCAGGTCCTTGATGCTCGAGATCTTGCTGTTGACGATCAGGATGTACGGGTCGTCCAGGACCGCTTCCATCCGCTCCGTGTCAGTCACGAAGTACGGCGAGATGTAGCCCTTGTCGAAGCGCATACCCTCGGTGAGCTCGAGCTCGAGGCCGAAGGTGTTGCTCTCCTCGACGGTGATGACGCCTTCCTTGCCGACCTTGTCCATCGCCTCGGCGATGATCTGGCCGACCTGGTTGTCAGCGGCCGAGATGGACGCGGTCGACGCGATCTGCTCGCGGGTCTCGACGTCCTTGGCCAGCTTGAGCAGCTGCTCGCTGACCGCCTCGGTCGCCTTCTCGATGCCCTTCTTCAGGCCCATCGGGTTGGCGCCGGCGGCGACGTTGCGCAGTCCCTCGCGGACGAGAGCCTGAGCCAGCACGGTGGCGGTGGTAGTGCCGTCACCCGCGACGTCGTCGGTCTTCTTGGCAACTTCCTTGACGAGCTCGGCCCCGATCTTCTCGTACGGGTCCTCGAGCTCGATCTCCTTGGCGATGGAGACACCGTCGTTGGTGATCGTGGGGGCGCCCCACTTCTTCTCCAGGACGACGTTGCGGCCCTTCGGGCCAAGCGTCACCTTGACGGCATCGGCGAGGGTGTTCATACCCCGCTCGAGGCCGCGGCGCGCCTCTTCGTTGAAAGAAATCAGCTTGGGCATTCTCCGCGAGTCCTCCCGCGTCGAGTCTTGGTGGTTCAGCCGGCCGGATGCCCGCGACGGACGGCACCGGCAGCGCAGCGGTCACGTCCCGCCACAGTCCCAGCACCTCATCGAGGCCGTCTTCTGTCCCACTCCACGAGCACGAGCATTATCACTCTCACCCATGGAGTGCTAACCAAGTATTAGCACTCGCCCCAAACGAGTGCAAGCCAGGTCCTCGCTACCGTATGCGCATGGTGGAGGTGCGACCGGCGGGTCCGGACTCGTGGCGGGACGTGGCAACGGTGATGGGTGAGCGCGGCGATCCGTCGCGCTGCCTGTGCCAGTATTTCCGCCTCCGCGGCCGTGCCTGGTCCGACGCCACCCCGGACGAGAATCGCCAGGGCTTGCGCTCCCAGGTGTGTCACGGTGAGCGACCACCCGGCGTCCTTGCGTACGACGGCCATACACCGATCGGCTGGTGTGCAGTCGCCCCACGCACGTCGTACCCACGGGTCGTGGCCTCACCCCACTGGCGGACGGACCACCCCGACTCGTGGGTGGTCACCTGCTTCGTCGTACCGGTCGGGAAGCGCCGGAAGGGCGTTGCGGGTGAACTGGCGGCCGGCGCCGTCGCCATGGCCCGCGAGTACGCCGCTCCGTCCGTGGAGGGCTGCGCGGTCGACACCACACTGGCCGACCGCACTCCGTCAGCGGATCTCTACCGCGGCCCGCTGTCCGTCTTCCTGGACGCCGGCTTCACCGAGGTCAGCCGCACCAGCCCGCAGTGGGTCCTGGTCCGCAAGCTCCTCGACTAGACCTTGGACTCGAGTTGGGCGACCAGGAACTTCGGTGCGGTCAGGCGCCAGGCCTCGGTGATCAACTCCTGCACCTCGTCGTCGTCAGCCGCGGCCAGGTCGATCTCCAGCCAGGCGAACCGGCCGCCCTCCCAGGAAGGTGAGTAGACCTCTGGGTTCTCCGCGACCAGCGCCTGTTGCTCCTCGCGGAGCGCCTTGAGCATCAGCCTGCTCTCGTCCTCGGACATGTAGGCGAAACCCTTCTTGCGGACCTTGAAGGCCGGCTGGCCGGCCCAGCCCTCGTGCTCCTCCGTCCCCGGCAACCCCTGCATCACCTTCAGCACCGTCTGCGCGTCCATCCCCCGACGGTAAATGCGGCCACCGACAGTCCGAACGTCCGCTGATCCGGGCCGAAAGTGGTAAGGGCCGCCGGGTCAGGGACACCGGGGTCAGGCCAGGGGTCGGGTCGGTACCGATCCTGATGTGGCGGACCGCCTCCGGGCGGGAGAGTAGAGCCATGACGAACTCCAACGCACCGTTCCAGAACCTTTCCGGCAAGGTCCTCCGCCGGTCCCAGTCCCAGCGGATGCTGTCGGGTGTCTCCGGCGGGCTCGCGGAGTACTTCAACATCGACGTGACCCTGGTCCGCCTCACCATCGTCGGCCTGACCCTGATCACCGGCGGCACCGCGCTGCTCGGCTACGCGGTCGCGTGGATCGTGATCCCCGAGGCCGACGGCAAGGCGGTCTGGCAGAACGTCCAGCAGTCCGTGAACCAGCCCAACTCCCCCGAGGCCGACATCGCCTCCCGCATCTACGACGACAACAACAGCAAGCCCCCGGCGGCGTGACCACCCCTGCGCCGTACCCCGGCGCAGCCACCCCCGGACGCAGCGCGGCAGGGTGACCACAACCACCGTCACCCTGCCGCCCTGCATCGGCGACCGACTCCCGTCATGACGAGTTCTCGCCAGCCGGATCGATTGCCGGTATCCCTCCGGGCTCCTTACGTTCCAAAGCGTGCTCCCACGACTACTTCCCGCCGTCGCCCTCGCCGGATCGCTGGCCCTCGCGCCAGTGACAGCAACCGGCAGCGCCGCGGCCGCGCCAACCGCCGCGCACGAACCGTCAGCCGCGGTCACCAGGACTGACCTGGTCACACTGGTGACCGGTGACGTCGTACGCCTCGACACCCTGGCAGACGGCAAGCAGCAAGCCACCGTCGTCACCACCGCGCCCGGCAGCTCCAACGCCGGCACCCACACCTATCTCCAGGACGGCGACGTGTACGTCGAGCCGGCCTCGGCGCTGGACCTGATGGCCGCCGGCAAACTCGACCGGCGGCTCTTCGACGTCAGCGCCCTCGTGCGCCAGGGGTACGGCGACAACGACCGGAGCACGCTTCCGCTGATCGTCTCGTACCGCACCGGCGCGACCTTCAAGGCAGTCAGCCAGCCGAAGGACGCCAAGACCGGCTTCCTCGCCGACATCCAGAAGCGGCCCGACGTCGAGAAGGTGTGGCTGGACGCCCGCACGCGGCCGGTCGGCACGCCGCTCACCAAAGGCACCAAGGACTCCGCTGCGACGAAGACCACCAGCGCGTACGACGGAACAGGTTCCCTGATCGCGGTCCTGGACACCGGCATCGACGCGTCTCACCCGGACTTCGCCGGCCGGATCGACCTGACCCGCGACTTCACCGGCGGCAACGACACCACCGATCGGTTCGGCAGTGGCACACACTCCGCGTCGCTCGCCGCCGGCAGCGGCGCCGCGTCCGACGGGCAGTACGCCGGTGCCGCCCCGGGCGCTCACCTCGCGGTCGGCAAGGTCTTCGACGACACCGGTGCCGGCTACGAGTCCTGGGCCATCGCCGGGTTGCAGTGGGCAGTGGACTCGGGGGCCGACGTCATCGACGTCAACGTCGCCGGCAGCATCACCCGTGGCGAGGATCCGCTGACCCAGGCGGTCGACGACCTCGGCCGGCAGTCCGACGCCCTGTTCGTCGTACCGACGAGCTCCAAGAGCTATGCCGAACCAGGGACGACGAACGTGGTCGCACCCGGTGCGGCTCCAGCCGCCCTCACCGTCGGCGGCACCAACCATGGCAACTGGTGGGACCGGGCGAGGCACGGCGTCATGGCAGACCGCGGGGCCATCAAGCCTGAGCTCGTCGCACCGGCGTTCGGCGTCATCGGCGCCTACCCGGGTGGCGGTTACGCGTCTGCTGCCAGCACCTCTGCCTCTGCTGCGTACGCCGCCGGTGCGGCTGCCGTCCTTCACCAGGAGCACCCGGAGTGGTCGCCGGGCTTGCTCAAGGCAACCCTTGCCTCCAGCGCCGATCCGGTCGAACGCAGCACGGCATTCACCGTGGGCGCAGGAGCGGTCGACCTCGCTCGGGCCACTGCCCAGCAGATCAGTGTCGACCAAGGCGTGGTGAGCTTCGGGCACATCACTCGGCCCTACCGCGCCGACCAACTGCGGCAGCAGAAGACGCTGACCTATCAGAACCACTCCGAGACTGCGGTGACCCTCGATCTGGCCACCGACCTGCCCGGCGTGACCGTCACACCGGCCACGACCACCATCGCGGCGGGCGCATCGGCCGACGTCACGCTGAAGCTGGATGCGACCGCACTGGTGGCCGACGAGTACAGCGGACGGGTCACCGCGACCGGTTCCGGCGTAGAGCTTGCGACGACCGTCGGCTTCGTCAAGCAGGACGACACCGTCGACGTGACCATCCGCATGCTCGACCGGAACGGCAAGCCGGCGAGCGGCCGGGCTCGCGTCGCGCCGTACCAGGAGGCCGACGGACGGTACTACGCGGAGGAGCTGCTGTTCTCACCGAACCAGAAGGAGTGGACGCTGCGGCTGCCTGAGGGCAACTACAACGTCTTCGGCCTCATCACCACACCGGACGGCTCCGGCGACACGACGTCAGAGATCAGCATCGTCGGACTGCCCAAGATGTCCGCCCACGCGCCGAACTACACCGTCACGCTCGATGCCCGCACGGCGAGGCCGATGACCCTGACGACCTCGAAGCCGTCGGCGCCGCACTCCGTCTCGGTGCGGTGGAACCGGGGCGATCCGGGCGACACCCACGCGATCTACGACGAGTGGGCGACCGACATGACCACGGGCACGCCGCTGCGGCTGTCCATGTCACCGACCGAGCGGGTGACGGATGCGGGCTTCTCGGTCATGACGACGTGGGACTCCGGCGTGCCGCTGCTGCAGGCGCGGTCCGGTGGAGGGCGGGTGAGCGCGTCGTACGCCGGAGGTCCACTCACCGACGGGAAGCGCCGGTACCGGCTGGTCGACGCCGACGCCGAACCGAAACAGGTGGCCGGTGCGGTGGCGCTGATCCAGCAGCCAGGAGACCGGTCGGTCGACGAGGTGGTCCAGCAGTTGACCGACGCCGGAGCAGTCGCTGTTGCCGTCTACCCCGTGCACACCGCGGACCTGGTTCCGCACCTCTACGGTCCCGGTGTCGTGACGATGGCGCTGTCGCGGTCCGACGGTCTCGAGTTGCGGTCCGAAGCCCGCAGCCCGTGGGCGTGGATGGAGCTGACCGAGACACCGCGTTCGCCGTACGCGTACGACGTGAGCTTCGTCGAGAAGGGTCAGGTCGGGCGCGATCTGTCCTACCGCTCGTCCGACCTGGCGACGGTCACGACCCGGATCTACTCCTCCGGGACCGGCGAAGCGGGAGCCGGCTGGGTCCTGAACCAGCACTCGGACACGTCCTGCGGCTGTTCCACGTCGCCTGTCGAGGACTGGGTTCCGACGACCGGTTACACGCGGACCCAGTACGTGACGGCCGACCGGGACGTGAAGGCGACGACGGCCTGGGAGTTCTACGCCAAGAAGACCCTCGTCCGGCCGCGGGAGTTCCCGACGTACCGTCCGGGTGAGCACGCCGATCTGGAGTTCCTCAAGGCGCCGTACTCACCTGGGGTCGCAGCCGGCGCCCGGAACGACAGCCAGGGCACCACCAACCGGCGGGGCGACGTCATCGACTTCGACTACGCGCCGTTCACCGACGCCGCCGGGAACTGGGCGCGGTCGCTGCCTGGCACCTCGGTGAACACCACGCTGTACGCCGACGACACCGAGGTCTACAACAGCGGCTTCACGGTCGGCAACGTGCCGGTCCCGGCAACCTCCAGCCGCTATCGGCTCGTGTCCGACGTGGCCAACAACCGCAGTGTCGTCGGACTGACGACCAACGCCCACACCGAGTGGACGTTCGGTTCGACAACCGTCGCAGCGGGCAGCAAGGTCCTACCGCTGCTCGACGTCGACTACACCGACGTCACCGACGCCCGCTCCGGCCACACCGCCCTCGACCTCGCCAACACCGCACGCCTCGGTCAGCGCGTCTCGCTCAACCTGTCGGTCGGCCACCAGCCCGGCGCCACCGCAGACCCGATCCGCTCCCTGACCGTCGAAGTCTCCACCGACGAGGGCGCCACCTGGCAACCCACCTCGATCCGCAACCTCCACAACGGCCGCTACCAGGCCACCTACACCCACCCCCACAAGGGCCAGTCCGTATCCCTACGCATCCACTCCACCGACACCGACAACAACGCCATCACCCAGACCCTCACCAACGCCTACAACCTCCGCTGACCCCCGACCAGGCGGCAGGGTGAGAGCCCCCACCCTGCCGCCTCCCCTTTGTTAGACGTTCAACGCCGTTTGTTTGAGGGTGGCGGTGGCTATGTCGGGGTGGTCGGCGAAGACGCCTTGGATGCCCAGGGTGGCGAAGCGGCAGAGTTCGGCGGGGAGGTCGAGGGCCGTGGGGAGGAAGCGGCGTTCGGCCCGGAAGGTCCAGATCTGGACGTTCAGGCCGAGGCGGTGGGACTGGTCGACCAGTCGGGTCGGCTCACCCAGGTTGCCCGCCGCGGTGCGCGGGATGACCAGATCCTTGTGCGGCGCCAGCACCTGCGCGTACGTCGACACCTCGCGCAGCCCAGCCGGCTCGATCAGGTCCGCGAAGGTGCGGCCGTCGCCAGTACGGCGGAAGTCGTTCGGGGCACCGTCTGCATCTACCAGTTGCACCAGCGGCACCCGGGTCATCACCGACAACCGCCGCAGGCTGGTCGGCTCGAAGGACTGCACCATGATCTCGTCGTCGCGCAGCCGCAGGGCCAGGATCCGCTCGGTCAGCAGCTCCTCCAGCGGCAGTCCGAGCCGCCGGAAGTACGCCGGGTGCTTGATCTCCGGGATCACGCCGATCGGTCGTCCGTACCGGAGCGACTCCTCCCGGGCCAGCGCCACCACGTCGTCGAAGGTGGGGATCTCCTCGTGCCCGTCGTACGCCGTGTTGGCCGCGCGCAGCTCGGGCATCCGCTCCCGCGTCCGCAGTGTCCGCAGCTCGTCGTAGGTGAAGTCCTCCACGAACCAGCCGGTGACGGCGGTCCCGTCGACGATCTTGGTGATCCTCCGGTCCGCGAACACCGGGTGGTCCGCGACGTCCGTCGTACCGGAGATCTCGTTCTCGTGCCGGCAGACCAGGACGCCGTCGAGAGTGGCGACCAGGTCGGGTTCCAGATAGTCGGCCCCCTGGGCCGCAGCCAGGCGGTACGCCGCCGGCGTGTGTTCCGGGCGGTAGCCACTCGCTCCCCGATGCGCGATCACCAGCATGAATCCAGGACAGGCGGCGGACATGGCCCGTCGGGAACTCGTTGCCCAACGCAAGGTGAAGGTCTTTCGATGCGCGGGCAGATACGAAAGCCGCACCGACCGTCACCAATTGAGCGAGCAGGAGCGCCAGCGCACCGGCCCAGAAGACGATGTACGCCGCGAGCACAACAGGCGACCGGTGCGTCGTACGGCGGGTGAACAGCACGATGTAGCAGACATGTGCCACGCCGAACACGGCCTTACCCGGCAGTCGCCCGCGGGGTTCACAGACGCGATTAATTCGCATGCGGCTGTCGGTGGTGACGCCTAGCCTGAAAGCGCTATGAGACAACTTCCTGTCGCTGATCCGGGCGTCCCCGATCACCGCTCGCCGACCCGTTATCTGTGGTGGGTCGCGCGCGGTCAGTCCCGCACGCTCGCGGGCGGTATGGCGTTCGGCATCCTCTGGATGGGCGCGCAGGCGTTCATCCCGGCGATTCTCGGCCTCGCGATCGACGAGGGCATCGCGGCGGGCGACGGCAAGCGGCTGCTGCAGTGGACCGCGGTGCTGTTCGTGGTCGGCGTGGTGCAGGCTCTGGCCGGCATCATGCGGCACCGGTTCGCGGTGACGAACTGGCTGACCGCCGCGTACCGCACGGTCCAGGTGATCACCCGGAAGTCCGCCGACCTCGGCGCGACGCTGCCGAAGCATCTGGCCACCGGTGAGGTGGTCAGCATCGGCGCCGGCGACCTGTCCTACATCGGCAACCTGATGGAGATCTCGGCCCGTTTCACCGGCTCGATCGTCGCGTTCGTCGTGGTCGCGTCGATCCTGCTGTCCTCGTCGACCACGCTCGGCCTGGTGGTGCTGATCGGCGTACCGGTGATGCTGTTCTGCCTCGGCCCGATGCTGCGGCCGCTGCACAAGCGGCAGTCCGCGCAACGTGAGGCGGTCGGCGAGCTGAACTCGTTGGGCTCCGACATCGTGGCCGGTCTGCGGGTGCTGCGCGGCATCGGCGGTGAGGACTCCTTCTCGCGCCGGTATCGCGGCGAGTCGCAGCAGGTCCGGCAGGCCGGTGTGCGGGTCGCGCGGATCCAGTCCGTGCTGGACGCCGCGCAGGTTCTGCTGCCGGGCATCTTCGTCGTGCTCGTGGTCGGCCTCGGCGCGCACTTCGCGCTGCGCGGCGACCTCAGTGCGGGCTCGCTGGTCGCCTTCTACGGCTATGCGACGTTCCTCGTGCTGCCGCTGCGCACCGCGACCGAGTTCGCCAACCAGCTGATGCGCGGTCTGGTCGCGGCGGGACGGGTGATCCGAGTGCTGGAACTGCGGTCCGACATCACCGAGCCGAAGACGGCGGTGCACCTGCCCGACCACGGCGACTTGGTCGACCCGGTGTCCGGCATCCGCGCCCGCGACGGCCTGCTCACCGCGATCGTCTCCGCCGAGGCGGACAGCAACGGCGAGCTGGCCGACCGCCTCGGCCGGTACGACGACACCAGCGAGGTCCGGTACGGCGGGGTCACCCTGGCCAGTGCGACGCGCGAGGACGTGCGTGCGCGCATCCTGGTCAGCGACACCGGCTCACAGCTGTTCACCGGCACACTGCGCGAGGAGCTCGACCCGGACAACCGTCGTACCGACGAGGAAGTGATGGCGGCGATGCGGACGGCGTCCGCCGAGGACGTCCTGGTCGCGCTGTCCGACGGACTCGACTCCGAGGTCGAGGAGAAGGGCCGGTCGTTCTCCGGTGGACAGCGGCAGCGGTTGGTGCTGGTGCGTGCGCTGCTGGCCGACCCGTCCGTGCTGGTGCTGGTCGAGCCGACGTCCGCGGTCGACGCACACACCGAGGCGCGGATCGCAGAGCGGTTGCGTGATCAGCGTGCCGGCCGCAGCACGGTCGTGCTGACCGCGAGTCCGCTGCTGCTGGACCACGTCGACGAGGTCATCTTCGTCGCCGCCGGCCGAGTGGTTGCTTCCGGCAAGCACCGTGAGTTGCTCGCGACCGAACCGCAGTACCGCAGGACAGTGACCAGGCAGACGGAAGAGGAGGAGGTGCTCGCATGAGGCAGATCCTGCCTGTGGCAGGCCCGACCGAGATCCGTCGGCACGCACGCCGGCTAGCCCGGCAGCATCCGCGCACCCTGTCGGTCGCGCTGGTGCTGCACGGGCTGGCGGCGATCAGCGGTCTGGCCGCGCCGCGGCTGATCGGCGGCCTGGTCGAGGACGTCCAGAACGGCACGACCGTGGCCAAGGTCAACCAGGTGATCCTGGTGATCGCGGTGTTCATCGTCGCGCAGTCGCTGCTGACCCGGTGGGCCCGGTTCAAGTCGTTCGCACTCGGCGAGCAGGTGCTGGCCGAGCTGCGTGAGGACTTCGTCGACAACGCGCTCGCGCTGCCGATCGGCACGGTCGAGCGGGCCGGCACGGGTGACCTGCTGTCCCGCACCTCGCGTGATGTCGACACACTCTCGCGGACGGTGCGCTTCGCCGTACCGGAGACGATCATCGCGTTCGTCACCGTGCTGTTCACGGTCGCGGCGACGGTGCTGGTCGGCGTCTGGGTGCTGGTGCCGCTGCTCGCGATGACTCCGCTGCTCTGGCTCAGCACGAAGTGGTATCTGCGCCGCGCCAAGGACGGATACCTGCGTGAGAACGCGGCGTACGCGCAGATGACCAGCTCATTGGCCGAGACGGTCGAGGGCGCCCGGACGGTCGAGGCACTGCAGCGGTACGACGAACGGGTCCGCCGCGGCGATGCCGACATCCGGGGCTCCTACCTGGCCGAGCGGTACACGCTGTTCCTCCGGACGGTCTACTTCCCGGTCGCCGAGGTCAGCTACCTTGTGCCGGTCGTCGGGACCCTGCTGTTCGGCGGCTGGCTGCACCTCAACGGGCACGTCTCGCTGGGTGCCGTCACGGCTGCGGTGCTGTACGTCAACCAGCTGATCGATCCGGTCGACCGGTTGCTCTCCTGGCTGGACGAGTTGCAGTCCGGTGGCGCCGCGTTCGCCCGCTTGCTGGGGATCAGCGACGTACCGGACGACCGCACGCCGTCGGGCCGGATGCCGTCCGGTGACCTGGTCGAGGCGCACGACGTACGGTTCTCGTACGTCAACGGCCGCGACGTACTGCACGGTGTCGATCTCACGGTCCAGCCCGGCGAGCGGATCGCCATGGTCGGGCCGTCCGGTGCCGGGAAGTCGACGCTGGGCCGGCTGGTCGCGGGCATCCATCCACCACGGACTGGTTCGGTGACGGTCGGCGGCGTCGGGATGACCGAGCTGCCGCTGGACGAGCTGCGCAAGCAGGTCGCGCTGGTCACCCAGGAGCACCACGTCTTCGTCGGGACGTTACGCGACAACCTGTCGATGGCGCGCCCCGGCGCGTCGGACGCGGAGTTGCTGGACGCTCTGGCTGCCGTTGATGCGCGGGAGTGGGCGGATGCGCTGCCGGACGGTCTGGACACGCGAGTCGGCTCCGGCCAGCTCGCGCTGACGCCGGCGCAAGCGCAGCAATTGGCGCTGGCCCGGTTGGTGCTGGCGGACCCGCACACCTTGGTGCTGGACGAGGCGACGTCGTTGATCGACCCACGGGCCGCGCGGCACATGGAGCGCTCGCTTGCCGCCGTACTCGAGGGCCGGACGGTGATCGCCATCGCCCACCGCCTCTACACCGCGCACGACGCCGACCGCGTCGCGGTGGTCGAGGACGGCCGCATCAGCGAGCTCGGCAGCCACGATGAGCTGGTCGCCCGGCAGGGCTCGTACGCGGCGCTCTGGACCTCCTGGCACGGGTGATAGTTGCTGACAGCAAAGACCCCTTGCCGGTCACCTCTGACCGGCAAGGGGTCTGCCCTTCCTACCGTTTGCGCAGCAGCAGCACTGCGGAGTCGACCTGCGGAGGTGGGGTGAAAGCCTTGCGGGGAAGGCGTAAGCCGATCGACAAGTCGTAGTGCCGGAACCACCGGTTCGCCCCCGGTGCGTCGCCACGGATCCACCGGTTCGCCACCTGCCGCTGCAGCACGAGATCGGCCGACACCAGGCGGGATCCTGGCGCCAGCAAACGCTTCAGCAGTGCGGTGGAGACGTTGTACGGCGGGCTCGACACCACTCGGAACGGCCGGGATGGCAACCGCAGATCAGCGGCATCGGTCCGGACCACCGTCACCGGTGCGTCCGCGAACCTCCGCCGCAAGCGGTCGGCCCGACCAGGGTGGAGTTCGACAGCGACCACCCGGGCTCCGGCCCGGACCAGCGGAGCGGTCAGCGCACCGAGTCCGGCTCCGATGTCGAGGACGAGTTCGCCGGGCTGCACCCCGGCGGCGTCCACGACCCGTTGGGCCCAACGACTATCGAGCGGATGCCATCCCCAGGCACCCCTCGCCTGCCCGGAGCCGGGCACGACGGACCATCACAAAGTACGTAATCATGCGGCCGACCATAGACCGTCGTACCGCAAGCCCTCAAAGCATTTTCGTCACCGTGCGGCCGGACCGGTCCGCGGCCGTCGCGACCAGCCCATCTGAACGCCTCCCTGCCACCCATCGTTGTCTTATAGGCTTTTCGGGCTCGCGCCGAGTGATCGGACAGTCGTCGACGTACGGCGCTCAGCCAGCTCGAGACGCTCCCTGCGGGCTGCTGTCACATCGTCCTTGGCGAGTTCACGGCGTACGTCGAGAACGCGGACAGGCAGCGCATCGGTCATCAGCAACGGCGCGTACTCGGCTTGGTCAGTCTTCCAGCGGTCGCCGTCGCGGGTGAAGGTGAAGCGGACCAGGAGGCCTTCGGCCTTGATGCTGTTGGGTTCGCGATGCGCGGCGACGAGGTTGCCGAGGCCGTACGCGACCCACTTGCCGTTGTGCTGCTCCATCGGCTGCACCACGTGGGCATGGTGTCCGATCAGCAGGTCGATGTTGCTGTCGGCAAGCAGTTGCGGCGCGACCTCACGCTGCTGGTCGTTGAGCCTCGGCGAGTACTCCGTGCCCCAGTGGCAGCTGACCACGACGATCTCGGCGCCGCGGTCGCGGGCGTCCTGGGCGCGCAGCGTGATCGTGGGAACGCTGATCATGCCGGCCCGCCAGGTCTCGCCGTTCGGGTACGGCAGGCCGTTGAAGCCGAACGTGAAGCTCAGGAACGCGATCTTCACCCCGTGCACGTCGACGATCGTGGGCGTCTCGGCCTCGGCCCGGGAGCGGGCAGTGCCGGCGTGCTCGAGGCCGGCCTGGTCGAGGGTCTTCAGGGTGCGATCCACGCCGGGCGCGCCGCCATCGAAACTGTGATTGCTCGCCGTGGTGCAGACGTCGTACCCGGTCTGTTTGAGGGCTGCGGCCATCTGTGGCGGGCCTTGGAAGAGTGGGTAGCCGTGGTACGGGCCGCCGAGGGGCGCCAGTGGCGTCTCGAGGTGGGCGACCGCGATGTCGGCCTGTTGGACGAGCGGCTTGACGCTGCCCATCAGCGGGGCGAAGTCCCAGGCGCCGTCGCGGCCGTCGCGGCGGGCCGTTGTCCAGAGGCGCTCGTGCAGCAGTACGTCGCCTGTGGCGACCAGAGTGATTCGGTCGGGTCCGTCTGGCGGCTTCGCCTGCTGTGGCGGCGCCTCGACGCCACTGCTCTCGCCTTGGCCGCTGTCTTGGCCGTTGCCAGCGCCTTGGCCTGTGTCCGCGGCCGTATCGGCGATGCAGCCCGCTGTTGCCACCGCTCCGGCTCCGGCCAGCATCGCGCCGAGCACCGTCCGCCGTCGTACCGCCATCGCAACCCCCAAGCCCTCAACCCCAGTCGGACAGGAGACGCCTCCACCCCAGGTTTGGTTGCCGCGGTGGCTCGATCGTGTTCTACGTCAGCTCCGGCGCCAACTGCCGGTGGCTCTAGGCGATCAGGTTGTTGCTGTCCGGGCGATCGGCCTCGGCCGCCGGGCTGTCCTGGCAGGCGACGACGAGTGTGTCGAGGGACAGGTCGAGGGTGGCCGCGACGGCGGCCACCGTGAAGAGGGCCGGCGTCGGGATGCGGCCGGTCTCGATCTTGCGGAGAGTATCGACGGAGACCCCACAGGCCGCCGCGACGTCGACCATGCTGCGCTCGCCCCGGGCTTCGCGGAGCAGGCGGCCGAGCTGCCGGCCGCGTTCGCGATCCCAGCTGGAAAGAGGTGGTCGGACCATAAGCGTGATAATAGTACCGGTATAACTATCCGGGAAGACGAAGGAAGCATCCGATGGTCGAGCTGAAGACGCCCGCGGAGATCGAACACATGCGCGCGGCCGGCCGAGTCGTCGCGAACGCCCTCGCCGCAGTGAAGAAGGACGCCGCGGTCGGGGTCTCGCTGCGCGAGCTGGACGAGGTCGCACGCGACGTACTGCGGTCCGCCGGAGCGGTGTCGCTGTTCGAGGGCTACCAGCCCGGGTTCGCCGGCATCCCGTTCAGCGGCGTCATCTGTACGTCGGTCAACGACGCGGTGCTGCACGGACTCCCCAGCGACCAGAAACTCGCCGACGGTGACCTCCTGAACGTCGACTGCGGGGCCTCGATCGAAGGCTGGTGCGCTGACGCCGCCACCAGCTTCTGTGTGGGCACACCGCGACCCGAAGACCTGGAACTCATCGCCACCACTGAACAGGCCCTCGCAGCCGGCATCGCCGCCGCCGTCCCCGGCAACCGCCTCGGCGACGTCGGCGCCGCCATCGGCCGCATCGGCCGGGCCGCCAATCTCGGCACCAACCTCGACTTCGGCGGCCACGGCATCGGCCGCCGCATGCACGAAGACCCGCACATCCCCAACGGCGGGCGCCCCGGCCGAGGCCTCAAACTCCGCGCCGGCCACGTGTTCGCCATCGAGCCGTGGTTCTGGTCAGGCCCCGGCACCACCTACGTCATCGACGAAGACGGCTGGACCCTCCGCTCCGCCGACCAAACCCGAGGAGCCCACGCCGAACACACCGTGGCTCTCACCGACAACGGCCCCGAAATCCTCACCCTCCCGTAGCACCCGAAATCCTCACCCTCCCGTAGCAGCGGTGGTTGCTACTCTCTTCGGGATGTCCGCCGAAGAGAACGCCGCGTTGCCAGAGATCGCACGGCGCTTGGTGCGGACGACGTTCGGCCAGCGCGCGACCGAGCCACGCGCTCTGGCGTCGGGCGAATGGTCCCAGGCGTTCGAGTTGACCCTCGACGGAGCGGAGGCGGTGCTGCGCATAGGTGCCTACGGCACGGACTTCGCGAAAGACGAACTGGTCGCGCGCTTCGCCGGACCCAATCTCCCCGTTCCCTCGGTGCTGGCGAGAGGGATGGTCGAGGGCTGGCACTATGCGATCTCGGCGCGTGCGCACGGGACCGGGCTCGACGATCTGTCCGCCGCCGACGTCGCGCCGGCGCTTCCAAGTCTGCTGACCGCGATCGACGACATCGGCAAGATCGACCTTACGGATACCGTGGGCTACGGCATCTGGACAGCTGATCGGCGAGCGCCGTACAGCTCCTGGGTGGACGCCCTCCTGGCGATTGGCACCGAGACTGCACGGGTGCCTGGCTGGCGGGCGGCGCTGGCCAACTCCGACATCGGACTGGGACCAGTCGAGGCCGGACTGACCGCGATCGCCGCGCTCGCGCCGTACCTGCCCGCCGAGCGCCACATGATCCACGGCGACCTGCTCAGCGGCAACGTGCTCGTTGCCGATGGCAACGTCAGCGCCGTACTGGACTGGGGCAACGCACTGTACGGCGACAACCTGTACGACGCGGCCTGGCTCATCTACTGGTGGCCGTGGTACTCGCAGTGGCGAGCGATCGACATCAAGGCCGCCCTGCTGGCCCACTGGCGCGCCGGCGGACTGCTTCCGGCCAATCTCCGCGAGCGGTTGCACGCCTACCTCATCCATATCGGCCTCGATGCGATCGCCTACTCCACCTTCCAGCGGCGCTGGGACGAGGTGCGGTCGAACGCCGGGATCGTGGTCGGGCTGGCCAAGAGCGCGCCAGGCGAGATCGGACTCGAGTAGCGCTGCCCGACAGGTGCGGGCGGGAGTTGGACTTCATGGCGAACATGTGTTCGACTGTAGTGCATGAGGTGGGCAGGTCAGCAAATCGATGTGGAGACTCCGGGGACGTTGCCGGGGCTCGGGTCGATCGCGGGTCTGGTTCGGTCGGTGACGACGCCGGAGTTCCGCGGGATCACGTTCCATGAGGTGCTCGCGCGATCCGCGCTGAACCCGGTGCCGGGGACGATGCTGCCGTTCAACTGGACGATCAACCCGTATCGCGGTTGCACGCACGCCTGCCGGTACTGCTTCGCCCGCCCGACACACCAGTATCTGGAGCTCGACCAGGGCGAGGACTTCGATCAGCAGATCGTGGTGAAGACCAACGTCGCGGACGTACTGCGCCGTGAACTCGCGCGACCGTCGTGGACCCACGAGCAAGTTGCCCTGGGCACCAATACCGACCCGTACCAGCGCGCCGAGGGGCGCTATCGCCTGATGCCCGGGATCATCGAGGCGCTCGCAGGTTCCGGTACGCCGCTGTCCGTGCTGACCAAGGGCACGCTGCTGCGGCGCGACCTCGATCTCCTGACAGCGGCCGCCGAGCAGGTGCACGTCGGCGTCGCCATCTCCCTTGCACTGCTGGACGAGGAGCTGCGGAAGACGCTCGAGCCCGGCGTACCGTCGGTGCGCGGACGTCTCGACCTGATCCGTGCGGTGCGCGATGCCGGCCTACCGTGCGGCGTGATGGTCGCTCCGGTCCTGCCGTGGCTGACGGACTCGTCCGAGCAGTTGGATCAGCTGTTCGCCGAGCTCTCCGCAGCCGGCGCGACCGGCGTCACGCCGCTCGTCCTTCACCTCCGCCCGGGTGTGAAGGAATGGTTCATGGGCTGGCTGGCGCGCGAGCATCCCGAGTTGGTCGGCCGCTACGAATCCCTCTACGGCCACGGCACCAACGCGTCCCCCAGCTACCGCAACGCCTTCGAATCCAAGGTCCGCCCGCTACTCAACAAACACGGCTTCGGCCGCACGTCGAGCCACAGGTCCCACGAGCCGGACCGCCCTCCCCGACGTACCACCAAACGATCAGCCACTCAGCAGGAGGCTCTGTTCTAGCCATCCCGGAGTGTGGCCGTGCGCCTGTTCGTCTCGGGCCGATTGAGATACTTCGGCGGTGGATGGTGAGGCGATGGAGGTTGGAGCGCGGCCGGACGTGCTGTCTGGGCGGAGTGCGTTGGCGGACGGCGCCGGATGGGCGTTGCGGGCTGCGGTGCTTGAGGACGTCGAGGCGATCGCGGAGTTGCGGGCCGAGGTGATGCGCCCGGACCTGGAACGCCTTGGGCGCTACGACGAGCACCGCGTACGGCAGCGGTTTCGGGACTCCTTCTCAGCTGAGTACACGTCGATCATCGTGGTCGATCACGAACTCGCCGGATGCATCACGCTCCGGCCCGCCCAAGGTCGGCTGTGGCTGGAGCACTTCTACCTGGCTCCGCGACTTCAGGGGCGAGGCCTTGGGTCCGCTGTCTTGCGCGCGGCACTGGACGAGGCCGATGCCCAGGGCGCGACCGTTGCCTTGAACGTCTTGCAGGACAGTGATGCACGGCGCCTCTACGAGCGCCACGGATTCGTCCTGGAGTCCGAGGACCCGATCGACGTCTTCATGATCCGCCCACCGGTGAACTCGATCTAGCCGTCGAGTCGTGGGCTGGATTCAGCGGAAGGTGTTCGCATTTGCGCGGGCCCATTCGCGGTAGGGCAGGGCGGGGCGGCCGAGGATTTGGGCGACTGTGGGCTCGGGGGTCATGGGGTGCTCCGCCATCATGCGGAAGCCGTCCAGTAGCCACTGGGCTGTCTCGAGGCCGATCAGCGGAGCGAGGCGATCGAGGTAGGCCTGAGGGGTCAGCTCCTCGTACTTCAGCTCCCGCCCGATCGCCGCGGCGATGTGCTCGACCTGCTCGGGTGCGGTCAAACCTTCAGGCCCGCTCATCGTCAGCTTCTGGCCGGTGAAGGTCTCGTCGAGGAGTACGACGCGCGCCACCGCGGCGATGTCGCCGAGGTCGATCGGTGTCTGCACCGCACCGGCGTACGGCGTCCGGACCACGCCTGAGGTCTTGATCGACTCCGCCCAGTCGAGCGTGTTGTTCATGAACTGGCCCGGCCGCAGGAAGGTCCACTCGAAGCCGCCGGCCTCGATCGCGCGCTCGATCCGGTAGTAGTGCCACGTCGACGGATCCCCGTGCGCCTCGTACTCCGCAGGTTCACCGGACAGTACGACGATCCGCCGTACGCCGGCGTCCTGCGCGCACCGGACGAAGTCCTCCACGTACGCCGGAAGGGGCGCGAGGTACACGGTGTCGACACCGGCCAGCGCGGCAGGCAATGTCGCCGGCTTCCCCAGGTACCCGTGAGCGATCTCGACCCCGCCGGGCAGCGCCGCCCGGGCCGGGTGATTGGTGAGCGCCCGCACCGGTACGCCGGCCGTCACCAGTTCGTCCACCAGCAGCCGCCCCACACTCCCGGTCGCGCCAGTCACCAGGATGGTCATGCCGTTCTCCTCACCCTCGGAACCTGATTTCCGTAAGGTATACGAGAATTGCACGCAGCGCCTATGGTGGGCCTGTGACGGAGCGGCGAAGCGGTGAGGGACAGCCAGAGCGGACCCTGGCGCTGCTGTGGCGGAACCACCGCAAATCCACCGCGGACAAGGAGCCGACCGTCCTTCGCGGACGCGGCGCCGGACGACGGCCGTCGCTCGACGTCAACGGAGTCGTCGCGGCGGCGATCCGGCTGGCGGACACGCAAGGTCTGGCCGCCGCGTCGATGGGTGGGGTCGCGAAGGAACTCGACGTCGGCACGATGACGCTCTACACCTACGTGCCGTCGAAGGAGGAGCTACTCGACCTGATGGTCGACCAGGTGCTGGGTGAACGTGAGCTCCCCGGCCCCGGCGCGCCCAGGCCGCACGACTGGCGCGAGCAGGTGGAGATCTACTCCGACCAGACGCGCGCGATGTTTCTGCGCCACCCCTGGCTGTCGCAGGTGTCCACGATCCGCCCGCCGGTGGGCCCGAGCATGCTGGCCGGACGCGAGTACCTGCTGTCCGCGCTGCTCGAGATCGGACTCACGCCCCGCGGGACGAACCTGGCCGCGCTCGCCATCACGACGTACGTCGACTCGGCCGCCGGGCTGGAGGCGGAGAGTGAACTGATCGAGCAGTCGACCGGCCAGACGAACGACGCCTGGTGGTACGAGCGCAACGACCTCTGGGAGACGTACTTCGACGTCGATCAGCATCCCGCGATGACGGCGATCTGGAATGCGAACGGCTACCAGGGCACGACCCGCGACGCGGCAACCGAGTCATACCGTTACGGCCTCGACCGCCTCCTGGACGGCATCCAAGCGACGGCCCTCGAGAGCTGAGGCAGCGCCGAGGTTCAGCGGCGGCGGAAGATGCCCCTTCGTTTCTTGGGAGGTTCCGCGGGCTGCTCTTCAGGTACGTCGTCGTCCGCACTGAGGATGTCGCGGGCCAGACCCGCCACGTCCGGGTTGAGACCGGGCGTGGCCAGCGTGACGGTCGCCAGCGATCCCAGGATGGTCACCGGCCGCTCCCGCTGCGCCTCGACCGCTGCCAGCAAACGCCAGCCCATCAACTCGGCGACGTCAGCCCGCGCCGACGGATCGACCCAAGCAGTGGTCGCCAACGCGAACAGAGCCGACTCGGTGATCCAGTCCTCTGGCCCATAAGCGAGGTCAGCCAGCACCTGTCGCCGAACCGACTCCGCCCACGGCTGGTCGGTCCGGTGATGCGCGATCCCCAGACAGGCCCACGTCTGCACAGCCCGGATCCACCCCGGCCAGTCCCCGGCCGCTCCGGTCGGCGACGCCGGCGGATGCACCAAGACACCCAGCAGATCTTCCAGCGGAGTGCTCGCCAACAGCACCGCATGGTCGTAAGCAGCCGGCACGCTCGCCCATCCGGAACGAGCCCTGACGCCGGACGACTCACCGAAATCGGCAACGCGAGCGACCGCCGCAGCACCCTCCGCACTTGGCGGAGCGACCGCGGGTCGCGCGACGCTGCCTTCGTACTGCCAGACGACGGTCTCGACCGGCCGGCACTGAGAGCCCTGCACAGACACCGGGAGCCGCGGATCCGGCGGAAGGATCTCGCTGACCGTCACCTCAGAGCCCGGCACCGCCAGGCCGAAGGCGAGCAAAGCACTCGGCGGCTCGATCGCGGACACAGTCAGCGATGCGCCCTGAGCAGAGACACCCTCCGCCAGCAGCTGGTCGAGGACGTTGATGACAGCCTCGGTCGGGTCCGGGATGCCGCCGAGCCAGACCTGCCGTGACCGGTCGGTCAACTCGCCAGCGGCGTGCTGCTTCTCGTGGCTGCCAGGCTCCGCCGACCGGAGCAGGTCGGCGATCGCGACCAGGTCGTCGACTGCACCGTCCCGCCGGAACAGCAGACCGTGCCGCTCAACCAACGAACAGTCGTGGACCGGGTCGATCGCGAGGCTCCGCTCGGCCCACGAGATCCCCTCGTCCAGCCGGCCCGCATCGCCCAGCATCCCGGCGATGTCGGCGTACACCGCGACGTTGCCGGGCTGATAGCCGAGCGCGCGTTCCAGCGCGGCCAGCGCCTCGTCGGTGCGGCCCTGGCTCCGCAGGGCGTAGCCGACCGCGATGGCCGCGCGGTCGGTCGGTTCGACCCGTTCCGACTCGATCGCGTACGACGTCGCCTCGTCGAGCAATCCGAGTCGCCGGGTCAGGACCGACGCCAGCCAGAGCAGGTTCCCGGAGCCCGGATACGCGGCGACGAGGTTCCGCACCAGCTGGACGTACGGCGCGAATGCCGGAGCCAGCTCCTCCGGGCAAGGATCGGGGACAGCCTTGAGCAGCTGGATGAACACGTTCAGCAGCTCGTCCGGATCGAGTTTGGCGGCCAGCTCGGAGTCGAGCACCCACGGCACATCGGCCCACGCCATGCCCGGTTCGTGCCCTTGGACCGAGACCAGCAGGCTGAGGGCTTCGGTGTACTCACCGCGGAAGGCGAGTGCGTGCGCCCGCGCCACCGCAGTGCCGAGGTACACGTCGCCATCCAGCGTCCACAGATCGACGCCGCCCTCGGGATGGGCCAGTAAGGTCGCCAGGACTGCATGGGCGTCCGGCAGCGACGGCGCCGTCGCCAGCGCGGTCGCCACGTGGTCGGCCGCGTGACCGACCTCGTTGTCGTCCAGCGCCAGCCGGGCCAGACTCAGTTCACCCTCGGCCGCCAGACGCGGATCTCCCACCCCTTCATTCATCGCGCCAGTATTGTGACCCTCCGGGGTCACTCCCACTCGATGGTGCCCGGTGGCTTGCTGGTGATGTCGACGGTGACGCGGTTGATCTCGTCGACCTCGTTGGTGATCCGGGTCGAGATCCGCTCCAGTACGTCGTACGGCAGCCGCGCCCAGTCGGCCGTCATCGCGTCCTCACTGGTGACGGGTCGCAGTACGACGGGGTGGCCGTAGGTCCGGCCGTCGCCCTGGACGCCGACCGAGCGAACGTCGGCCAGCAGCACCACCGGGAACTGCCAGATGTCGCGGTCCAGGCCGGCCGCGGTCAGCTCGGTGCGGGCGATCAGGTCGGCGGCGCGCAGGATGTCCAGGCGCTCCTTGGTGACCTCGCCGATGATCCGGATGCTCAGGCCGGGGCCTGGGAACGGATGCCGGTAGACCATGGTCTCGGGGAGCCCGACAGCCAGGCCGAGCTCGCGGACCTCGTCCTTGAACAGCGTCCGCAGCGGCTCGATCAGGCTGAACTGCAGGTCGTCGGGCAGACCGCCGACGTTGTGGTGCGACTTGATGTTCGCCGCACCCGCGCCGCCGCCGGACTCGACCACGTCCGGGTAGAGCGTGCCCTGGACGAGGAACTCGATGTGCCGTTCGGCGTCCACCTTGCGCGCCGTGGCCTCGAAGGTCCGGATGAACTCGCGGCCGACGATCTTCCGCTTCTGCTCCGGGTCGGTCACTCCGGCCAGCGCGGACAGGAACTGGTCCTCGGCGTCGACCACCTCGAGCCGGATCCCGGTCGCGGCGACGAAGTCCTTCTCGATCTGCTCCGACTCGCCCGACCGCTGGAGGCCGTGGTCGACGTACACGC
Organism: Kribbella sp. NPDC050281; assembly: GCF_040655855.1. Classification (NCBI taxonomy): domain Bacteria; kingdom Bacillati; phylum Actinomycetota; class Actinomycetes; order Propionibacteriales; family Kribbellaceae; genus Kribbella; species Kribbella sp. NPDC050281. Next base: position 34,042 of record NZ_JBFAKS010000011.1, on the reverse strand, counting down.
AGGTCAACTGGTCGCCGATCGCCTTGTGCACCAGGGCCGCGGCGACCGCGGAGTCGACACCGCCGGACAGCGCGCACAGCACCTGCTTGTCGCCGACCTGCTGCCGGATCAGCTCGACCTGCTCGTCGACGACGTTCGTGGTGGTCCAGTCGCCCGAGCAGCCCGCGATGTCGTAGAGGAAATGCTCCAGCACCGCCTGCCCGGCCTGCGAGTGCAGCACCTCCGGGTGCCACTGCACGCCGGCCAGCTTGCGGTCCAGGTCCTCGAACGCCGCCACCGGTGCGCCGCCGGAGGCGGCCAGTACGGCGAAGCCCGCGGGCGGCGCGTGCACCGCGTCACCGTGGGACATCCAGACATTGAGGTCCTCGGGGATCCCGGCCAGCAGTGTCCCGGCCGAGCTCACCGTCACCGGCGTACGACCGAACTCGCGCAGCCCGGTCCGGCGTACCTCGCCACCGAGCGTCTGCGCCATCGCCTGGAAGCCGTAGCAGATCCCGAACGCCGGTACGCCGGCCTCGAACAGCCCGGACTCGACCCGCGGCGCGCCTTCGGCGTACACCGACTGCGGACCGCCGGACAGGATGATCGCCTTCGGCCCCCGCGCCAGCATCTCCTCGACCGGCATCGAGTGCGGCACGATCTCGGAGTACACCTTGGCCTCGCGGACCCGGCGCGCGATCAACTGCGCGTACTGCGCCCCGAAGTCGACGACCAGGACCAACTCATGCTCAGTCACCTGCAAAGGGTATCGGTGCAGGTCAGCCGGGCTGTAATCCGACCAGCAACCGTTTCGGCGCGCGGAACGACAGCAGCTCGATCAGCGGCGGCTCCTCCACCAGCCTGACGGTCGCCAGCAGGTCCGCCGCACACTCCAGGGCCACCCTCGTCTCCAGCCGGGCCAGCCCTGCGCCCAGGCAGCGGTGGATCCCGATCCCGAACGCCAGATCCGCCGGCCCACCATGTCCCGTCAACCCCAGCAGCACCGGCGCTCCCGCCGGGACCTCAACGTCACCGATCACCGCAGGCCCGGAGGTGACCCGCCGCCACGTCGGCACCGACGAGGCCTCCCGCAGCACCGCCTCCACACCATCGGCCGAACGCCCGCCGATAGTGCGGTGGAAGGCAGTGGAGATCAGTTGCGTGGTGGTCTCCTGACCTGCGATCAGCAGGAAGTACGCGACCGCGCACACCTCCTCATCGGTCAGCCCCAGCCCAACCAGTACGCCGAACAGGTCGCCCTCAGTCGCCTGGACGACCCGCTTCCTCAGCCAGCCGTAGAACTCCGCAGCACTGTGCGCGAGTTCCAGCTGCCGGTCCTCGTCGGGCCAGCCCCAGAACAGCTCGAGCGAATCCAGACTCCACGCCTTCAACGCCGGTACGTCGACATCCGCCAACCCAAGCATTTCGAGCACCACCAGCGCCGGCGGCTCCGCTGCGACCGCCTGCACGAGATCCACGTGCTCACCGTCAGCGAGGGCTTTGGTCGCAGCAGCCACCCGCGCAGCCGTCAGCTCTCGGGCGAGGGGCTCGACGGCGGCCACTCGTGCCGGGCTGAAGAAGCGGGCCACCGCGGCCCGGATCGGGCGGTGCGACTCCCCCGCGTTGTTGGCCAACGTCGGCGGCAACGCGAACCCGACCGCCGACAGCACCCGCAACGCCTTCACGGACAGAGGAGTGTGAGCCAGTACGGCGTTGTCCGGCCGGAACGTCGCCGGATCCAGCAGCACCTCACGCGCCTCAGCCGGATTGTCGACAACCCAGTACCCCAGCTCCTCGTCGTACCGCGCCGGACAACCGCTCATCCGAACCAGCCGGGCGCGGCGGCCGTGAACGCCTCCCGGTCCAGTCGCCCCGCGCCGGCCGGAATCCGCCCGATCACTGGCACCCCGGTGGTCACCGGAAGGTCCTCCAGGTTGCACTGCTCAGCCAGGTCAGGCTCCGCAGGCCAGGACCCGATGATCAGTCCCTGGATGGGAAGCCCGCGGCTCCGGAGCGCCTCGACCGTCAGACCGGTGTGGTTCAGCGTGCCCAGACCCGAGCGAGCGACCACCACAAACGTGAAGGGCCTGGTGAGGTGGGAAGCCAGGTCGGCGAGGTCATGGCCCGCGTCGTCGAGCCCGACCAGAAGCCCACCGGCCCCTTCCACCAAAACGGTGTCCCGAGTCGCGGCGAGATCGTCGATGGACTTGGCCTGCGACTCCACGGATGGGAGGGGCACCTGTGCGCGGCGCGCCGCTGTCGTGGGAGCGAGCGGATCGCGCAGGCGGATCCCCTCGTGCAGCTCGGTGAGCCCGGTCAACCGGCGGACCTCAGCCAGGTCGCCTGGCTCATCCGGCCCAACACCGGTCTGAGCCGGCTTGACCACCGCGACAGAACCGGTAACCCGGGCGGCCAGGGCGGCGGTCGTGATGGTTTTGCCTACTTCTGTGTCCGTGCCGGTGATGAGGATGATCATGAGACCTGGCCGATCGCGGCGAGGATGACGGCGCAGGCGCGGTCCAGGTCGTCGTCGGACAAGCCTGCGTGGGCAGTGAGGCGGAGGCGGCTGATCCCGTCGGGGACGGACGGCGGCCGGAAACTTCCGACGCGTACGCCGTTCTCCAGGCAGAGCTCGGCGGCACGAACCGCCTCACGCGGACCAGGCATCGGGACGGAGACAACCGCACCGGACGAGGGCGGCACGCCACAAGCCGACGCCAACCGGGCCGCCGCAGAGTGGATCGCGGACGGCCGATCGGGCTCGTTCTGAAGCACCCGCAGAGCAGCAAGGGCAGCAGCACACGCCGCCGGATTCAGACCCGTGTCGTAGATGAAGGGCCGTGACCGGTTGATCAGATGATCGCGAAGAAGGGCCGGCCCGAGCACGACGCCCCCTTGCGCGGCCAGCGCCTTGGACAGCGTCATCGTGACGATCACATGCTCCAGACCAGCCAGACCAGCGGCATGCACCGAACCACGACCAGCACCGGTCACCCCGAGCCCATGCGCCTCATCCACCAGCAGTACGGCGTCCTGCTCGCGGGCAACCGCAGCCAACTCGACCAACGGCGCCTCGTCGCTCAGCACGCTGAAGACCGACTCCGTCAGCACCAGCGCGTGCGGTTCGTTGCGCTCAGCAAGCACCTTGCCGACAGCGTCCACGTCATTGTGCGGAACGACCTCGACCCGCGACCGTGACAGCCGGCTCCCGTCGATGAGCGACGCATGCACGTGATCGTCCGACACCACGAGCGTCCCTGGCCCACCGAGCGCCGTGACCACACCGAGGTTGGCGAGATAGCCCGACGAGAACACGAGTGCCGTCTCCTGGCCGACGTACGCCGCCAGCGACGACTCGAGTTCCTCGTGCAGGGCCGTCGTACCAGTGACCAAGCGGGACGCGGTAGAACCGGTCCCCCATTGGCAGACAGCATCGGCTGCGGCCTCGATCACGCGCGGATCGGACGCCAGGCCGAGGTAGTCGTTGCCGGCAAGATCGATCAGCCGCTCGTCGGCCGCGCGAGCCCGGAGCCGGCGGGTCAGACCACGAGCCTCCAACGCAGCCGCTTTGGGGCCCAGCCAGTCTTCGAGCATCAGCCGACCTCCTCCACTGCCCCGGTGATCGCCGCCGCGATGGTGGCGATCTCCTCGTCGGTGCAGACGTACGGCGGCATCGTGTAGACGAGATCGCGGAACGGCCGCACCCACACCCCGCGCCGCAGCGCCGCCTCGGTCATCCGCGGCAGGTCGACCGGCCCACCCAGTTGTACGACGCCGACCGCACCGATCACACGGACGTCCTTGACCCCAGGCAACGAGGCCGCCGGTGCAAGCCCCGCTGACAATCCTGCCGAGATCTGAGCGACTCGGCCGGCCCAGTCCTGGGACAGCAGGAGGTCGATCGACGCGAGGGCGGCCGAGCACGCCAGGGGGTTCGCCATGAAGGTCGGGCCGTGCATCAGCGCACCGCCGGGTCCGTTCGACACCGTGTGCGCGACGTCCGTCGTACACAAAGTGGCGGCCAACGACAGGTAACCGCCGGTCAGTGCCTTGCCGACACACAGGATGTCCGGGTCGACGCCCGCGTGCTCGGAGGCGAAGAGCGTGCCGGTCCGGCCGAAGCCGGTGGCGATCTCGTCCAGGATCAGCAGGAACCCGTGCCGGTCCGCGATCTCCCGCAGTACGCGCAGACAGGCTGGGCTGTAGGGGTACATGCCGCCCGCACCCTGCAGGATCGGCTCGACGATGATGCCGGCGATCTCAGCAGCGTGCCGCTCCGCCAACGCCGACACGGAAGCGGCCCACGCAAGGAACTCCGGATCGTCGTCCGGGCGGTCGAAACCGGCCGGCGGCTGCGGGCCGAACACCTGCTCCTTCAGCGCGCCGGTGAACAGCGAGTGCATCCCGTTCACCGGGTCGCACACGCTCATCGGCGCGAACGTGTCGCCGTGGTACCCGCCGCGGACGGTCAGCATCCGGGTCCGGCCGTTGTTGCCTCGGGCAACCTGGTACTGGAGCGCGAGCTTGATCGCGACCTCGACCGACACCGAGCCCGAGTCGCAGAAGAAGACGTGCCGCAACGGTTCGGGGCTGATCTCCACCAGCCGGTCGGCCAGCCGGATCGCCGGCTCGTGGGTCAGCCCGCCGAACATGACATGGCTGAAGTCGTCCACCTGGCTCTTCACCGCCGCATCCAGCACCGGGTTGCGGTAGCCGTGGATCATGCACCACCAGGACGCCATCGCATCGATCGCCTCGACGCTGCCGCCGCCCCCGTCGTCCAGTTGCAGACGTACGCCGGACGCGCCCCGGACCATCCGCACCGGTGACGGATCGCTGAGCGAGGAGTACGGATGCCACAGCAGCTCCGCGTCACGCGCCAACATGCCAGACATCAGGACGAGACCTCACCGTGCACCGAGCACCTGGCGGCCCAGCCCATCGGGTGGACCTGGACGATCATCCGACGGCGGCACTGGTCGCAGTACCGTGGTGGCTCCAGCGTCAGCGCCTGGCGGCAGGCGTCGTGGTCTCCGTCAGCGGCCTCGCGGCCGCAGCGACCGCAGTAGACGAGTGTGGTCATAGCGTCTTCTGGAGCTCCTTGACCGGCATCTTGAGCTCGGCCAGCAGGTCGAGGTCCGCGGTGGCCGGGCGGCCCAGCGTGGTCAGGTAGTTGCCGACGATGACGGCGTTGATCCCGCCGAGCAGACCATCGCGCGTGCCCAGGTCTCCCAGGGTCAGCTCGCGGCCGCCGGCGTACCGCAGGACCGTACGGGGCATCGCGAGCCGGAACGCGGCGATGGTCCGCAGCGCGTCCTTGCCGGCCATCACCTCCATGTCGCCGAACGGCGTCCCCGGGCGCGGGTTCAGGAAGTTCAGCGGCACCTCGTGCGGGTCCAGGTCGGCCAGCTGCGCGGCCAGCTCGGCGCGCTGCTCCAGCGTCTCGCCCATCCCGACCAGCCCGCCACAGCACAGCTCCATGCCGGACTCCCTGATCATCTGGCAGGTGTCCCAGCGCTCCTCGAAGGAGTGGGTGGTGACGACGTCACCGAAGTACGAACGGGCCGACTCGAGGTTGTGGTTGTAGCGGTGCACGCCCATCGCCTTGAGCTCGTCCACCTGCTCCTGCGTCAGCATGCCGAGCGAGCAGGCGATGTTGATGTCGACCTCGGCGTTGATCGCCTCGATGCCGGCCTTCACCTGCGCCATCAGCCGCTGGTCCGGGCCGCGGACGGCGGCCACGATGCAGAACTCGGTCGCACCGGTCTTCGCGGTCTCCTTGGCCGCCTCGACCAGCTCCGGGATGTTCAGCCAGACCGAGCGCACCGGCGAGGTGAACTGACCGGACTGGGAGCAGAAGTGACAGTCCTCCGGGCAGCCGCCGGTCTTCAGCGAGATGATGCCCTCGACCTCGACCTCCTCGCCGCACCACTTCACCCGTACGTCGTGGGCGAGTGCGAGCAGCTCGGGCAGCCGGTCGTCGGGCGACCGGAGAACCTCGACCAGTTGTTCCTGGCTCAGACCGACGCCCTGTTCCAGAACCTGCTCACGTGCCACGTCCAGGATGTCGCCCATGGTTCTCCCTGCCTCATCGAACGGTCGGCTCACAGTAGGACAGGGCCGGCGGAGTTCTCTGCGGTGGGCGTCACGTGAAACACCTGGGGGCGACCTGCCTCAGCCACTCTCCGCACACCCGGGGAAACTTTTTGGATTTTTCTCCAGAACCTCGTAACCCCCTGTAGAAGGGCTCGTTGATGTGTACAGAGGCGGTTACCGCAAGGAAGACCGCCACTCGATTACAGGCAGCGACGAAAAGCTGATCATTACGATCAGCACGCAGAGTGGTCACAACCACTCGCGACAGCTCGAAACTCCTGGAATCGGATGTAGAGTGGGGTACCAAGAGCTCGGGTCGCCAGCTGTGGCTGGTGACCCGATCCCAAAGCGCCGGGCGCCTCACCCCGGCTTGAGTGGGTCCCTCGGGAAACGATTTGGGCGGAAACGTTCCCGAGGGACCTGCTCCCTTTTCCGGGCCTTTTCTGAAATGCCCCACAAACCTCAGCAGCCACACAAGTGCTGAGGTTTTCTCATGTCACCTGATGACTGTCCGAAGCATTGTCGTTACGTTACGACTCCGTCACAGACTGCTTCGGTACGATCGGCAGCCGCAGAGCCCCGGGCGCCTCCGCCGGTACGACGGGATGCGCCGGCCGGACCGGCTGGATCCGCTGGTACGCCGATCCGGGGGCCGGCCGGGCGTCGTCCTCACCCTTGTTCGGCCAGAACGCCAGCGCCCGCTCCGCTTGAGCCGTGATCGTCAGCGACGGATTGACGCCCAGGTTCGCCGAGATCGCCGACCCGTCCAGGATGTGCAGGCCCTCGTACCCGTAGACCCGGTGGTACGGGTCGACCACGCCGGTCTCCGCGGAGTCGCCGATCGCACAGCCGCCGATGAAGTGCGCGGTCATCGGCACGTTGAACGGCTCGCCGATGGTGCCGCCCGGGGTACCGCGCATCAATGTCGCCATCCGCCGGACCACCTGGTTCGCGACCGGGATCCACGACGGGTTCGGGGCGCCGTGGCCTTGCTTCGAGGTCAGGCGCCACCGGCCCAGCCGGTCCCGCTTGCCGAACGTGGTGATCGAGTTGTCCGCGGTCTGCATCACCAGCGCGATCACGGTCCGCTCCGACCAGTGCTTCAGGTCGTACAGCCGGCGGATGTTCTTCCGCTGCACGCGGAGCTCGCGCAACCAGGTCCGCCAGCGCGGCCGGTCGTCGTCGCCGTCGGTCAGCACGGTCTGCAGCAGCGACATCACGTTGCTGCCCTTGCCGTACCGGACCGGTTCGATGTGGGTGATGTCGTCCGGGTGGAACGACGACGTGATCGCGACGCCACGGCTGTAGTCGACGTCACGGTCCCTCGCGATTGCCCCCAGCAACGACTCCGAGTTGGTCCGGGTGAGCACACCGAGCCGGTCGGACAGTCGCGGCAGTTTGCCCTCGTCGCGCAGTCGGTGCAGCAGTTTCGCCGTACCCAGGGCCGACGCGGCGAACACCACCTGCTGGGCCGTGAACCGCTTGGTCTGCTTGCGATTCGAGGTACGCCGTACGTCGACGGCGTACCCGCCACCTGGAAGCGGCTCGACCGAGGTCACCGTGGTCATCGGATGGACCACGGCTCCGGCCTTCTCGGCCAGATAGAGGTAGTTCTTGGTCAGCGTGTTCTTCGCGTTGTGCCGGCAGCCGGTCATGCACTCGCCGCAGTCGATACAGCCGGTACGCCGCGGGCCCGCGCCACCGAAGTACGGGTCGTCGACCTCGACGCCGGGCTCGCCGAAGAAGACACCGACCGGGGTCGGATGGAACGTCTCCCCCACGCCCATGTCGTCGGCGACCTGCTTCATCACCTTGTCGGCCGGGGTGAAACCCGGGTAGGTGGTGACGCCGAGCATCCGCTTGGCCTGGTCGTAGTACGGCGCGAGCTCAGTCTTCCAGTCGGTGATGTGCGCCCACTGGCGGTCGGTGTAGAACGCCGGCAGCGGCTCGTACAGCGTGTTGGCGTAGACCAGGCTGCCCCCGCCGACGCCGGCTCCGGACAGGATGATCACGTCGCGGAGCGCGCTGATCCGCTGGATGCCGTACCAGCCGACCTGCGGCGCGAACAGGAACCGCTTCGTGTCCCACGAGTTCTTCGCGAACCCGGCGTCGTCGAACCGCGCGCCGGCTTCGAGTACGGCGACCTTGTATCCCTTCTCGGTCAGCCGCAGCGCGCTGACGCTGCCGCCGAAGCCCGACCCGATGATCAGGACGTCGTAGTCGTAACTCATGCACGTCCCAGTTTCTTCAGCACGCGTAGGGCGCCGGTCATCAGCTCGGCGTACGTCTGGTCGGACAGCCCGTGCGAGGCCGCGATCGGCAGGACCCGCTGGGTCGCGATCGCCTGCGGGTCGACGTACCGGCGGATGCCCTCGACGCCCTGGCGGCGCCCGAGCCCGGATGACCGCATGCCGCCCATCGGGGTGTCGATCGAGCCGAACGTCGCCGCGTAGCCCTCGTTCACGTTGACCGAGCCGGCCGTCAACTGAGCCGCGACCGCACGGCCACGCTTGCCGTCCCGGGTCCAGACGCTCGCGTTCAGGCCGTACTCGCCCTCGTTCGCGCGCTCGATCGCCTCGGACTCGTCGGAGAACCGGTAGATCGACACCACCGGGCCGAAGGTCTCGTTGTCGAAGCACTGCATCTCCGGCGTCACCCCGGACAGCACGGTCGGCTCGTAGAACAGCGGGCCGATGTCCGGCCGCGCCTTGCCACCGGCCAGTACGACGGCGCCCTTGGCCCGCGCGTCCTCGACGTGCTGGGTCACGGTCTCCAGCTGAGCCTTCGAGATCAGCGAGCCCATGTCGACGTCCCAGCCGGTCCCCGCGGACAGCCGGATCTTCTTCACCCGGTCGAGGAACGCCGTCACGAACGCGTCGTACACCTGGTCGGCGACATAGAGACGCTCCATCGAGACGCACAGCTGCCCGGCGCTGGCGAAGCACGCCCGGACGGCGCCGTCCGCCGCACGGTGCACGTCGGCATCACGCAGTACGAGCATCGGGTTCTTGCCACCGAGCTCGAGGCTGCAGCCGATCAGCCGCTCGCCCGCCTGCCGAGCCACCAGCCGGCCCGTCTTGGTCGAGCCGGTGAAGCAGATGTAGTCGGTGTTCTGGATGATCGCGCCGCCGACGGTCGGGCCGTCGCCGTTGACCGGCTGCCACGCCTCCCGCGGCAGACCCGCCTCGTAGAGCAGCTCGATCGCCCGGAGCGCGGTCAGCGGGGTCTGGCTGTCCGGCTTGTGTACGACGGTGTTGCCCGCGAGCACGGCCGGCAGACCATCGGCCATCGCCATGCTGAGCGGGTAGTTCCACGGCGAGATGATGCCGACGACACCCTTCGGCACGAACCGCTGCTCGGCCCGGGTCAGGACCGGGAACATGCCCAGCTTGCGCTGCGGCTCGAGCAACTCGGCCGCCTTGCGCCCGTAGTACCGAGCGGTCAGCGCGACGTGAGCGACCTCCTCGAACGCCTGCTTGCGCGCCTTGCCCGACTCGCGGATCACCAGATCCACCAGTTCGTGCCGGTGGTCGAGGACCAGATCGTGGTACCTCAGCAGGATCGCGGCCCGCTCGGCCAACGGCACCCGCCGCCAGGTCTGCTGGGTCCTCCGCGCCGACCGGACGGCGGCTTCCACGTCGTCCGGGGCAGACAGGGGCAGATCCGCGATCGGCTGACCGGTCGCCGGCGCGTACGACGTCCGCGTGCCGGCGGAGGCCCGCAACAGGCCCGAAAGCCGCCGGATCACCGACTGATCGGTCGCGTACGACGCGGTCGGATCGAGCTCTGGATCCGCCGGAATCGAGGTCTGCTCGCTCATTGATCCAGGCTACCTGCCGGTAATAGCCATGTCAGCCCTAGGGAATTCCCTCGTGTCTGCCCTGCATCTGCACGTGCATCGACCAGTAGGGTGATCCGTTGAACCTGCGAAGGGGTGGAACGTCAAGATGGTTGACAGCGGGGGGCTTTGGACGCCTCCTGAGGACGAGCTCGGCGAGGCTCTGCAGACTGCTCAGTTGCTGATCGAGGAGGGCCGCGCCGACGAGGCCGGGCCGTATCAGCAACGCGTCATCGAGCTGGCCAGGGAGCGGGCCGGGGAACACCCGGACCACTACGAGGCCAAGCACCTGATGGCGGCGACGCAGTACGAGTTGGCCGGCTCCCTGAACGCATCCGGCCGGCACGAGGAAGCGCTTGCCGCCTTGCACGAGGCCCAACTCGGCTACACCGAGCTCAGCGATGCCGGCGTCCTGGACGCGACGTCGTTCCTGGCCGACGTGCGCGCGCGGCGGGCGATGACCCAGGCGCATCGTGGTCACGGTGCGACCGCCGTACTGGAGATGGACGGCGCGGTGATCGCGTACGGGCAGCTGGTCAGCGGACCGGACGGGCCGAAGTACCAGCCGGACTTCGCCCGGGTGCTCGCGATGAACGCGCTGATCCTGCGGCGGTACGGCGATCCCGCGCTCGCGGTGGCCTCGGCGGACGCGGCGACCCAGCTCTTCCTGCAGCTGGCCGACCAGATCAACGACAGCCCGCAGTCGCTGTCGTACGCGCGGTACCTCTGCTCCGCGACCGCGGTCTCGGCCGACGTGCACGCCGCGGAGGGCAGGCTCGACCTCGCGCTCGAGGCGGACGAGATCGGCCTGACCACGGCCGACACCCTCGCCGACTCCGAGTCGGCGACGGACCTGCGCACGCTCGTCGCCGCGCTGACGCGGAAGGGCAAGCACCTCGGCATCGTCGGCCGGATCATGGACGGTGAGGCCTGCCTGCGTACGGCATTCGACACCGACGCGGAGACGGCCGCGCGGGTGACCGAGGAGCTGGACCGTGGTCTGCCGCTGAACCTGGTCTCGGCGCTGGAGAACGCGGAGATCAAGCTCGGGCCGTTCGAGCAGTACCACCGGCTGGTGGCGCTGAGCGAGCCTGCGCCGGGGATGACGCTCGCGACGGTGTCCGGGCGGACCGATCCCGAGTCGGCCGCCATACGCGCGAGTGAGCTGGCTGAGCTGGTCGGGCCGTTGCTGCTGCAGGATGTGGACGCGGCGCTGACGCTGGGCCTGGAGTCGCACTACCTGTTCGCGATCTCGTCGGAGCGCGAGTCGCACCGGATGCGGTACGAGACGAGCACCTATGCGCCGATCTGGGCGAAGGTGCTGCTCGACATCTCGGCGGCGTACCACCAGGCAGGCCGGAGCGAGATGGCTCTCGACCTGGCCGGCTGGTGCGCGGAGGTCGCGACCGCGCTCATCCCGTTCACCGACGACGACACGGTGATGAAGGACCTGGCCGGCTCCTGCTACCGGCATCACGGCGACCTGCTCGCCGCCACCGGCGACCTGATGGCCTCCCAGCACGCCCACGACGCCGCCGAGCAACTCCAGTTGGGCCTGTAACCGCCGGGTCATTGACGGCCCATCTCCCCGGGCGGACGCTGACGCTTAGTGCTCCGTCACGGAGTACTCAAAGGGGGAGATGGTCATGGATGTGGTGGAACTGCACCGGCGGACGACCGACAACTTCGTCCGGCTGGTCAACGAGGTCGGCGCAGATCAGTGGACCGCGCCGACGCCGTGTGAGGACTGGGACGTGCGGACACTGGTCAACCACGTCGTCGGTGAGGCGCGCTGGACCGTACCGCTGATGGAGGGCCAGACGATCGCCGAGGTCGGCGACTCGCTGGACGGCGACCTGCTCGGAGACGATCCCGTCGCGGCCGCCACTGCTGCCGCCCGCGCCGCCAAGAGCGCCGCGAACCGGCCGATCGACAAGGTGCACCTCTCGTACGGCGAGGAGGATTCGTCGGAGTACCTGCGCCAACTGGCTGCCGACTACCTCGTGCACGGCTGGGATCTGGCCGCGGCGCTCGGTACGGACGCTCAACTCGACGCCGAGGCGGTCGACGAGGTCGCCACCTGGTTCGCGGAGCGCGAGGAGATCTACCGCTCGTCCGGCGCGATCGCCGACCGGGTCGAGGGGTTCACCGAGCCGGCCGACGTACTGATCGGCGCGTTCGGGCGCGATCCGCGCTGGTCCACGGCCGGCGGCACCATCGCTCGCTTCGGCGCGGCGTTCGACCAGCAGGACCTGGATGCGGTGATGGCGCTCGTGACCGACGACTGTGTGTTCGAGTCCACCTCACCGTCGCCGGATGGTGCGCGGTTCCAGGGAGTGGCCGCCGTACGGGCGGAGTGGGAGAAGCTGTTCGCCGGGACCGAGGATCCGCGGTTCGAGACCGAGGAGACGGTGGTTCTCGGCAATCGTGCCGTGGTGCGGTGGCGGTACTCGTGGCGGGAGGCGTCTGGTGAGCGCGGTCATGTGCGCGGGGTCGACGTCCTGCGGCTCCGGGACGGGAAGGTGGCGGAGAAGCTGTCCTATGTGAAGGGCTAGCTGTCCTGGATTTCGGTTTTCAGGGCGCCGACGAACAGGCCGGCTTCGAGTTCAGTCATGCCAGTCTCGGAGACGACCAGCGCAGTCGCCTGGTGGAGCTCACCTGCGGCCTTGAGGGCGCGGGTGCGCTCGGCCAGGTTCGTGCCCGGCCTGCGGACGAGCGGCGTCCCGGTGGTGGGCGGCACGTACCGGCCGAGGCGGATGTCGTCGACGAGCTCCTTGGCTGCTTTCAGGTCCAGGCCGGTTCGGTCCCGGATCAGTTTGACCGCGTGCACCGTCTTCTTGGTGGTGATCAGGAAGCGCACCTGGTCCACGTCGTCCGCGGAGAGTCTGGCCCGCGCGGCGGCGAGGGCAACGTTGTCTGCGTCCTGGCTGCTCCGTCGGCTGAACAATCCCATGCGGCAATCCTTCCAGAACCCCCCAACCAACGAGCACCCGACGCACGTCGGCTACCCGGCGAGCGTTCTCCGGATCTCGGGCCAGGCGAGGGCTCCCAGCTCCCGATCCGCCTCGTCCGAACCACCTCGCGCCATCCGTTGTCCGGCCGTCTTCGGCTGCTCGCCCGGCAGCACGGGGCGATGCCCTGCGGCCGGCAGCACCACGGTCCGGGTCGGCTTCTCGCCACGCCGCTCGACGATCTCCTCGGCGAACCGCACCGACGGCCACACCTTGTCGTCCCCACCGGCGATCAGGAGTACGTCGCCCCGGATCTGCTCGACCCGGATCCGGGCCGCCTCCGCGTACGCGTCGTACACCCGCAGGCTCTGCTCGTACGAGCCGACGTAGCTCGGCGGGTCGTCGTCGGGCTGCCAGTCCGGATCGAACGGCACGAACGGGAGTGGTTCGTCCTTCCAGGTCCAGGCCGATCGCTGCAGTCCGTCGTCGTCGATGCGCCCCCACACGTACGCGCTGGGGGCGAACGCGATCACCGCATCCACGCGCTCGTCCAGTGTGGCGAGCAGCAAGGCGGCTTCCGCGCCCCACGAGTTGCCCATGACAACGAGCCGGTCGTTGCGGGCGGCGAGTTCGTCCAGCGGGAAGGACTCCAACGGGACTTCAGCCTGGACGGTCCACGCCGGCGCCAGTACGTCGTACCCCTCGGCCTCGAGGATCCGGACGCGCTCATGGTCCGGCGTACCGCTGGATCCGTGCAGGAGCAGTACGCCCGTACTCAACCGACGACGACCTCGACCCGCTGGAACTCCTTGAGCTCCGTGTAGCCCGTGGTGGCCATCGCGCGCTTGAGCGCGCCGACCAGGTTCATCGTGCCGTCCGGGACCCAGGACGGGCCGAACAGGATCTGCTCGAGCGTCCCGGTGACGCCGACCTCCACCCGCTCGCCGCGGGGCAGGTCCGCGTGCCAGGCCTCGGCACCCCAGTGGAAGCCGCCGCCCGGTGCGTCGCTCGCCCGGGCCAGCGGCGAACCGACCATGACCGCGTCGGCACCACAGGCGATCGCCTTCGCCACGTCGCCGGACCGGCCGACCGACCCGTCCGCGATCACGTGCACGTAGCGACCGCCGGACTCGTCCATGTAGTCGCGCCGCGCGGCCGCGACATCAGCCACCGCGGACGCCATCGGCACGGCGACACCGAGCACCTTGCGCGTGGTGTGCGCCGCACCGCCACCGAAGCCGACCAGTACGCCGGCCGCCCCGGTCCGCATCAGGTGCAACGCGGCCTGGTGCGTCGCGCACCCGCCCACGATCACCGGTACGTCGAGGTCGTAGATGAACTGCTTCAGGTTCAGCGGCTCCGCCTGGCCCGACACATGCTCGGCGGAGACCGTCGTACCGCGAATGACGAACAAGTCGACGCCGGCGTCCACGACGTGCTTGGCGAACTGCTTGGTCCGCTGCGGCGACAGTGCGCCGGCCACGGTGACGCCGGAGTCGCGGATCTCCTGCACCCGCTGCGAGATCAGCTCGGGCTTGATCGGCGCCGAGTAGATCTCCTGCAACCGGGTGGTCGCCTGCTGCAGGTCGATCGAGGTGATCTCCTCGAGCAGGCTGGTCGGGTCCTCGTACCGGGTCCAGAGGCCTTCGAGGTTCAGTACGCCGAGACCGCCGGCCTTGCCGATCGCGATCGCGCTGGCCGGCGACATCACCGAGTCCATCGGCGCGGCCAGGATCGGCAACTCGAAGCGGTACGCGTCGATCTGCCACGCCACCGAGACCTCCTCGGGGTCCCGCGTCCGTCGCGACGGCACGATCGCGATGTCGTCGAACGCGTACGCCTGCCGCCCCCGCTTCGCGCGGCCGATCTCGATCTCGGTCATGCCCGCAGCCTACCGGCCGCTCCACCCCAGGTCAGGACGCGCCCAGCCCCCGCCCCCCGTGGCCACCCCTCGGAAGTCCGCGTACGAGCGACCCTCTCCACGTCGGCTCTCACGCGGTCGGCTCCGGCGGCGGGTCAGGCCAGCTGCGCTGCCGCTCCAGCTCGGCCCGCAGCTTGGGACCGAGGAGGCTCTCGATCTCGGCACCTCGCTCGCCGGGGTCCGGCAGCATCTCGACGAACGACGCATCGATCACATTGTCGACATCGGCATCCACGCCGTATTCGGACTCCAGGAAATCAATCAACGGCCGAACTGCCTGACCTCGCCCGGACGCGACCAGGTCGACCGCCTCGAACACGATCTCCCCCATGAACACATGCGGCAACGGACGGCCATGCAGCCGTTCGAAATGACCAGCGACCCGCCCCCGCAACGCGGGAACCGCCTCAGCAAGCCGATGGAGAAAGGCAACCGTGGACCCCGGCACAGCTTCGTCGTCCTCAAGCAGCCGGCGGGTCCTAGCAGCACGGAGCCTCGGACCCAACAGGTCCAGCATCGCCTCCGCGGCGTCTCCCGGCTCAGGCAAAGAGCCGGCGAAGCGCGTCTCGATCAACTCGTCTATCTCAGGATCAACGCCAAGCTCCGACTCGAGGAAGCGTAACAGTACGCCAAGTCGTCCGGTCAGCATTGGATCGCCCGATCGGAACCACGCGTCGGTGCTCTCAGCGAGCATCAACAAGAAGACCCCTAGGCGCGGCGGCTCGGTCCCATCGGGGTTGTTGTTCCGATGCGATCGAACATAGCTTTCCCACTCTCCCCGCAGCGGCGGCACCGTCTCGAGGAGCCTGGCCAGGAAAGCATCTGCGGCATCGCTCATCAATACTCTCTTTTCGTGCTCAGCGCGTTCTCGAGACGATCTCTCAGATCGCGGGCTATGTCGCGGTCGTGTTGCGATGCATCGGGATGCGATTTGGTCCAGTTCCACAGATCCCTAGCGGTCTGCTTCGCCTTCAGGACATGGTTCGTGCCCTGGGTCCGCCGGCCAGTCTTCAGCTCGTTGCGTACGGCGTCCATCGTGGTGCCGTCACCGATCCGGTCGGATCTCGTGTGCTTCTTGTAGAGGTTGTCGACGAGATGCTGGAGCTTCGTGTCCGAGACCACAGGCTTCTCCGCTGGCTCACGCTGCTCGATGTCCTTCGGCTGTTGGGTCCCACGAGATGAGCCGCTTGAGCTGCCAGTTGACGTGCGGCCTCGGGCGCCGGCGGTCATGAGGAGGATGCCGGACAGGCCTAGGGCGGTGGCGGCTTCGGTCGTGATGGCGGTGGTGATGACGCCGCCGCTGGCGAGGGCCAGGGCGCCAGGTGGGAAGAGCGCGAAGAGGGCCAGGACGGTCAGGGTGAAGCCGACGATCAGGAGTACGTCGTCCAGGGCGTCCAGGAGATGGGCGTTGAGGGCGAAGTGGTCGTCGAGTTCGGTACCGGTGAGGGGAGGTAGAGGATGATGGTGCCGATGGAGAGTGCGCCCAGTGCAACCAGGACGCGGAGGCGGGCCGCAGCCATCAGATCGCCAAGGGGTGACCTGGCGGTACGGCGTACTTCGACGATGCCCGCGATGACGCGCCAGAGGATCCATAAGAGGGCTGCGACGGCGGACCCGAGCATGAGCTTCGCGCCAAGGCCGGTGCTGAGCGACTGCTGGAGACCTGCCCGGGACGGGAAGGACCCGACGATCGCGAGGAGCAGGGCCGGGACCATCAGGGCCAACCACACGATCCCGAGCAGCACCCTGCGCTTCCAACCGATGGCCGCGACGAGGGTCTGTCGGACGCGGAGACCGCGCCATGCCTGGCGATTCCCTGCCGCCTGCATCTCGGTGACGAGTTCGCCGACGACAGCGCGAAGCGGTTCGGCCGTAGCCGGGGTGGTTCGAGCGGCGAGGAACCACAGCGATCGGCGTACGAGGATGAATCGAAGGACGATCCACGCAGTCCACGGCAGGGCCGTCAGGCTGAAACGGAAGAGGGACTGCCCACTCGGAAGCAGTACTCCGGGGACGAGAGACTTGGCCCGGTGCAACGTCCTCAGGTCGAGGGCGATCGCGATCGCGAGACCGGTAAGAGGCACCAGCCAGAGCACGTTCTCCAGCGCGCTGTTGAAGGGCTCGGCCGACGACTTCGAGTTGACCGCCACGTAGTTGTGCAGGGTGTGCAGACCGCACGCGACGCCGATCGGAAGTAGACCGAACGGCTTGGCCCAACGTCTCCCCCGGAGCAGGAGCCCGACGCCCAGGCACCGCATGCGTACACGCCCACCGCGACGGCCAGCCGGTACGCAAAGTCACCGGACCATAACTGACTGGAGGGTCAGAGGACGCAGAACAGCCCCGCACGGTTTGTGCGGGGCTGTTCGGGGTTGGTCAGTGGCCCGAGTAGTTGGGGGCTTCGACGGTCATTTGGATGTCGTGGGGGTGGGACTCCTGGAGGCCGGCTGAGGTGATGCGGACGAAGCGGCCTTTCTCCTGGAGCTCGGGGACGGTGCGGGAGCCGCAGTACCACATCGACTGGCGCAGGCCGCCGACGAGCTGGTGGGCGACGGCCGCGAGCGGGCCGCGGTACGGGACCTGGCCCTCGACTCCCTCGGCGATCAGCTTCTCGTCGCTGCCGACGTCGCTCTGGAAATAGCGGTCCTTGGAGTACGACTTGCGCAGGCCGCCGGACTGCATCGCGCCGAGCGAACCCATCCCGCGGTACGCCTTGAACTGCTTGCCGTTGATGAAGACCAGGTCGCCCGGGGACTCCTCGCAGCCGGCCAGCAGCGAACCCAGCATCACGGTGTCCGCGCCGGCGACCAGCGCCTTGGCGATGTCACCGGAGTACTGCAGGCCGCCGTCCCCGATCACCGGTACGCCGGCCGGCTTGCACGCCAGCGATGCCTCGTAGATCGCGGTGACCTGCGGTACGCCGACGCCGGACACGACCCGCGTCGTACAGATCGACCCCGGTCCGACGCCGACCTTGACGCCGTCCGCGCCCGCGTCGACCAGCGCCTGGGCGCCGGCCCGGGTCCCGACGTTGCCGCCGACGACGTCGACGCCGCGGGTGGCCGGGTCGGCCTTGAGTTTGCGGATGATCTCCAACTGGGCCTGGGAGTGACCGTGCGCGGTGTCCACGACGAGCACGTCGACGCCGGCCTCGACGAGCGTCATCGCCCGCTTGTAGGCCTCACCGAAGAAGCCGATCGCTCCACCGACCCGCAGCCGGCCCGAATCGTCCTTGGTGGACAGCGGGAACTTGTCGCGCTTGACGAAGTCCTTCAGCGTGATCAGGCCGGTCAGCTTGCCGGCGTCGTCGACCAGCGGCAGCTTCTCCACCTTGTGCTTGCTGAGCAGCGCCATCGCGTCGTCGGCGGAGATGCCCTGCCTGCCGGTGATCAGCGGCTGCTTGGTCATCACTTCGTGCACCGGCCGGGACAGGTCGTTCTCGAACCGCATGTCGCGGTTCGTCACGATGCCGACGAGTACGCCGGCGTTGTCGACCACCGGGACGCCGGAGATCCGGTACTGCGCGCAGAGCGCGTCGGCCTCGCCGATGCTGGCGCCGGGGCCGATGGTGATCGGCTGCGCGATCATGCCGGATTCGGAGCGCTTGACCAGGTCGACCTGCTGGGCCTGGTCCTCGATCGAGAGGTTGCGATGCAGGACACCGAGGCCGCCCTGGCGGGCCATGGCGATCGCCATCCGCGCCTCGGTGACGGTGTCCATCGCGCTGGACAGCAGCGGGATGTTCACCTCGATGTTGCGGCTGACCCGGGACCGGGTGCTCGCCTCGGACGGGATGACGTCGGACTCGTTGGGCTGCAGCAGCACATCGTCGAAGGTGAGGCCGAGGACGGCGAACTTGTCGGGAACTCCAGCGGGTGTGATGTCCATGGGGGAAACAGGCACCTTTGCACGGCGAGATCGGAACCCCATCCTAGCCGCGCCGCACGAGTCCCCCGAACTGCCCGGTCGCACCACCCGCCGCGGACCGGCGGCGGGTGGTGTGCGGGTCAGCTCGTCCGCGTGTTGACCACGCCCAGGATCTGCAGGACGGTCTGGTCCTCCAGCGAGCCGTGGGTGCGCTCGATGGCGGCGTGCTTGCCCTCGGCGTACTGGCCGGTGGAGTGCTTGCCCTTGGCGTAGGTCTCCTTCACGGATCCGCTCGAGACCTCGCCGCTGGAGTGCTTCGCGTCCGTAGTGGCGCTGAAGAACGTCTCGGCACTCTTCAGCTCGGCCACAACCCCGGTCGGGGTCGGCAGCACCGGCAGGACCTTCTCCAGCAGGTCGGTCAAGGCGCCGCCCGCAGGCTCCTGGTTCTCACCGGGCGCGTCGTCGCCAGGCTGGTCGGTGCTTGGCTTCTGCTCGTCACCAGGCTGCTCGGGCGCCGGGTTCGTGTCGCCCGGGACCGTCTGGCTGCCGCTGTCCGACCCGGCGTCGCCGGTGCTCGAGTCGCCCGTGCCCGTGCCGGTGTCGCCGCTCGGCGCCGTACTCGGCGGCGTCGTCGTGTCGCCGCTGTCCGTCCCGGTCTCGCCGTTGTCCGGCGGGGTCGACGGCGGGTCGGTCGGCTCCGTGGTCGGCGGCGGCGTCGTCGGGTCCGTCGGCGGCGCAGTCGGGTCCGTCGTCGGGTCCTGGGTCGGATCCGTGGTCGGGTCCGACGTGGGCGGATCCGTCGGGGCGGAGCCCGGCTCGTCGGTCTGGCCGTTGCCGTTGCCCGTCTGGTCCGGCGGCTGGGTCGTCTGCGTCGCCGGCGGCACCACCGGCTGCTGGATGATGCTCGGCAGCTCCTTCGGGAGCGGCCGGGCCAGCGGCGGGTTCACGTCGGTGGTCGCCTGCGGGAGCTGGTCGGCCGCGACGGTCTCGTCGGACTTCGCCTTCTCCTCGGCGGCCTTCTCTTCCTGCTTCTTCTGGTAGTCCTTGGCGACCTTGACGATCTTGGTCTTGTCGACCACCGGCATACCGTCGAGCTGTTCCTTCGGGAAGCTGGTCTGCGGGCGGACCGCGTCGACCATCTTCTCGATGACCTTCTCGTACGGCGACAACGGGTCGCCGGTGACCGCGGCGGCCACTCCGGAGACCGACAGCGCGGCCACGGCGGCGACACCGAGTGCCAGACCGCGGGCCGCCACCTTGCGGGCGAACGGGTCCGTCACCGGGTTCAGAGCCGCGCAGCGCGCCAGGAAGCTCTCCGGGTCGTCGATCGTCTCGACCGGCAGTTCGTCCTCCACCTCCACCGCGAGCCGTAGCTCGGCCAGCAGCTTGACGGCCGGGTCGTGCTCTCCCGCGCCGAGCGCGGTCTCCCCACCAGCGGCCAGCAGATCGAGCAGTGCGTCATCAGCGTCGATCGCGTCGAGATCGAAACGGTCAGCCATGATGCCCCTCCCCTGCTCCTCGTTCCAGCTGTGCCTCATGCCCCACAAACCCCCTGAGCGTGTTCAGCGCTCGATGTTGTGCGACCCTCACCGCCCCCGGTGTCATCCCCAGTGCCCGGCCGGTCTCCTCGGCTGACATCCCCGCTACCACCCGGAGCCGCAGGATCTCCCGCAGCTTCTCCGGCAACTTGTCCAGCAGCCCCATGATGTGCTGGACCTCCGAATGCCGGACCGCGTGCTCCTCCGGCGTCGGTGACTCGTCCGCGCCGTCCGGCAGGTCCGGCGTCGAAACGTCGGCCACCGCGAACGCGCGCTGGGCATCGGCGACCTTGCGGGCCGCGATGCCGTAGACGAAAGCCTCGAAGGGCCTCCCCTCGTCGCGGTACCGGCCGAGTGCGCCGAACACCGCGACACAAACCTCCTGCGCGACGTCGTCGACCATGTCGGCGCCGCCCGGATAGGTCCACAGCCTCGACCGCACATAGCGGTGGGCCACGGCACGCACCCTGGTGAGCAGGTCGTTCAGAGCTGTCCGATCGCCTTCGCTCGCGCGTGCGGCAAGATCTCGAAGCTCGACCCGGTCGTGGGTGTGTGGTACTTGGACCTCGGTCACCCTCGCCCCCCTCGTGTCGGACCGGTCAGCCTGACAGATGGTACGGCTCTCACCTTCCCTTGCCTAGTGGCAATTCGTGATCACAACCAGATTCTGGTCACGATCTGTCACTACTGGCCCGTACGGATCCTGTACTGCGCGATCGTCGCGCGATCCTCGTCCCTTAGCTGGGGGCGTCGAAGTGGATGAGCTCGCAGGCCTGGTCGCCACCCCAGTCGATCGGGGTGCGGCCGGTCTCCAGCCATCCGGCCCGCCGATACAGCCGCTCGGCCGGACCGCGATTGTCCACGACCTCCAAGGACAGCTTCCGCCTGAGCTCCGCCGCCGTCTTCACCGAATGGTCCAGCAACTGCCGTCCGATCCCCGCGCGGGTCGCCTTCGGATCCACGAACAACCGCTCCACGGACACGCCGTCAGGCCCGTTGGCGGTCAGCGCCACGTGCCCCACCACGCGCCCGTCGCTGACAGCCACCCAGCACCCGAGCCCGTCCTCCGGCGTCAACCACTTCCGCGCATCCGCCGGCCAGTTCACCGGGTACCCAGCCACCTCATGCACATCCCGCAACAGCCGGACGCAGATGTCCAGGTCCTGCTCGCCACGTTCTCTGATCAGCGTCACAAGCCCATCCCAACAGAACACCGCCCCGGCAGGACTGCCGGGGCGGTGCTGTGGAACTACTACCTGAGGATCAGTGACCGTGACCGTGGCCGTGACCGGCTGCGGCGGGCTCCTCTTCCTCGGGCTTGTCGACCACGAGGGTCTCGGTGGTGAGCAGCAGTGCGGCGATCGAGCCGGCGTTGGCGAGCGCGGACCGGGTCACCTTGACCGGGTCCAGCACACCCTGGGCCAGCAGGTCGCCGTACTCGCCGGTGGCGGCGTTGAAGCCGCTGCCGACCTCCAGCTCCGCGACCTTGGCGGTCACGACGTAGCCCTCGTAGCCGCCGTTCTCGGCGATCCAGCGCAGCGGCTCGACGATCGCCTTGCGGACGATCCGGACACCGGCGAGCTCGTCACCCTCGAGGTCCAGACCCTTGTCCAGGACGGCAGCCGCGTGCACGAGGGCGGAGCCGCCGCCGGCGACGATGCCCTCCTCGATCGCGGCCCGGGTCGCGGACACGGCGTCCTCGATCCGGTGCTTCTTCTCCTTCAGCTCGACCTCGGTGGCCGCGCCGACCTTGATCACGCAGACGCCACCGGCCAGCTTGGCCAGCCGCTCCTGCAGCTTCTCGCGGTCCCAGTCGGAGTCGGTGCGCTCGATCTCGGCCTTGATCTGGTTCACCCGGCCGTCGATGTCGTCGGACTTGCCGGCGCCGTCGACCACCGTGGTGTTGTCCTTGGAGACCACGATCCGGCGCGCCGAACCGAGCACCTCCAGACCGACCTGGTCCAGCTTCAGCCCGACCTCCGGAGCAACGACCTGCGCGCCGGTCAGCGCGGCCAGGTCCTCCAGCATCGCCTTGCGGCGGTCACCGAAGCCCGGCGCCTTGACGGCGACGGAGGTGAAGTTGCCGCGGATCTTGTTCACCACGAGGGTGGACAGGGCCTCGGCCTCGACGTCCTCGGCGATGATCAGCAGGGTCTTGCCGGACTGCACGACCTTCTCCAGCAGCGGCAGCAGGTCCGCGATCGCGGAGACCTTGCCCTGGTGGATCAGGATGTACGGGTCCTCCAGCACCGCTTCGCCGGCCTCGGCGTCGGTGATGAAGTACGGCGAGATGAAGCCCTTGTCGAACTGCATGCCCTCGGTGAACTCGAGCTCGGTCCCGAAGGTGTTCGACTCCTCGACGGTGATCACACCGTCCTTGCCGACCTTGTCGAACGCGTCCGCGATCAGGGCGCCGATCTCGGCGTCCCGGGCGGAGATGGTGGCGACGTGGGCCATGTCGCCCTTGTCGTCGACCGGCCGCGCAGTCTCGATCAGCTTGGCCGACACGGCCTCGACGGCCGCCTCGATGCCCTTCTTCAGGCCCATCGGGTTGACCCCGGCCGCGACGGCCCGCAGGCCCTCGTGCACCAGTGCCTGCGCCAGCACCGTCGCGGTGGTGGTGCCGTCACCGGCGATGTCGTTGGTCTTGGTGGCGACCTCCTTGGCCAACTGCGCACCAAGGTTCTCGAACGGGTCGTCCAGCTCGACCTCACGGGCGACGGTGACACCGTCGTTGGTGATGGTCGGGGCGCCCCACTTCTTGTCCAGGACGACGTAGCGGCCCTTCGGCCCCAGCGTCACCTTCACCGTGTTCGCGAGCTTGTCGACGCCGCGCTCCAGCGCGCGCCGAGCGTTCTCGTCGAACTCGAGGATCTTCGGCATGAAAAATCCAGTCCCTCTCTGAAATTCGCGCTTCGTAACAGCAGTTCCGAGCTCGCTGCCCCGGACCGACTCCGCCCCGGCGCCGGGAGGGCACCAGGGCGGTGTCAGTCAGGAACAGCGAGCGGCCGTCACTTGCTGACGACTGCGAGGATGTCGCGGGCGCCCAGGATCAGGTAGTCCTGGCCGTCGTACTTGACCTCGGTGCCGCCGTACTTGGAGTAGATGACCTTGTCGCCGACGGCGACGTCCAGCGGGACGCGGTTGCCGTTGTCGTCGATGCGGCCGGGGCCGACGGCGAGGATCTCGCCCTCCTGGGGCTTCTCCTTGGCGGTGTCCGGGATCACCAGGCCGGACTTCGTGGTCTGCTCGGCTTCGAGCGGCGCGACGAGGACGCGGTCCTCGAGCGGCTTGATCGTGACCGACACTTGCTGACCTCCACGGTCGATTTGCTTGTCTGCAGTTCAGGGTGGTCGCGCTCCCCTGCCGTCGCGGGGGTCAGAGGCCGGACCGCTGGCACCCTCGGGTGGAGAGTGCCAACACCGAATCTAGGCCGCGATTAGCACTCGGTCAACTCGAGTGCCAGACTTCCTCTGTCGGCGGAGTCTGTGACCGGCCGGGTACGGATCGTGGCCGAACGCTGGGCCTGACCCCCGTCGCCGTGCGACCGTTTCCACAGGAGGGCTTCCCACCGGGTCCGAGGAGCGACCATGGCCATCAGCTTCCCGTCTCTACCCAAGCTGTCCGGGCGCACGATAGCGGTCCTTGCCGCAGTGGTCGCAGTGGCCGCCGGAGCGGTCGCCGCCGGAGTGTCGAAGGACCAGCCGGCCACCCCGAGCGTTGGAGCTCCCGCCGCAGATCAGCCGGCGGAGCAGGCTCCGGCCGATCAGTCGACCGACGCGACCCGCACGTCCGCCGAGGCAGAGACCAAGGCCGCGGCCGCACTGCCACAGTGCCGCGCGGCCATCCTGGTGCCGGTCAACAGCAGCTGGGGCATCCCGATGCCGTCGATCTACGCGAGCAAGAGCACCACCTGCAACCTCATGTACGGCGACGACCCGAATCGCGGCTCCACCGTGTACGGCGACCCCGACACCGCCATCCAGGTCCTGCAGCGCAACCTGAACTTCTGCTACGGCACTCACCTCGCAGTCGACGGCATCTACGGCAGCAACACCCGTGCAGTGGTCAAGACGGTGCAGCGCAAGCACAAGCTCGTGGTGGACGGCATCTACGGCCCCAAGACCCGCGCGGCCATGAACTGGCGCCTCTACTCCTCTGCCACCAACAGCTGGAGCAGGAGCTGCTCGAGCCCGCTCTAAAGTTGCGGGGTGACTGTCACCGCGTTGCTGGACGGGTCGGGCACCGAGGTACTCGCTGAGGCCTGTGCGGCGTACCAGCCCGGCAAGGAGCTGCAGCTGGTCGAGAGGCTGCGGCGCAGGTACGACGCGACGCTTGTGACGATCGCGGTCACTCAGGCATCGCTGCGGCACCGGGCCGTCGCCAAGTTCGGAGCGGATGCGGCCCGGATGTACTTCACCCCGGACGGTCTGGAGCAGGCCACCAGGACCACGGTCGGCACGCACCGGGCCGCACGCATCGCAGCGGCCTTGCCGGGCAGCAGTGTGGTCGACCTGGGCTGCGGGATCGGTGGCGACCTGATCAGTGCGGCCCGCGCCGGTCTACGGGTCACCGGCGTCGAACGTGACCCGGAGACCGCAGCTACAGCCCGCGCCAACCTGGCCGCCCTCGGTCTGCCCGGTGAGGTCATGGTCGGCGACGCCGAGTCCACCGAGCTCACGCCGTACGACGTGGTGTTCGCGGACCCCGCTCGACGCGCTGATGGTCGGCGCGTGTTCGACCACAATGCCTACTCACCGCCGTGGACCTTTGTCACCGAGCTCTTGCAGCGCACTGCCTGCGTGAAGGTCGCGCCTGGCATCCCGCACGACGCCGTACCCGAGGGCGTCGAGGCGGAGTGGATCTCCGACGCCGGTGACGTGAAGGAGGCCGCGCTCTGGTCCGGGGCGCTGTACACCGGCACCCCGCGGCGGGCGACGTTGCTGCCCAGTGGCGTGAGTGTGGCGGATGCGCCCGAGGCTGAGAGCGGTCCGGTCGAGCGGTACATCTATGAGCCGGATGGTGCCGTTGTGCGGGCCGGTCTGGTGACCGCGGTGGCCGCCGCGGTTGACGGGTGGCTGCTGGATCCGCGGATCGCGTACGTCACCGCACCGAAGCTCGTGCCGACCCCGCTCGCGTCGGCGTACGAGGTGGTGGAGGAGCTGCCGTACAAGGAGAAGGCACTGCGATCCTGGGTCCGCACGCAGGGCATCGGCACGCTCGAGATCAAGAAGCGCGGGGTGGACGTCGACCCGGCCCAGCTCCGGAAGAAGCTCGCTCCGAAGGGCTCGGAGTCCGCCACGCTGATCATCACGCGCATCGGTCGCGACGCCGTCGCCTACTCCTGCCGCCGGGTCAAGATCGAGCCCTGAGCCATTCGAGCGCTGCCAGGCCCAGGCCCTGCTTGTACTCGCCGATCGGGCCAGGGCCGGCGCCCTTCATGCAGAAGCCGGCGTGGGCGGCCAGAACGGCAGTGAGGTCGTCAGGGTCGAGCCGGGCGGTCAGCGGATGATTGGCGGCGTACGGCTCGGGATCGAGGCCGTGCCAGGCGGCGGTGGACAGGAGAGCGATCACGTCGAGGGACGCCGATCCGCGGCGGGCGTGCGGCCAGTCGACGAAGTACACCTGCTCGGCGCCGAGCAGGATGTTGTGCGGGTAGAGATCGCCGTGCACGAGTTCGTTGCCCTGGACAACCTCCAGGCCACGGTCCTCCAGGGCGATCAGGTGAGCACGATCCCAGCCGGGTACGTCGCGCGCCTCGCGCCAGCCGCCGAGTCGCGGGAAGTCAGTGGGCAGACCGTCCGGCGCCGGGTGTGCGGTGATCGCCTCCAGGACCCGCTCCAGCTCGTCCGGTCGCCACGGATACTGCGGTTCGCGACCGTCGACGTAGGTGAAGACGAGAACCAGATAGGCGCCGTACGACGCTGTGCCGATGAGACGGGGCGCGGACACACCGGACGGGAGTCGCGTCGTGATGCGCGCCTCGTCGACGTACATCGCGTACTCGATCGGCCAGTCCTCGCTGGAGATCGCCTTCGCGAACACACGCCGTCCATCGACCAGGTCGAGCTGGGACGCCAGTCCGGGCGAGTAGCCGCCGGCGCAGTTCTTTGCGGACGCGACTCGGCCGCCGGCAAGCTCCTCGATCAGCGCACGCACGGGCTCCGGGAGGCCTTCCCATCGGAGTCTGTCCTTGCTGGCTGGCATGCTGTGAACTCCCTTCGCGCCGGACTTGCGTAGTGAGTGCATTCGAACATATGATCGATCTCGCGAGCGGGTCCCCGGGCGACCTGCCGGTAGGCGAGGTGCTGCGTCTGCTGCTGCACTCCCCGGGGATCCGCCACTAAACGGGCGACGTCCGGTCTGAGGAGGCGGACGTCGACTGAGTGTCATGCGGGTGCAGTCGGGCGTTCACCTGGGTTCGGCAGGGTAGGTGGCAGAACCGGTTGGCCGCTGACCGTTCACCTGGGGAGCAGGCGGCGAAGTCACCCCAGGTCTCTGCCCGCTGCCGTGCTCTTCCCCGCACTGCAGTGCACTTCGAACCGTTCCACGACCGGCAGCCGGAAGCGTGCCACCGCAATCGACCCGACCGCGATCGGCAACAACGCCTTCGGACCGTACTGCGGGAGTGACTCAATGCGCGGGCCGTCCGTGCCGAGGGCCGGTGCTGTGGCGTTCAGGGCAGTGGTGGTGAAGTTGGCGACCACGGTGTTCCAGTCGGTCGGCCGACGGAGCATGGCGTGGCCCTCCCCGGCGAGCGCATACATCGTGACCGGACTGCCGGCTGCGCGAAGGCGCTCGGCGTACGCGGCGGTCGCGCGCGGATCGGTCATCGTGTCGTCCGTGCCATGGGCGAACGTCACCGGCGGACGCAGCGCGGTCAGCGGCTCGCCCTCGGGCAGCCAAGGAGCCAAGCCCAGTACGCCGGCCACCCGAGAATGATTGCCTGCGGCCACGACCGCCCGGCCACCCATCGAGTGCCCGATCAGCACCACCCGCCGGATCACCGGTGGCAGCTCGTCGAGGACCGCCCGGAGATCAACGGCAGAGTCGGCGGCGGACCCGTTCCACCCGCGATACCGATAGCGCAGCATGCCGACCGCAGCCGTGGGAACAGCCGATCGGGCGGCGAGAGCGAACGGCCACATCCGCAGGATCGGCGCCCGCCACAGATGAGGAACCGCGGTCGAATTCTCCTGCCCGCCATGAGCCAGCAGCACCAGATCCGTCGCCCCGGCAGGATGCCAGACCAAATCCACAGCAGGACCACTCATGGGCGGCCGTAGATGTCTGCGGGGTCCCGACGGATGCCCATCATGCGGCCGTCGGCGGCGAGCTCGGTGAAACCGTGCCGCCGGTAGAGCTCGTGCGCGTCCTCGGTCCCGAGCATGACGCGACGTACACCCTGCAACTCGGGATGGTCGAGCAGCGTGGCCACGACGAACTTCCCCAGCCCATGCCCGCGCTGCTCAGGCACCACGAACACATCCGCGATCCATGCGAACGTCGCCCGGTCCGTCACCGCGCGAGCGAACGCGACCATCGCCCCGTCCGCCGTGAACACTCCGACGTTCAGCGACCCCGCGATCGACCGCGCCACGACCTCCCGCGGGATCCCTGGCGCCCAGTACGACGTACTCAGGAAGCCGTGCACCACGTCGACGTCGATCCGGGACGTGTCGTCGTCGGCCTCGAACCCGTGCGGGTGTGTCCACTTCATTTGTTCAGCACCTCGGTGATCGGCATCGACGAGTCGGCCGGCAACCCCAACGACGACGGCGACTTCCCGGCCCGGACCAGCTCCGAGCCGAGCGCTGCCACCATCGCGCCGTTGTCGGTGCACAACCCCGGCCGCGGCACCCGTACGGCGATGCCTGCCGCCGAGCACCGCTCTTCGGCCATCACGCGCAGCCGTGAGTTCGCCGCGACACCGCCACCGATCAACAGGTGCTCGAAGCCGCGGTCCTTGCACGCGTCGATCGCCTTGCGGGTCAGTACGTCGCAGACCGCCTCCTGGAAGGCCGCGGCGACATGGTTCACCGGCACGTCCTCACCGTCGCGACGCCGCGCCTCGACCCAGCGCGCGACCGCGGTCTTCAAACCGGAGAAGGAGAAATCGAACCGGTGCCGCTCGAGGTCGCGCTGCGACGTCAGCCCACGCGGGAACGTGACGTAGAGCCGGTCGCCACCGTCCCGTGCCGCCTTGTCGACATATGGACCACCCGGGAACGGCAGACCCAGTACCCGCGCGACCTTGTCGAAGGCCTCGCCCGCGGCGTCGTCGATGGTGCTCCCCATCGGCAGCACGCCCTCGGTGATGTCCTCGACCGCGAGCAACGACGAGTGCCCGCCCGACACCAGCATGGCGACACAGCCCTTGGGCAGATCGCCATGCTCCAAGGTGTCGACGGCGACATGCGCCGCGAGGTGGTTCACGCCGTACAGCGGTTTGTCGAGCGACAGCGCGAGCCCTTTGGCCGCGGCCACTCCGACCAGTAGCGCACCGGCGAGGCCTGGACCGCTGGTGACCGCGACGGCGTCGACGTCGGTCGGTTCGATCCCGGCCGTCTCACAGGCACGCCGGATCGTCGGCACCATCGCCTCCAGGTGCGCGCGGCTGGCCACCTCCGGTACGACGCCGCCGAACCGGGCATGCTCCTCGACACTGGACGCGATCGCGTCGGCGAGCAGCGTCTGCCCGCGGACGATCCCGACCCCGGTCTCGTCGCACGACGTCTCGATCCCCAGGATGAAGGGCTCGTTCGCCATCACCATTCCTCCCGCCACCGCATGATCACCGCATCCTCACCGCCGGCGTAGTACCCGCGCCGCCGGCTGATCTCCTGGAAACCAAAGCTTTCATAGAGCCCACCAGCCGATTGATTGCCCGCAGCAACTTCCAGTAACACGGTCCGGCCGGCGCAGCGCGCCAGCGCCGCCGTCATCAACTGCCCGCCGATCCCGGTACGGCGCTCGGCCGGAGTCACCGCGATCCGCAGCAACTCGACCACGTCCAGCGTGACCGGTGGCACCAGGAGTACGACGTACCCGACGGCCGCGCCCTCGTCCGCGACCAGGATCACCCGATCCTCGGACAGCCGGTCGAACTCGGTCGTCCACGAGACCGTACTCCAGGCGTCCGGCCCGAAGCACACCTCGTCCAACGCGACCAGAGCGGGCAGATCGTCCGCGGTCGCCGGTCGAATGGCTGGTCTCACTTCGGCAGCACGCTCTTCGGCCCGGCGGACATCGTCACGTCGGGCCGGCGCAGATACAGCGGGTCGGGCTCGACGACGTCGAGGGTCCCGGTCGCAACGCCCGTCGCAAGCACCTCGGCCGACGGGTACTCGGCCACATCGACGTCCGTCACACCGAGCGCCTCGCCGTACAGGACCGCGCCCCGGCCGATCACCGGGAGACCCGACAGCACGTGTGCGACCTCGGCCGGGCGATCCACCGCCGGCCCTTCCAGGCGACGCCGACTTCCGTCGGCGGCCGGGCCGTCGTACAGAGCCCAGTAGATCTCCTTGCGCCGCGCGTCGGTCGCGACGGCCACCGGCAGCGTCAGCGACGACTGCCGCGCCAGGATGTCCAGGCTGCAGACGCCGGCAACCTCGATCCCGAGTACGTCGGCCATGGTCCGGGCAGTGACCAGTCCGACCCGCAGTCCGGTGAACGGGCCAGGACCGACACCGACCGCGATCCGCGTCAGGTCGCGCGCCGTACAGCCGGCGGTCTCCAGCGCCGCGGCGATCGCCGGCGCGAGCAGCTCACCGTGCCGCAACGCGTCGACGGTCGTCGACGACGCGACGATCTCACCGCTCAGCGGATCGGCCAGCGCAACGGTGACGGCCGCACTCGAGGTGTCAAAGGCAAGCAACATGTCAGTTCTTCTCCAGTACGGACACCCGAACACCGGATGCGGCCCAGCGCGGCCCCACCGGGATGATCCTCAGCTCGCGGGTCTCATCAGTGTCGTCGTCGCCACGAGTGACCACGATGTCCAGCCGGTCCGGCGCCAGCGACTCGGCCAAACCGTGACCCCACTCGACCACCGTGACCGCGTCGTCGAGGCTCGCGTCCAGGTCGAGGTCGTCCAACTCGGCGATCCCACCCAGCCGGTACGCGTCCACGTGCACGAGCGCCGGACCGCCGGCCAGCGACGGGTGCACCCGCGAGATCACGAACGTCGGCGACGTGATGTCACCGCGCACCTTCAGTCCCGCACCGAGACCTTGAGTGAACGTCGTCTTGCCCGCGCCGAGGTCGCCGGACAGCACGAGTACGTCGCCCGCGCGCAACTGGCCCGCGAGCTCTTCGCCGATCGCCCGCATGTCGTCGGCCGTCGGCACGGTCAGCTCGATCGGCATCGCCTTCGCGAGGATCAGGTTGTGATCCTGCTGCTCGACCAGCGAGTACCCGCGTCGCCGCCAGAACTCCACGGTGTCGGGCAGTTCGACCCGAGCGATCAACTGGACCCGACTCAACCCCCGCTGTACGGCGACCTCCTCGGCGCACCCGACCATCGCGGACGCGACCCCGTGACCCTGGTGCCGCGGGTCGACCGAGACGCGACGCAGGTTCAGCACGTCCTCGGTCTCCTCGAACAGCATCGCGCCGGCCGGAACACCGTTGCTGCGAACCAGCAGACCGCCGTACTGCGCGATGGCCGTGGCCACTGTGGTCGCGTTCTCGGACAGGGCGGTGGACGGCGGGTCGAGCACCCGCCGCGCGGAGAACGCGTGGTGGATCACCGCAACGATCTGGTCGACGTGGTCGGACGTCGCGTCCGTTACGTGCAGGTCGGTCATGTGTGTCCCAGGGATTGTTCGGCTCGCTCGATCATGCCAAGGAGGGCGGCGGTGAACTCATCGTGGTGCTCGATCAGGCCCAGGTGACCGCAGTTCTTCACCTCGACCAGCTCCGCGCCGGGTACCCGCCGGACGATCTCCTCGGCGTGGGCGAACGGCGTCAGGTGGTCGCGGTCGCCACCGATCACCACGCACTCCACCTTCTGCAGCGGCTCCAGGGAGTCGAACTTGTCGTGCAGCGCGAAGATCGGGTAGAACTCCGCGATCACCGAGATCGGCGTCGCCGCGATCATCTCGTTGACGAACTCGGTGTATGCCGGCGGTACCTCCGAGCCGAACGAGTACTTCCGGGTCAGCAGGTAACTGATGTCCGTCCCGGCCTTCCGGCTGCGCTCCACCACGTCGGGGATCCGCGCCAGCACCGACACCGTCGGGGTAGCCAGGGTGCGGAGCATCATCCCGAGCTTGCCCGGCACGATGATCGGAACCTGGTCCAGGCCGCCCGCGCTGGTCGAGCACAGCCCGATCCCGATGATCCGGTCAGCGAACAGCTCCGGATGCTGCTCGGCCAGCGCCATGATCGACATGCCACCCATCGAGTGGCCGATCAGGATCACCGGACCGGTCGGCGCGAACTCCTCCATGATCCCGTGCAGGTCGCGGCCGAGCTGCTCGATGCTGACGTGCTCCTTCGGCGAGCGCCCGGACCGGCCGTGCGAGCGCTGGTCGTAGAACACCAGCGTGCCGATGCCGGCCAGGTCGCGGCGCTCGAAGTGCCAGCAGTCCATGTTCAGGCCGTAGCCGTGCGCGAAGATGACGGTCAGGTCCTCCGGCGGCAGCGGCAGCTTCCGCCCGAACCGGCGCTTCGGTTGCGCAGGCCGGCGGGACCGCTTCAGCTCGTCGACCTCGACGTACAGCTCGACGCCGTCGTCGGCCGTGAAGACGTGTGGAGTACCGCGCATCGAGCCGAACGGCTCGGCCTCGAGCTGCGCGCGCTGACTGGACCGGCGGCCGATCACTTGCCGCTCGACGGCAACGCCGGCTGCCGCTCCCGCGGCGAGCACTCCGACCGCGGCCCCGATCAGACCAGCAGTCCGTCCTGCTTTGGACATACCGGTCTACCTTTCGACTGGGGTGGTGGAGTGGGGAAGGTCTTGAGCACTGTCGACGTACCGGCGGGGAATCCGGGCGCCCAGCCGGGTCACGATCTCGTAGTTGATGGTCCGCGCGGCGTCGGCCCAGTCGTCCGCCGTCGGCTCGCCGTTGGTCCCGGGGCCGAACAGCACGACCTCGTCGCCCGCGGCCGCCTCATCGTCCTCGAGGTTGACCACGCACTGATCCATGCAGATCCGGCCGACGACCGTACGCCGATGTCCACCGGACAGGACCGGTGCTCCGTTGGACGCGTGCCGCGGCAGGCCGTCGCCGTACCCGAGCGGAATCAGACCGAGCGTCGACGGCCGCGGCGCGGTCCAGGTCAGGCCGTACGAGACGCCCGCTCCGGCCGGCACCCGCTTCACCATCGCGAGCCGTGCCTTCAGCGTCATCGCCGGGCGTAGCCCCAGCTCTGCCGACGGCAGCGCATGCCCGAACGGCGAGAGCCCGTACGTCGCGACGCCTGGGCGGACCAGGTTGAAGTGGGTCTCAGGGAGCGCGAGCGTGGCACCCGAGTTCGCCAGGTGCTTGAACTCGGCGTCGATGCCGAACGACTCGGCGACCTCGATCGCCTCCTGGAACGTGGCCAGCTGAGCCTCGTTCGCCGGGCTCTTCGGCTCGTCCGAGGACGACAGATGCGACCAGATGCCCCGCACTTCGATCCGGCCCGACTGCTGCTCGCGGACGGCGGCGCGGATCAGCGCGGGCCACTCCTCGGGTACGGCGCCGCCGCGGCTCATGCCGGTGTCGATCTTCAGGTGCACCCGGGCGGGCCGGTCGGTCACCCCGGCGGCCAGCTCGTCGATCTCCCAGGGCGCGCCGGCGGACAGGTCGATGCCGGCAGCGATCGCGTCTGACAGCGGCTCGCCCGGCGTGGTCAACCAGCAGAAGATCGGACCGGTGTCGCCGGCCTCGCGCAGCGCGAGCGCCTCCTCGAGTACGGCGGCGCCGATCCAGTCGGCACCGGCCTCGCGAGCGGCCCGGGCGACCGGGACCATCCCGTGCCCGTAGCCGTCGGCCTTGACCACGGTCATCAGCTGCGCGCCGTCGGCACGAGCACGCAGCGTGGCCACGTTGTGGCGGATCGCGGCCAGATCAACGACCGCCTCGGCGCGGACCGGGCGGTCGCCGCTAAGTGACTGGAGGGTAGACATAGCCCTTCCAGTGTCTCAGGCGCCGTCGATCAGGTCGGCAAGGGCGGCCATGTCGTGGAAAACCGCGTCCGCCGCGGACAGCTTCACGGGGTCCGTCATCCCGGCGTACCCGAAGACCTTCATGCCGGCCGCGTTGGCCGCGGCGACGCCCAGCGGGCTGTCCTCGACGACCACGCAGTCGGCCGGTTTCACGCCCAGCTCCTGCGCCGCGTGCAGGAACAGATCAGGCGCGGGCTTGCCGTGGGCAACGTCCTCGGCGCTGAAGATCCGGCCCTCGAACCGGTCCAGGAACCCGACCGCGGTGAGCGCCGTACGGATCCGGCGGTGCGTGCCCGACGACGCCAGGCAGTACCTGATTCCCTCGGCGTCGAGGTGGTCGAGGACAGCCTCGACGCCCGCGATCGCCTGCAGCTGGGCGAACCCGTCGAACAGACGCTGGTGGTACCTGTCCTCCAGGTCCGCCGGCAGCGGACGTCCGAGCTGCGCCTCGGCCTTCTGCCGCATGGACGCCATACTGCCGCCCATGAAGTCACGCACCGCTTCCTCGAACGTGTAGGGCAACCCGGCCTCGGTCAGCAGCTCGGCCAGGATCGAGTTGGCCAGCCGCTCGGAGTCCACCAGTACGCCGTCGTTGTCGAAGATCACCAGACCGATCACCCCAGCACCCTACGCAATGCGGCCGCCGGCCCCGGGGGGGGGGCGGGGGCCCCGGCGGGGGGTGGGGGGCGGATC
>NZ_JBFAKS010000010.1:0-207097 GCF_040655855.1 Kribbella sp. NPDC050281 | reverse complement strand
CGAGACGACCTCCGCATTGTCGAAGAGCGACAGGTAGAAGTTCATCGCCTCCTCGGCCCTGCCGTCCTGGAACATCAGGAACGTGGTGGTCTTCTATGCTCGTCGGGCCAGCCGACCCAGTTCTTCGTGCTGTAGAGACCGCCGACGTTCGAGGCCGAGGTGGGGATCACCGGCATCTGCTCGACCATGATCTTCTGCAGCGTGTTCAGCGCGGTGGTCCTGGTGGCGTCGTCGGTCGCGTTGGCGTACTGGTCCAGCGCCGTGGTCGCCTCCGGGCTGTTGAACCGCCCGTAGTTGCCGCTGACGCCGCCCTTGCCGACCGGCTTCAGGATCTTGCCGTCCATGATGTTCTGGTAGATGTCGTACGGCGTCGCGCCGCCATTGGTCCAGTGCATCGCGGCGTCGAAGTTGCCCTCGTCGATGTTCTTGAACCAGGCGTCCTGGTTGGCCTTGTCGACGGTCGCCTTGATCCCGATCGTGGACAGATTGTCCTTGATGATCTCCAGGTCGGTGATGTAGTCCGACCAGCCGGCCGGGTCGGTCAGCGTGATCGTCACCGGCTTGCCGGTCGGGTCCTTGAGCACGTCGCCCTCGAGCTTGAAGCCGGCGTCGGTCAGCTCCTTCTTCGCGGCCTCGACATCGACCGAGTGCTTCTTGTCCTTGAAGTCCGGGGCGATGAACGACTCACCGGCCGGCGTCGGGATGCCGGTGACGGACTCGACCTTCGGGTAGAAGTAGCCGGCCTCACCCTGCATGAAGATGTCGTCGCGGTTGATCACCTTGTCCATCGCCCGCCGCAGCGCCGGGTTGTCGAACGGCTTGCGGGTGGTGTTGATCCAGAGGCCGTGGATGCCGAGGTTCGCCGGGAACCAGAGCTTGTGGTTCTTCTCGTCCTTGGCCTGGTAGACGGCCTTCACGTTCGGGACGAAGACGAAGCTCCACTCCGACGCGCCGTTGGCCAGCGCGGTGGTCTGCGCGTTGTTGTCGTTGTACGACGTGTACCGCAGCTCCTTGACCTTCGGGAGGTCCTGCCAGTACGAGTCACGCAGCACCAGCGTGGTGGTCTGCGGGGTGAACGACTTGACCGTGTACGGGCCGGTGCCGATGGGGCTCTTCAGCGTGTCCTGGGTCGGGTCCTTCAGCGTGGACCACTGGTGCTTGGGGACCACGAATGCGGTCAGGATCTTGTTCTGGTTGACGAACTGGGACCGGGTGAAGGTCAGGTCGACCTTGTTGCCGGACGTGGTGATGGTCCCGTACGGGATCGCCTCCGGGTTCAGGGCCTCGTTGTCCTTGCGGATCTGGAAGGAGTACGCGACGTCCTCGGCGGTCATCGGCTGGCCGTCGGACCACTTCACGCCGTCGCGGACGGTCAGCGACAACTTGGTGTAGTTCGCGTCGAACTTCCACTCGGTGGCCAGCCAGGGTTTGCCCGCCTCGGTCGGCTTGATGCCGTTGATCATCACCAGCGGCTCGAAGATCATCCAGCGGTAGCCCAGCGAGGCGCCCGAGGAGGAGCCGAGGAACGGGTTGTGGTTCTCGGTCTGCGGGCCGTTCGGCATACCGACATTCAGGACGGTGGCGGTACTGCCGGAAGCGCTGCTGTCAGTCTTCCCGTCCCCGTTACTACAGGCAGCCAGTACGGCTGCCGCGAGCAAGCCCGACAGGGCCAGCGCGACAGTGCGTCGTGCTCGCATCGGTTCCTCCTGTGCATCTGTTGGCGGATGGCCCACCCTGAGCCGGTGGGCCAGTGCATGGTGGCGTGAAAGCGCTCTCATGGGAAGAGCTCACGCCTTGTCGTTCGATGTGTGGGGAGTACGCCGGCGGCGGGACAGGGGCAGCTGCCCCGCCACCGGAGCTTCTAGTGGGACCGGGCTTTCGGGGCGGGGCTGGTCCTCTGGGCGGCTTTCGGGGCGGTTGAGCTGCGGACGATCAGCGTCGTCGGCAGCACTTGGGGTTCGTCCGGCAGCGGGGTGCCGCCGAAGTAGCCCATCAGCATCCGGGCGGCCGCCTGACCCATCTGGCGCATCGGCTGATGCACCGTGGTCAGCGGCGGTTCGGTGTGTTCGGCGTACGGGATGTCGTCGAAGCCGATCACCGACACGTCGTTCGGCACGTTCCGCCCGGTCTCGCGGACGGCCTGGATGGCGCCGCCGGCGGACAGGTCGTTGTGGGCGAAGACGGCGTCGAACTCGAGGCGCTGGTCGAACGCGTGCTGGATGCCGCGGCGTCCGCTCTCGTGGGTGAAATCGCCTTCGAACACGAGTCCCGGATCGAGCTCGATACCGGCTTCGGCGTAGGTGTCGCGGAAGCCGTCCAGGCGTTCGTGGGTGCAGCCGAACCGTTCGACACCGGTGATCACCAGCGGCCGGTGGCGGCCGAGCTCCAGCAGGTGCCGCGCGGCGCACTCACCGCCGGCGTAGTTGGTGGTGGCGACGGACGGGAACTGCGGGCGCTTGGCACGGTCGTCGATCAGGACCACCGGGAGGCCACGCGCGTGCAACTGCTCGATGTAGGTGAGGGTGCCTTCCGGCTCGATCACCAGCAGGCCGTCGAACGACTGGGCCGAGACCTGCGAGGCGAACTGGTGCATCGACTCCTCACCCCGGTTGAAGGTGAACAGCAGCAGTCCGTAGCCCTCGCTCTCGACCACGTCGACGGCGCCCTGCAGCACCTCGCCCATCCAGGGCCAGGTGAGCGACGGGACCAGCATGCCGACGATCCGGGTCCGGCCGCGGGCCAGGCCGACCGCGCGGGCGCTCGGCACGTAGCCGAGCTCGGCGATCACCTGACGGACCCGCTCCGCGGTCCGCAGATCGAGCTCGCCCTTGCCGTTGAGCACGCGCGACACGGTGGTCTTGCTGACACCGGCACGCGCCGCGACATCGGCGATGGTGATCGACATGCTGACTCCCCTCGGGCGGTCGGGGTCCAGTCCGGGACCGGTGTCGGAACCGGTTTCGGAAGCGGTTTCGGAAGCGGTTCCGTAGAGTGAAGCGGAGACGACGAGGGGTCGTCAATCACAGGGTGGTAACGAATCGCGGCTTAATTCACAACTTGGAGGAAGGCGCCTCTTCCGGGCCGCCGGTACGGCGTGATGAACTCGGGGCGAGCGGCCTGCCTGGGGCCGGACCAGGTAGGGGCAGGGCATGGACGTTCGGCGGACCACTGTGCGCGACATGCGCCGGTCCAACCGGTCGGTGATCCTCACCGGCATCTTCCGCGACGGCCCGCTCAGCCGTCAGGAGCTGAGTATCCGGACGTCGTTGAGCGCGGCCAGTGTCAGCAACCTGGTCTCCGAACTGATCGCCGAAGGCGTGGTCGAGGAGGCAGGCTCGGTCGAGTCCGAGGGCGGTCGGCCACGCGTCCTGCTGCGGGTGTCACCGACGTTCCGGTACGTCGTCGGTGCCGAGGTCGGCGAGACCCGCGTACGGGTCGAGCTGTTCGACCTCGCGATGCGGGTACTCGCCCGCGCCGACCACCCGATCCACTCGCCGACGCCGGCGATGGTCGTGAAACACGTGCTGGCCGGCCTCGGTGCGGTGCTTGCCGACGCTGGTGTCCGGCCGGAGCAGGTACTCGGTCTCGGTGTCGCGGCGGCCGGGATCGTCGAGGGCGACGCCGTCGTCCATGCGCAGACGCTCGGGTGGGACGCCGTACCGCTCGGCCAGATGCTTGCCGAGGGCACCGATATCCCGATCCAGGTGGACAACGGCGCGAACACGCTCGGCCAGGCGGAGATGTGGTTCGGGGCCGGCCGGGGCGCGACGGACGCCGTGGTGGCGCTGGTCGGATCCGGCGTCGGCGCGGCCCTGGTCGCGGACGGGTCGAGCTACCGCGGAACACGCAGCAGCGCGGGCGAATGGGGCCACATGACGATCGCGTACGGCGGTCGCCGGTGCCGCTGTGGTGCGGATGGATGTCTGGAGGCGTACGTCGGCGCGGAGGGCGTGCTCGGCCGCTACCGTGAGCTCGGCGGGCGGGGCCTGTCCGGCGACGAGGAAGCGGCCTTCGTCGGCCTACTCGATGCCGTGAGTACTTCGGAGGCCGCGGCAACGGTCGTGACGGACACGGTCGGCTACCTGGCCGCCGGGTTCGCGAATCTGGTGAACCTGGTCAACCCCGAACGGATCGTCCTCGGCGGCTGGGCCGGGCTGCTGCTGGGGGAGCGCTACCTGCCGCTGCTGCGGGAGGAGGTCGGGAAGCACGCGCTGCGCCAGCCGTATCAGCAGGTCTCGATCGTGCTGTGCGAGTTGGGCCGCGACGCCGTAGCTCTCGGCGCCGCGACCCTTCCCGTACTGCGATTACTGCGCGACGGAGGCGTCCTACCTCCGCGGCGTTAGACCGTCCACTTCTGGTTGGCGGCGCCGGTACAGGTCCAGGTCTGCACCGGAGTTGCGTTGGCCGAGTTGTTGCCGGTGACATCGAGGCACTTGTTGGCCTGCGGGTTCACCAGGTCGTGCGCAGCGGAGTACGTCCATTGCTGGGCGCCGGAGCCGTTGCAGGTCCAGAGCTGGACTTTGGCGCCGTCGGCAACCGATCCGGCGTTGACGTCGAGGCACTTGCCCAGGGCGCGGATCGTGCCGTCGCCGGGACGGGTCCACTGCTGCGCCCCGGTCCCGTTGCAGTCGTAGAGCTGAACCGGCGTGCCGTCGGCGGAGTTGGCGGCGGCGACGTCCAGGCACTTGCCGGCCAGGCCGGTGATCCGCGAACCGCCGGAGCTGCTGCCGACGTCGGAGACGCGGACGTAGTCGACCGTCATCGTCTGCGGCATCACGGTCGAACCGTCGGGGTAGCCCGGCCAGTAGCCGCCGACCGCGACGTTCATGATCATGGAGAACGGGTGGTTGTAGACCCAGGTCTTGCCGTTCAGATCGGCCGGGGTACGGCGCTGGTACTGGACGCCGTCGACGTACCAGGTGATCGAGTTCGGCTCCCAGTCGACCCGGTAGGTGTGGAACCCGTTGCGGAACGGCTGTCCGTCCGGAGAGTTGTACGCCGCACCGATGCCGTCGGCACCGGAGTAGCCCGGCCCGTGGATCGTGCC
The DNA here is from genome assembly GCF_040655855.1 of Kribbella sp. NPDC050281. Classification (NCBI taxonomy): domain Bacteria; kingdom Bacillati; phylum Actinomycetota; class Actinomycetes; order Propionibacteriales; family Kribbellaceae; genus Kribbella; species Kribbella sp. NPDC050281. The sequence goes on along the minus strand of NZ_JBFAKS010000010.1, from coordinate 202,050 downwards.
GTGCACGATGTTCGGCTCGCGGCCGATGTTCTCCATGATGTCGATCTCACCGTCGTTCGGCCAGTTGCCGCCACCCAGCATCCAGAACGCGGGCCAAACCCCTTGTGTACCAGGGATCTTGATCCTGGCCTCGAAGCGGCCGTAGGTCTGGGTGAAAGTCTGGGCGGTGAGCAACCGGGCCGACGTGTACTGGCACGGGCCGTAGTGACACTGGAAGCCGCCGTTCTCCTGGCGGGCCGTGATCACCAGGTTGCCCTGGCCGTCGAGCGCGGAGTTCCGGGTGCTGTTGGTGTAGTACTGCCGTTCGTCGTTGCCCCAGCCGGAGCCACCGATGTCGTAGCGCCACTTGCCGGGATCGGGGGCCTGGCCGGCCGGGCCGTCGAAGTTGTCCTCCCAGATCGTCGCCGTGGGCGCGGCGGCGGCCTGCGGACTGGCCTCGGCAGGTGCTTGGAGCAGTGTGATGCCGACCAGAGCGGCACCGATCGCGACGAACGCAGCCATGCGGGAACGCTTCATGGACGCCTCATTTCTCGCGGGGGCGGTCGGAGAAGAGATGGCCGCAGCTTGGTGTGGGAACGCTCTCACGTCAAGGCCGGGACTAAATAAAAGACATGAAAAAAGTCTCGGCATCCCGTTGACACCGGCATGCACCGATGGTTACCTCATGGTGACCACCTGTTGCGGCGCGGGCAGACGCCGACAACTCCCTGATGTCTCCAGAACCCTTCTGAACAAGGGAGAACCGCCCCATGCCCGCGAACGGGAAACCTCGTCGCGCCCTTCGCCTGCTGCCACTGGCCGTGGCCGTGGTGTGCGTGGCCGCGACCGGACTCGGATTCGGTACCGCCCCACCCGCCCAGGCCGCCGGTGAGCAGGTCAACATCTGGCTGACCACCACGAACGACTCGGCCGGGCGCAACGTCACCCGCGGTCTGCAGCAGCAGACGCCGGTGAACTTCGGCCCGGCCGGCGGCTCGGCCAACCAGACGATCACGGTCAACGAGAACACGACGTACCAGTCGTTCGAAGGTGGTGGTGCGTCGTTCACCGACAGCGCCGCCTGGCTGCTGAACAGCAGCAACACGATCAGCGCGGCCACCCGCGACCAGGTGATGAAGGACCTGTTCGACCCGGTCAACGGGATCGGCCTGGCCTTCACCCGCAACCCGATGGGCGCCTCGGATCTGGCCCGCTTCAACTATTCGTACGACGACACCTGCTGCGATCTCAACGACTTCAGCATTCAGCACGACCTCGCGGACGTCGTACCGCTGACCAAGCAGGCCAAGCAGCTGAATCCGGCGCTGAAGGTGAAGGGTGCGCCGTGGAGCGCGCCGGCCTGGATGAAGGACAACAACAAGTTCACCAACCGCGGCTGGCTGAAGGCCGAGTACTACCCGCTCTACGCGCAGTACTTCGTCAAGTACATCCAGCAGAACGAGGCCCAGGGCAACCACATCGACTACGTCTCGGTGCAGAACGAGCCGACCTGCTGCGGCACCGACGACACCGGCTACGCGTCGATGAACTGGAACGGCGCCGGCCTGCTGAACTTCACCAAGAACCACCTGTTCCCGGCGTTCCGGGCGGCCGGGATCACCACCAAGGTGCTGGTCCTGGACTACAACTGGGGCAACTACAACGACCTCGGTTCGGTCCCGCTGGCCGACGCCGGCCTGCGCAACGACCCGCTGTTCGGTGGCATCGCCTGGCACGGGTACGGCGGTGACGTGAACCTGCAGACGCAGATCCACAACCAGTACCCGGCCGTGAACGCGTACATGACCGAGCACTCCGGTGGAACCTGGATCCCGAACCAGCAGGTCGAGGACATGAACAACCTGATCGACTACACCCGCAACTGGGACAAGTCGTGGGTGAAGTGGAGCCTCGCGCAGGACGAGAACATGCTTCCGTACGTCGGTGCCGGGTGCAACGTCTGCACCGGCCTCGTCACCGTGCACCGCAACGACAGCCAGCGCGGTCAGGTCACCAAGACCGTCGAGTACTACACGATGGGTCACCTGACCAAGTTCGTGAAGCCGGGTGCGCTGCGGATCGACTCGAGTGCCAACAACTCGGTGAAGAACGTGGCGTGGAAGAACCCGGACGGCTCGAAGGCGCTGATCGCGTTCAACACCACCGGCAGCTCGCAGTCGGTGCGGGTGAACTGGGGGAGCCAGTCGTTCGTCTACACGCTGCCGACCAAGACCTCCGCGACCTTCACCTGGTCCGGCACACAGGGTGGCGGTGGCGGTACCGGTTCCGCGATCACCGGCCTGGCCGGCAAGTGCATCGACGTCGCCGGTGCCAACTCGGCGGACGGTACGGCCGTGCAGCTCTACGACTGCAACGGGACGGCGGCGCAGCAGTGGGAGCGCCCGGGTGACGGGACGATCCGTGCCCTCGGCAAATGCCTCGACGTGAACGCCGGCTCGGTCGCCAACGGAGCGAAGGTTCAGCTCTATTCGTGCAACGGAAGTGCCGCCCAGCAATGGACCTATACAAGCGGGAGAGATCTGGTGAATCCTCAGGCGAACAAGTGTCTTGATGTCACTGGCAACAATTCGGCGAACGCCACACCGCTGCAGCTGTGGAGCTGCACCGGCGCCGCAAATCAGAAGTGGAACGTCTGATGCGCCGGGTGGCGGCGGTCGCCGCGGCTCTGGTGCTGGGTGCCGGTCTACTGATGTCGGCCGCGCCTGCACAGGCGGCGACCGGGACGATCACCGGCCTGGCCGGCAAGTGCGCGGACATCGCTGCGGCGAGCAGCGCGGACGGCACTCAGGTCCAGCTGTACGACTGCAACGGGACCAGCGCGCAGAGCTGGAGCCGGAACTCGAACGGGACGCTGACCGCATTGGGTAAGTGTCTGGATGTCAGCGGTGGGTCGGTTGCCAACGGTGCCAAGGTGCAGCTGTGGACCTGCAACGGCAGTGCCGCGCAGCAGTGGTCGTACACGTCTGGCCGGGACCTGGTGAACCCGCAGGCGAACAAGTGCCTCGATGTCACGGGCAACAACTCTGCCAACGGCACTCCGCTGCAGCTGTGGACGTGCACCGGTGCGGCGAACCAGAAGTGGAACGTCCCGGCGGCAGACGATGGTCCGCCACCGGCGGACGGTGCTCCGATGGCGGCAGCGCCGTACCTCTACCAAGGCTGGGGCAGTCCGCCCAGCCCGGCGACCGTCATGAACGCGACCGGCGTCAAGTGGTTCACGATGGCGTTCATCCTGTCCAACGGCTACTGCAACCCTCAGTGGGACGGGAATCGGCCGCTGACGGGTGGAGTCGACCAGCAGGCGCTCACCGCGATCCGGTCCAACGGTGGCGACGCGGTCGTGTCGATCGGTGGCTGGTCCGGCAACAAGCTCGGGCAGAGCTGTGGATCGGCGAGTGAGCTGGCGGGCGCGTACCAGAAGGTGATCAACGCGCTGTCGCTGAAGGCGATCGACATCGACATCGAGGACCAGGAGATCGCCGGCGCCGCGGTGCGGCAGAAGGTGATCGACGCGCTGAAGATCGTCGAGCAGAACAACCCCGGCATCGCGACGTACCTGACCTTCGGTACGACGACGTCCGGGCCGGACGGCAACGGCCAGGACCTGATCCGGCGTGGTGCGGCCTCCGGGCTGAACCTGGACGGCTGGGTGATCATGCCGTTCGACTTCGGCGGTGGCTCGAGCAACATGGGCACGCTGACCCGGCAAGCGGCTGACGGGCTGAAGAACCAGGTCAAGTCGGCGTACGGCCTGAGCGACGACGCGGCGTACCGGAAGATCGGCATCTCGTCGATGAACGGGATCACCGACGTCGCCGGTGAGCGGGTCAACCTGTCCGACTTCGAATCGATGCTGTCGTACGCGAGCGAGCACCACCTGGCCCGGTTCACGTTCTGGTCGGTCAACCGCGACCGGCCGTGCAGCGGCGGTGGCGCGGACACCTGCTCCGGCGTACCGCAGCAGGCCTGGGACTACACCAAGGTGATCGGTCGCTACCGCGGCTGATCCGCACCAACCCTGAGCCGGCGTCGCCTTGTTCCCGGGCGGCGCCGGCGTCGGTTTGACTCTCCGGTTGCCGGAGGGTGGATGGTGGGGTCATGACGGCAACGGTGACGGTCGGCGAGTTCTCCCGCTTGACCCATCTGAGTGTGAAGACCCTGCATCACTACCACGAGATCGGCCTGCTCGCGCCGGCATCGGTCGACCCATCGTCCGGCTACCGGCGGTACGAGACGTCCCAGGTCGAAGTCGCCCAGCTGATCCGGCGACTGCGCGAGCTGCGGATGCCGCTGCCGGAGGTCCGGGCGGTCGTTGACGCGGCCGACGGTGGCACCCGGGAGGAGACGCTCCGCGCGCACCTGGACCGGATGGAGCGGGAGCTCGCACACACCCGTGACGTGGTCACGTCGCTGCGCGAGATGCTGACGCTCCAGCCGGCCGAGCTCGCCGTCGAGTACCGGTTCATCCCCGCGTTCCGCGCGTACGGCGTCTCCGGTCACGTCGAGCGGGAGGGGATCGGGGAGTGGTGCGAGTTCGCGTTCGGGCGGCTCGGCGCGATCGCTGCCCGCGACGGCATCGTCGCGACATCCGGAGCGACGTACAGCGATGAGTTCTTCACCGAGGATTCCGGTCAGGTGGTCGCGTTCCTGCCGGTCGCGCCGGATCAGGCGCCCGCCGACGGTGTCGAACTGGTGGATCTTCCCGGCGGGTTCTTCGCGATCGCCGTCCACAGCGGGCCGCTCACCGACTTCGACCTCAGCTACGGAGCGCTCGGCAGCCATGTCGCGGAGCACTGCGAGGTCGCGCCGGGCCCGATCCGTGAGTTGTACGCCGTCGGCCCGGGGGACGGCCCCGACCCGGCCAGCTACCGCACCGAGATCTGCTGGCCGATCCGCCAGATCCCCACATCCCCTGTCACGAAAGGCTGATCCATGTCCATCGCTCTCGAGAACGTCGTCTTCGACAGCTCCGACGCCACCGCGCTCGCCACCTTCTGGGCCGGCGTGCTGTCGTCGGAGGTCGATGCCGGCGGCAACGAGTTCTTCGCCACCGTGAACAAGGCCGCGGACGGCCCGACGCTGATGTTCCTCCAGGTCCCCGAGCCGCGCGTCGGCAAGAACAGGCTGCACCTCGACCTGGCCACTGCCGACTGGTCCGCCGAGGTCGACCGACTGATCGCACTCGGCGCGAAGCGTCACGACGAACACGACGAGTACGGCGCCCACTGGATCACGCTCGCCGACCCCGAGGGCAACGTCTTCGACCTGGCCGAGGTCCGCTAACCGGCCACGTACCGGACGCCGTCGAAGGTCGCCCGGCCGGCGTCGACCTGCTCTTCCAGGCGGGCTCGCGCCTGCGCCACCGGCCACCGGAAGGCGCGGGCGAGCTCGCCTGGCGTGGTGGCGACCATGGTGTCCAGGAATCGTCCGGCAGCCAGTGTGTGATCGGTGGCGCCACCGACGTCGAACTGATGACAGGTGAGCGCGATAAGCGCGGCCGGCCAGCCGGATCCGGTCTCGTGGACACCTGCGGTGGTCACCAGCAGATTGCGCTGTAGCTCGGTGATCGCCCGTTGATACCGGCTCTTGTTGCCGATCAGCGCCCGCAGGGTGGCACTCGGCAACGGCTCGGCCGCGATCGCGTCGGCGATCTCATGTGCCGTCGGCGACAGTTCCAGGAAGAGGTGGTCGCTGGGGTCGCCCGGCGCCGGGTAGAGCGCGGTCAGCAGCTCCGGCGACAGGAAGGACCCGCGGCTGCCGAGGTAGGCGCCGTACCAGGCCAGGCCGCGCCGGGGGAGTTCGTCCTTCCAGGTCCAGACGCGTTGCTCGTTCGTGCCCATACCGCTGCCGAACGGCTCCTCGTCCTCGCCGGCGACCGCCTCCCACAACGAGGGTACGACGGTGTGCGGCGCCGGGAAGAGCAGCGCGAAACCGACGTCGTCGACGAACTTCGTGGCTCGCTCGATCGATCCGATCCGTCGTCCGCGGACCCACCAGCGGGTGGCGCGCGCCTGGCCGAGCTCGGCGTCGGAGGTGCCGGGGATTCCCATCGGGCCAGTCAACCATCCGTCCCTTGTGCTGGTGGTGCAGGCGGAGGACTGTGGGATCAGACCAGTGGCACCGCCCGGGGTGCCGCCCTGACGGTAAGGGGGTGGAGCATGTACGCGCGTTCCACCACGATCAACGCGATGCTGATGTCGATCGACGCCGGTGTCGCACAGGTGCGCGACGAAGTGATGCCCACTCTCATGGAGATGGAGGGCTGCATCGGCCTGTCCATGATGGCCGACCGGGAGTCCGGTCGGTGCATCACCACCACCGCCTGGCGGTCGGAGCAGGCGATGCGTGCCACCGACGAAGAGTTGCGCCCGGTCCGGGAGCGGCTCGCGCGGACTCTCGGTGGCAGTCCGCAGGTCCAGGAGTGGGAGATCGCCGTACTGCATCGGGATCACCGTTCGGTCGCCGGTGCGTGCATCCGCGCGACGTGGGTGGAGCTCGACCCCCAGAAACTGGAGCGGGCGATCGACGTCTACCGGCTGGCGTCACTGCCGCGGATCGAGGACCTGGCCGGGTTCTGCAGCGCCAGCCTGCTGGTCGACCGCGCCTCCGGCCGGGCCGTGTCGTCGGTGACCTATGACAGCCGGGAGGCGATGGACGCCAACCGCGACGCAGCCGCATCGATGCGCGCCGCCACCAGCAAGGACGCCGGCGCACAGGTCCTCGACACCGGTGAGTTCGAGCTTGTGATCGCCCACCTGCGCGTCCCCGAGCTGACCTGACTCAGTCCATCCGGTCGAGGTGGGCTTCGAGGGCGTCGAGGCGGTGGTGCCACAGGTCGCGGTACGGCTCGAGCCAGGCGTCGATCTCGGCGAGCGGCGCGGGGCGGAGGCGGTACCAGCGGCGTTGCGCGTCCTGGCGGACCTCCACCAGCCCGGCGTCGCGCAGGACCTTCAGATGCTTCGACACCGCGGGCTGGCTCAGCTCCAGTTGCTCCACGAGTTCCCCGACCGGTCGCTCGCCGGTCCGCAACAGGTCGAGGATGTCCCGCCGCCGCGGTTCCGCCAGCACCTCGAACGTAGTTGCCATATGAGGAATATACGTCGGTGGTCCGCTCAGAGCGATTGCCCGAAGGTGCTGGTGAAGGCCTCGCGGAAGAGTTCGGGCAGGCTGCTCTCGCCGTCCTCGGCCGCCCAGCGGAGCAGGGCGGTGTAGGCGACGCCGAGGACGGCTCCGGCGGCCGCGCGGGTCTGGAACTCGGCGGTGGGGTCGTCGGAGCCGGCGCCGATCCCGGTGACGAAGGCCTCCTGGAGGCGGTACTGGCTGTCCAGGTGGCGGGCCTGGAGGGCTGGTGTCGAGATCATCAGCCGCAGCCGGTCGAGCAGGATCTCCCGATCGTGCGTGCCGGCCAGGTCGAACGTCGCCAGCACGGTCCGGCCGATCCGGTCCGCCAGTGAGCCGGTCGCGGGAAGTTCGCTGATCGTCGCCGCGGCCAGTTGGTCGAAGTCGTCGTACAGGACGAGGTCCTCCTTGGTGGGGAAATGCCGGTAGACCGTCATCGCGGAGACGCCGGCCGCGGCGGCGACGTCGTTCACCGTCGTCGCGTCGTACCCGCGGTCGACGAACAACCTGATCGCCTGCCGCTGGATCCGGTGCCTGGTCTCGGCTCGCTGGCGGTCCCTCAGACTCATGTGGTAGATACTAACAACATGATAGTTTCTAACATGAACCAGAGGGTGGCGTTGGTGACCGGCGCCTCGCGCGGGATCGGTCGTGCGATCGCGGAGCGGCTGGCTGCGGCGGGCGCCGAGGTGGCGGTGCACTATCACCGTGACAAGGCCGGCGCTGAGGAAACGCTTGAACAAATCGGGGGTCGTGGCTTTCTGATCGGGGCTGAGCTCGGCGTCCCCGGTGATGTCGACGAGGTGTTCGGGCAGCTCTCGGACGGCTTGGCCGGCCGGTCCTTGGATGTGCTGGTCAACAATGCGGCGGCGCCTCCGGCTGGTCCGATCGAGACCGACACCGAGTCTGGGTTCGACGCACTCTTCGCTGTCAACGTCAGAGCGCCGTACTTCCTGATCCAGCGGCTGCTTCCGGTGCTGCGTGATGGTGGCCGGATCATCTCGCTCTCGTCGGGTGCCACTCGCTTCGCGAACCCGATCCAGACGTCGTTCGCGATGACGAAGGGTGCGGTGGAGACGATGACCATGACGCTCGCGCATGCGCTCGGTGCCCGGAACATCACTGTCAACGCGGTGTCGCCGGGCGCGACCCGGACCGAGGCGAACGGCGCGTTCTTCGAGACCCCGGGGCTCGTCGACTTCGTCACTCAGAACACGTCGCTCGGCCGGCTCGGTCGCGGGGAGGACGTCGCCGAGGTGGTCGCGTTCCTCGCCTCCGACGATGCTCGCTGGATCACCGGGCAGACCGTGGACGCCACCGGCGGGCTGTTCCTCGGGCCACGGTTCGGCTGAGCGGGGTGGGGTTTTCCCCCGGTCGGTACGGTGGAAAACCCGGCCCGGGACGGCGGTTGGCCCCAGTGAGGGGAGGGTGTTCGCGCACCTACCGTCGTCCGCATGTTCACGACGAATCAGGTGATGATGACCGCGCTGCAGGCGACGCAGGAACCGACCGGAGGAGTGGCCGGCTGGGCCATCGACCTGATGGAGCGGCTCGGCGCACCAGGTGCCGGACTTGCGGTGGCGCTGGAGAATCTCTTTCCACCGTTGCCGAGTGAGGTCATCCTGCCGCTGGCGGGGTTCGCGGCCAGCCGCGGCGATCTCGGGCTGGTGAGCGCGATCGTGTTCACCACGCTCGGCTCGATCGTCGGCGCGCTCGCCCTGTACGGCGTGGGTGCCGGGCTCGGCCGTGATCGCACCAGAGCGGTGGCGCGGAAGTTGCCGCTCGTGAAGCTCGAGGACGTGGACAAGGCCGAGACCTGGTTCACCCGGCACGGGCCGAAGGCGGTGCTGATCGGTCGTTTGGTGCCGGTGGTGCGCAGCCTGATCTCGGTGCCGGCCGGCGTGGAGCGGATGCCGGTGGCGTTGTTCCTGGTGCTGACAGCACTGGGGAGCCTGATCTGGAACTCGTTGCTGATCGTCGCAGGCTACCAGCTCGGTGAGCGGTGGCACGTCGTGGAGTCGTCGGTGGGCGTCTTCCAGTGGGTCGTGATCGCTGCCGCGGTCGCGGCGGTGGTCTGGTTCGTGGTGGTGAAGCTCCGCGACCGGCGTTCGGTATCTGAGAAAGTCAAGTAGAGCGCTCGACTTTGATTAGGCTCGATCCATCACCACCGAGTTCAGGAGCTGGATCAGATGCCTTCAGTCGCGTTCGAACCGCAGGTCGTTCCGGATCCACCGGTCTGGCCGCAGTCAGTCGTCACCGTGGTCGGCAACCCGAGACCGGGCTCGCGGACGGCCGCGGCCGCGGCGTCGGTTGCGGAGTTGCTCGCCTCCGAGCTCGGTACGCCGTACCGGATCGACGAACTGGTCGACCTCGTGACGTTCGCGCCGGCGATCTTCCAGCTGGAGGCGGCGGATCGCGCGGCGTTGGAGGGTGCGATCGACCTGGTCACCTCGGCGTCGGTACTGGTGCTGGCGACGCCTGTGTACAAAGGCAGTTACACCGGCTTGCTGAAGAGCTTCCTCGACGTCCTGCCTCCGCGGGCCCTGGCGGGAGCGGTCGTCGTGCCGGTCACTGTGTCCGCCGCCCCGAGCCATAAGCTCCTCGCCGATCAGCATCTGCGTCCGGTCCTGGCCGAGCTGGGCGCCAGCGTCCCGGTCCCCGGCGTGATCCTGGAGGAGAGCGATCTCGAGGACCTGCAGGTGGTCCTCTCGACCTGGATCCGCACCAACGCAGCCATCATCCAGGCCACTACCCTCGCCCTCCAACCAGTCGCGGAGCCCACACCTGCCCAATGACGCAGGAGCTCGGTCTTACAGTCGGGGCGTGGACGACCAGGAGCGGTTGGAGCGGAACCGGGAGACGTGGGATCTGCGCGTTGGGGCGCACGTCGGGTCGGAGTTCTACGACCTCGAGGGGTTCAAGGCGGGCGGGAGTTCGCTGCGGTCGTTCGAGGTCGAGGCGCTGGGCGAGGTGCGCGGCAAGAGGCTGCTTCATCTGATGTGTCACTTCGGGTTGGACACGTTGTCCTGGGCCCGGATGGGTGCAGAGGTGACCGGCGTGGACTTCTCGGGAGAGGCAGTGGCGGCCGCCCGGCGGCTGGCGGACGAGATGGGGCTGCCGGCACGCTTCGTTCAGGCTGATGTGTACGACGTGGCCGACATACTCGAGGCCGAGTCGTACGACGTGGTGGTGGCGACGTACGGGGTGTTGGTCTGGCTGCCGGATCTTGCCGAGTGGGCTCGGGTGGTGGCGCGGCTGCTGCGCCCCGGCGGCGTGTTGTTCGTCGCCGAGTTCCATCCGATGCAGAGTCTCGTCGACAGCGAGTTGCGGATCTGTACGTCGTACTTCCGGACCGGGGCGGCCGATCGGGAAGTGGCGGCGAGCTACACCGGGCAAGAGCTTCCGGCGCACGTGCAGAGCACCTGGCCGTGGACGGTGGGTGGGCTGGTGACGGCGCTCGCCGGTGCTGGGTTGCGGATCGAGCGGTTGGACGAACTGCCCGTGGACCTGCGCCAGCGCCATCCGCGGATGGCGCTGGGCGACGACGGTCTGTGGCGACTGCCAGGCGATCCGATTCCTCTCCTGCTGACCTGTCTGGCTCGATCAGTCGGCGTGGGTGGGTTGGGTGGGGGAGTGGCGGAGGGCGGCGGTGGCCGGGAGCAGCGTTGAGCCAAAGGTGAGTACGGCGGCGGCGCCGACGATCACCAGGAAGATCCACAGCGGTCCGGTGGGGATGGCGCTGGCGGAGACAGCGGCCGAGAACGGGAGCAGGCAGGCCAGGGCGACCAGGGTGCCGAGGGTGATGCCGGCCAGGGTGACCAGCGTGCTCTCGGTGGTGAGCATGCGCAGGACCTGCATCCGGGTCGAACCGGTGAGCCGCTGCAGAGCGAACTCGCGGCGGCGCCGCAACGTGGTGGAGACCAGAGTGTTGACGACCGAGACCGCGGTGTACGCGATCAGCATGCCGACCAGCATGTAGTTGACCCACGCCTGTGTCTGCAGGTCCTCGGCGTTCGCGGCGACCAGAGTGTCCCGATCGGCGACCTGTACGCCGGGATGCGCGGCAGCCACCTTCGCGAGCGCCGGCTGTACGTCGGCACCTGGTGTGGAGCGAACCAGGATCTGCTTGGTCAGACCGTCGGTGGTGTGCGCGGCGACCAGCCTGGCCGGCAGGATGATGCTCTCGTAGCCGCGCTCGGCCGCGAATGTGGCGACCACCCGCAGCTTCACCGAGGTCCCGTCGCCTAGCGTCATGGTGATGTCCGAACCGACTCCACGGTCCATCTTCCCCGCGACGTACTCGGGCAGCGCCACAGTCGATCCGGTCAGGCCGGCAAGCGATCCACTGGTCACCTGCACCGGCGCCGTACCGTCCTTGCCTTGGGCATCCACGCCGAGCAGAGGCGCGCCGTCCTCGTCGAACGGAGCGTTGCGAGGCTCGTCGATCACGCCGGTACTGCGGACGAACGCCGAGGCACTCGCCACACCGGGAACCGCGCGGACCTGGTCGACCAGCGCGGGTGACATACCGGCCTCGGAGACCAGCACGGTGTCGGCCTTCAGATCACGGGTGAAGGCCTCGGACGCCGCATCCATCTGAGTGGTCTGCATGTAGAGGTTGGCGGTCGAGATGCCGACGGCAAGCATCACCGGCATGACCGCGGCCGACATCGCGACCGATCGTGCCGTGACGTTGCGGATCGCCAGCCGCCCGTTCACCCGGGTCAGCAGTTGCACAGGCCAGCGCCAGATCGCGAGCACAGCCTTGGTCCAGAAGGGGCCGAGCAAGGCGACACCGATTGCCCAGCAGAGTACGGACGGACCAGCGGTGGCACCGGCGAGCGGACCGGTCATCACGGCTGCGGTGACGATGAGCAGCGCCAGTCCACCGCCGAGAGCCAGCAGGCCGAAGAGCAGACGGATCCAGCCGAACCACTTCCGCTGCAACGACGCCTCAACCAGCGCCTCGACCGGCTTGATCTTCGCGGACTTGCGGGCCGCGATCAGGGCCGCACCGATGGCCGCGAGGATGGCCGCGCCCGCGCCGGCCGCGAACGGGATCATGCCCTGGGAGAACTCGACCACCGGCGACGCGACGCCGTGCGAACCCAACTCCTGGAAGAGGAACCGGCCCAGGAAGACGCCAGGCACCACGCCGACCAGGACCGCCGGGATCGACACCAGCATGGACTCGCCAAGGATCATCCGGCCAACCTGGCCGGGCGTCGTACCGATGCCGCGCAGCAGGGCGAACTCGCGCTCTCGGTGCTGTGCCGACAGCGCCAGCGTGGACGCGACCACGAACATCATCGTCATCGCCGCGATGCCGCCGAAGGAGCCGGCGATCGAGATCAGCGCGACACGCTGCGCCTCGGTGCCGGGGTGCTCGGCCAGGCCACGGTCGATGCCGGTGCTGACGGTGATGCCACCGTCGATCGCCTTGATCCGGTCCTTCACCTTGTCGACATCGGTGCCAGGAGCAAGCAGTACGCCGACGTCCGCGAACCGCGCGGGATTTCCGGCCAGCTGGCGCGCCTCATGGTCGGAGAAGAACGAATGCCCGGCAGGCCCCTGCGCGATGCCGCTGACCGTGAAAGTCTCAGGGTTGCCGTCGATGACATAGGTGACCCGGTCGCCGATCTTCGTGCCCGCAGTCGTGCTGACGACCTGACCAGCGGTCGGCGCACGACCGGAGGTCAGCTTGTATGGCGCCAGTGTGGCGGAGGACCAGTTGTGGCCTTCAGCAACCGTGAGACCGCTGGAGCCGAGGACCGAAGCGGGGAAGGTCAGGTCGCCGATCGCGTCCGAAACCCCTTCGACAGAACGAATCCTGGAAACAAGATCGGTCCGAACGCCGACACGCTCGGGCAGCGCTGTCGCGTCCTCGGCGCCCGGCCGCAGGTGCGACTGCTTGCCGGTGACAACGAGAGGGGCGGCGGCGAGACGTTCGGGGGAGACGTTGGAGCGGATCCCGGTCTCCATCAGACCGCCGCAGGCCATCACGATCGCGGTACCGAACACGACCGCCACGAAAGTGGCGATGAAGCCGCCCTTGCGGAATCGCAGAGTACGGACGGCCAGGCGCATCATCGGGCCACGCCCTGCAGGTTGGACCGCGCGCCGAGGTGGGTCATCCGGTCCGCCACGGCCTCGGCCGTCGGCGCGAACAGACTGCCGGCCAGTACGCCGTCGGCCAGGAACACGACCTGGTCGGCGTACGAGGCGGCGACCGGGTCGTGGGTGACCATCACCACCGTCTGGCCCTGCGTGCGGACCGGCTCGCGCAGCAGTTGAAGGACGTCGGCCGCGGTCTGGGTGTCCAGGGCGCCGGTCGGCTCGTCGGCGAAGATGACCGCCGGGCGGGCGACCAGTGCGCGGGCGATCGCGACGCGCTGCTGCTGACCACCGGACAGCTCGCCGGGGCGGTGCTTGTGGCGATCACCGAGGCCGACGCGGTCGAGGACCTGACGGACCGCGGCGCGGTTCGGGCGGCGGCCGTCCAGTTCCAGCGGCAGGCAGACGTTCTGCCAGACCGTCAGCGCGGGCAGCAGGTTGAACGACTGGAACACGAAGCCGATCCGGTCGCGGCGCAGCTCGGTGAGCTTGCGCTCGTTCAGGTCGGCCAGTGGCTGGCCGTCGATCAGCACGCTGCCCGACGTCGGCCGGTCGAGACCGGCGGCGCAGTGCAGGAACGTGCTCTTCCCGGAGCCGGACGGTCCCATCACCGCGGTGAAGGTGCCGCGGGCAAAGCCGATGGAGATGCCGTTGAGGGCGGTGACCGCGTTGCCGCCGCGACCGTAGACCCGTCGTACGTCCTGCAGGAGCACCGAGTGCTCGCTCGTGGCGGCCGCTTCCTGCGCGCGCCTCATCCGTCGCGTCGTCTTCGTCATGCCGTTGACGCTACGGAGCCGGGACCGGTCTCCCCAGGGTGCTGGACCGCCGCTCAGGGTGGGTGAAAGTCCACCCCCGCTGGGGTGCCCCTAAGCGCGGAACAGGGCCTTCAGTCCGGCGGTGTAGGTGTCCGGGGTGACGTCGCCGATGAGCAGCCGCTGGAGCACGAAGCCCGGCAGCATGCCGAACATGACCTGGGCGATGTACTTGGGATCGGTGTCCGGGTCGACGGTGCCGTCGGCCTGGGCCCGGCGTACGACGTCCTCGAAGTGCTCCCGGAGCAGCAGGTACTTGCCGCCCGCGATGTCCAGGATGGCGGGGTTGTGCAGCGCCTCGGCCCACGCCTGGACCGCGACCCTGGTGACGTCGCCGCCGGGCCGTTCGGCGATGGTGACCGCGTGGTTGAGCGCCGCCTCCAGTGCGGCCAGCGGCGTCAGCGGGTGCTCGGTCGTGAGGATCTTCTCGAAAAGTTCGTCGACGGTGCCGAGGGCTTCCTCGGCGATGGCGGCGACGATCTCCTCCTTGCTCTTGAAGTAGCCGTAGACCGCGCCGGCGGACAGGCCGGACTCACGGATCACGTCGGCCATCGTCGTCTTGTGGAAACCCTGCTCGACCACGCAGGTACGGGCCGCGGCGACGATCTGCGCCCGGCGCGCCACGCGGTGTTCCTCCGTGACCTTCGGCATAGCGCGAACATAAAACGAATGTCCGTTCTTGACAAGCTGCCCCTCGATGTTCCAGGCTCGAATCAATAAAGAACGATCATTCGGTTTTAACGAAGGAGTCCTCGTCATGTCCGCTGAGGTGCAGGGCGACCGCCGTCGGCCGCCTGTGGTCGCGGTCGTACTCATGCTGACCGCACTGCTCACTGTCCTGCTGATCGCATTCGCCTGGCCGGCCGCACGGTCCGAACCGCGCAACGTCCCGCTCGCCGTGGCCGGCCCCGCGCCGGCCGTCGCCCAGGTCGAGAACAGTCTCGAGCAGGCGATGCCCGGTGGTTTCCAGGTCACCGCCGTACCGGATCGGGCCACCGCGGTGCAGAAGATCCAGGATCGGGACGTGTACGGCGCGATCGTGCTCGACCCGCAGCAGCCCGAGATGCTGACCGCGTCGGCCGGCGCTCCCGCGGTCGCGCAGATCCTGACGCAGATGTCGAGCCGGTTGTCGCCGGACAACCCGCCCAAGCTCACCGACGTCGTACCACTACCGAAGGACGATCCGCGGGGTGCCGGTCTGGCCGCGGGTGCGTTGCCGCTCGTGCTCGGTGGGATCATCGCCGCCGGCGCGCTGACTCAGTTGGTGCGGTCGGGTCCGCGGCGGATGGTCGGTGCCATCGTGTTCTCGATCACGGGCGGTCTCGCGCTGGCCGCCGTACTGCAGTACTGGCTCGGCTCGTTCGAGGGCAGCTATCTGGCCAACTCCGGCGTGATCGCGTTGTCGATCGCGGCCGTGAGCCTGACGCTGCTCGGTCTGGAGTGGCTGCTCGGTACGGCGGGGCTCGCGCTCGGAGCCGCAGTGATGATGTTGCTCGGCAACCCGCTGTCAGGTCTGACGAGTGCACCAGAGATGCTGCCGAGCGGTTGGGGTGCGCTGGGCCAGCTGTTGCCGCCAGGTGCCGCGGGTACGGCCCTACGTTCGGTGAGCTTCTTCGACGGCGCGGGAGTCGGGCGTCCGCTGCTCGTCCTGGGCTGCTGGCTGGTCGCCGGGCTGCTGCTGTGTTCACTCGGTGCAATGAGATCGCAGCGCGTCGTACACGCCCGCCACGAGGCGAAGCCCGTTACTGTCTGAACAAAGTTCCGGCGCGGTGATCGGATTGTTACGCTCCGGTGGCCGCGTCGAGGCGTACCGGCGGCGACAACGTTGTCTGTCAAGCATTGACTTCCCAGCCCCGGGCCTCCTACCGTCGCGACAATGACCGCTGGGTTTCGGTCGGGGTACCGGGATGACAACGATTGCCCGAAGGTGGACGTGATGACAAGGAAACGTTTCAAGGCAGCGGCCGCCATGAGCGCGTTGCTGCTGCTGGCGGTCTCGGCCTGCAGCCAGGGTTCGACGACCAAGCAGCCGGAGGCGGGCAGCTCGCAGAGCGCCGGCCCGGCGAACATCAAGATCGCCTACCAGCAATGGGGCCCGGGCGTCGTGATGAAGAACTTCCTGACCGGCGTGAAGACCGAGTACGAGGCGGCCAACCCCGGGTCGAAGGTCGAGATCCTGCCGATCGTCGCCAGTGAGAACGACTACTACACCAAGCTCCAGCTGATGATGCGGTCGCCGAACACCGCCCCGGACGTGGTGTACGAAGACACGTTCCTGATCAACTCCGACATCACCGCGGGCTACCTGCGGCCGCTCGACGACTACATCAAGAACTGGGACCAGTGGGGCCAGTTCGAGGACACCGCCAAGGGCGCGGCGAAGGCGCTGGACGGCAAGACGTACGGGATCCCGGACGGCACCGACACTCGCGCACTGTGGTACAACAAGCAGCTCTTCGCGAAGGCCGGGCTCCCCGCCGACTGGCAGCCGAAGAGCTGGGACGACGTACTGTCCGCCGCTCGGACCATCAAGCAGAAGGTCCCCGGCGTCATCCCGATGAACGTGTACTCCGGCAAGCCGATGGGTGAAGCCTCGGCCATGCAGGGCTTCGAGATGCTGCTGTACGGCACCAAGGACACGCTGTACAACAACGACCAGCAGAAGTGGGTCGTCGGCAGTCAGGGCTTCAAGGACTCGCTGAACTTCGTCAAGACCGTCTACTCCGAGGGCCTCGGCCCGTCGCCGAAGCAGGCGCTCGACCCGAACATGGGCAGCAAGGTCGGCACCGAGCTGCTTCCGGGCGGCAAGCTCGCGATCGCGCTGGACGGCTCCTGGATCTACGGCAACTGGCAGAAGACCGGTGCGAAGCCGTGGCCGCAGTGGACCGACGTGCTCGGGCAGACCGCGATGCCGACCCAGGACGGCAGCGGCAAGGGCAAGGTCAGCCTCTCCGGTGGCTGGACCTGGGCGATCCCGGCCAAGTCGAAGAACCCCGACGCGGCCTGGAACCTGATCAAGACCCTGCAGACCCAGAAGAACGCGGCCAAGTACGCCACCGACGGTGCGCAGATCGCGGTCCGCAAGGACGTCGCCAGCGACGCCGGGTACAAGAGCTCCTCGAAGAGCACCCAGTTCTTCACCGATCTGGTCTCCGTCACCGTGTACCGGCCGGCGTACGCCGAGTACCCGAAGGTCTCCAACGAGATCATCACCGCGATGGAGGCGGTGATGACCGGCCAGTCCTCGCCGGATGATGCCGCGAAGACGTACGACGAAGCGGTCGAAGGCATCGTCGGCAAGGACAAGACCACTCAGGGCCAGTAAGTCCGGCCCGGCGAAGGAATTCCCCCTGTGACGACGACTGTCGCTCCCACTTCGGCCGCATCCGCTCCTCCCGGCAAGTCCGCCGGGAAGAGCGGGCGGCCGAAGGCCGCGAAGCTGTTCCGGATGTTGCCGTTGAGCCCGGCGATCGGGTTGATGCTGGTCTTCCTGGCCGGCCCGATCATCTACTGCCTGTACGCCGCGTTCACCAACATGGCTTTGACCGGCACAGGTGCGGCGAACGTGAAGTTCGTTGGCCTGGACAACTTCCGTAAGGCCTTCGGCAGCGGCGCGTTCACCAACGCGATCTGGCTGACCCTGGTGTTCACGCTGATCTCCGCGATCATCGGCCAGAACACTCTCGGGCTCGGCCTGTCGCTGCTGATGCGCCGGTCCACGAAGGTGGTCCGCAACTTCGTCGGGACCGCGGTCATCGGTGCGTGGGTGCTGCCCGAGGTGGTGGCGGCGTACCTGCTCAGCGCGTTCTTCAACGACGAGGGCACGCTGAACGTGATGCTGCACGCGGTCGGCCTGCCCGGCCAGGACTGGTTGTACGCGGCACCGATCATCGCGGTGTCGCTGGCCAACATCTGGCGTGGTACGGCGTTCTCGATGCTCGTGTACTCCGCCGCGTTGAGCGAAGTACCCAAGGAGATCGAGGAGTCGGCCGAGATGGACGGCGCCTCCGGCTGGCGGCGGCTGCTGTTCGTGACGCTGCCGATGATCAGCCGGGCGGTCATGACCAACCTGATGCTGATCACGCTGCAGACGCTGAGCGTCTTCGGCCTGATCTACGCGATGACCCGCGGCGGCCCGGGCACGAAGAGCCAGACGTTGCCGCTGTACATGTACGAGCAGGCGTTCAGCTTCTCCCAGATCGGCTACGGCACGGCGATCGCCCTGGTGATGCTGGCGATCGGCGCGGTCTTCTCGCTGATCTACCTGCGTGGACTCAACTCGGAGGCAGCGTGATAGCCCGCGACCGGATCAGCAAGGTGGCCGGCAACCTGGTGTTGCTGGCGATCGGCGTGCTGTTCGTGCTGCCGTTGCTGTGGGTGCTGTTCGCGTCGATCAACCGGACCGCGGGTCTGCGGGTCGAGTTCCCGACGCATCCGACGCTCGGCAACTTCAAGGCGGTGCTGAACACCGACACGACGTACCGGCCGGTGCTCAACGGCATCGTGCTGTGTGGTGGTGCGGCCCTGCTGACGATGATCTGCGCGGTCCTGGCGGCGTACCCGCTGTCCCGCTTCAAGTCGAAGTTCAACCGGCCGTTCCTGCTGACCGTCCTGTTCTGCACCGGGCTGCCGATCACCGCCGTCATGGTGCCGGTCTACGGCCTGTTCGTGCAGCTGAACCTGGTGGACACGCTCGGCGGCACGATCATGTTCATGGCGACCGCCTCGCTGCCGTTCGCGATCTGGCTGACCAAGACGTTCATGGACGGCGTACCGATCTCGCTCGAGGAAGCGGCCTGGGTGGACGGTGCCGGCAACATGCAGGCGCTCGCACGGATCGTGCTGCCGCTGATGTGGCCCGGGATCGCGGTGGTGCTGATCTTCACCTTCATCGGCATGTGGGGGAACTTCTTCGTCCCGTTCATGTTGTTGCTGTCGCCCGAACGCTTGCCTGCCTCGGTCAGCATCTTCACGTTCTTCGGGCAGTACGGCGAGCCGAACTACGGGCAACTGGCGGCGTACTCGCTGATCTACACGATGCCGGTCCTCCTGCTGTACCTCCTCCTCAGCAAGAAACTAGGCGGCGCCTTCGCCCTCGGCGGAGCCATCAAGGGCTGACGGACACCGCTCGCGAAAGGACACCGCTCCGCGGCGGCTGGCCTTTCGGCTGCCTGCGGCTGTAAATCGCTGGCTGATGGGGCTACTCGGTGGGACTATCCGCGGGTCGGGGCGTTGGTTGCTCTCGCCCGATTCGTGGAGGGGGGACGGTCATGACCGTCGGCGCGGAGCCTGAGGTTCGTGCGGTGGCTGGGGTGTTGCGTGGGGGGTGGGCGGCGGGGGTGGCGGTGTTTCGGGGTGTGCCGTATGCCGAGCCGCCGGTTGGTGCGCTGCGGTTTGCGGCGCCGCGGGCTGTGGGTGGTTGGACGGGGGTGCGGGCGGCGGATTCGTACGGGCCGCCGCCTCCGCAGGCCGGCGTGCTTGCGACGGGTGCGCGCACGGACGAGGGTGCGGGCGACGACTGGCTTTCGGTGAACGTCTGGTCGCCCGATCCGGCGCCGGGGGCCGGTTTGCCTGTGCTGGTGTGGATTCCTGGCGGCGGGTATGCGGTTGGGACATCCAGTCTTCCGGAGTTCGATGGTGGTCGGCTGGCTGCTGGCGGTGTGGTCGTGGTGACGCTCAACTATCGGCTGGGCGTGGAGGGGTTCGTGCAGATCGACGGCGCCCCGGCTAACCGGGGCCTGCTCGACCAGGTTGCCGCGCTGGAGTGGGTGCGCGACAACATCCGGGGCTTCGGCGGTGACCCGGATCGGGTGACGGTCTTCGGCCAGTCGGCGGGTGGCGGATCGGTCGCCGCACTGCTGGCCATGCCACGGGCGGCCGGGCTGTTCCGTCGGGCCGTCGCACAGAGCGTGCCGGGGACGTTCTTCTCGCAGGAACTTGCCGCCGACATCGCCGCCGCCTGCGCTGCCGAATTGGGCGTGCGGCCAACGATGGCCGATCTGTCCGCCGTGGAGCCGTCTCTGTTGTCCGCCGCGGGCGACGCCGTGTTCGCGAAGATGGATGAGTGGAAGGACCGTTGGGGCCCGATCACCTACCGGCGGATCCCGTACGCTCCCGTTGTCGACGGCGACGTACTCCCGGCGACGCCGTGGGAGGCTTTGGCCGACGGTGCCGGCCGGGACGTCGACCTGCTGATCGGGCATGTCCGTGACGAGCACCGGCTGTTCAGCCTGATCGAGGGCGTGCTGGGCCAGGTGACCGAGGAACAGGCCGAGACCGCGTTGCACACCCTCGCCCCGGACGGCGCCCGCAGCTACCGCGAGGCGTTCCCGGCCGCCGGCCCGGAGGAGCTCTATGAATTGGTCAACTCCGACTGGCTGTTCCGCATGCCGACGCTCCATCTCGCCCAGGCGCACGCCGCCTCGGGCGGACGCACCCACCTCTACGAGCTGACCTGGCCCGCCCCTGGCTTGGGCGGCGGACTCGGTGCCTGCCACGGCCTCGACGTACCCCTCGTCTTCGGCAACCTGAGCAGCGGCCAGCCCGCCTTACTGATCGGCGATCCCCCCTCCGCGGAGGCGGAGGCACTGTCCGCACGCATCCGCGCCGCCTGGACGTCCTTCGCCACCGACGGCGACGCCGGCTGGCCGACGTACGACGACCAGCGCCTCGTCCAACTCCTCGACACCCAATGCACCGTCACCACCTACCCAGAGGAAACCTCCCGCCTCCTCTGGCAGCACTACACCTTCCCAGCCCTCCCACTGATCGATCGGTAACGATCGAAGGCTTCACGCAGTACCGGAAGTCGGTTGCTCCCTTGCGGTAGCGCTCGAGATCCAGCTGCCGAGGAGGTTGAGGGCGTCGGCGGATGGTGAGGCTGGTTCGGGGGTGTAGACGGTGAGGGTGAGGCCGGCGTCGGCGGACAGTTCCAGGGCTTCGAAGTCCAGGGTGAGTTCGCCGACGACGGGGTGGCGGAAGGTCTTGGTACCGGTGCGGTGCAGGCGGACGTTCTGGTCGGCCCAGCGGGTGCGGAAGTCGTCGCTGCGGGTGCTGAGCTCGCCGATCAACTCGGTGAGGTCCTGGTTGTACGGATCGCGGCCGGCCTCGGTGCGCAGGATGGCGACGTTGGTGTTGGCGGACAGAGCCCAGTCGGGGTAGAAATCGCGGGCGTTGGGGTCGAGGAAGCCGAATCGGGCGAAGTTCGGTGCTCGGCCCGGGGCGCTGACAGCGCTGTCGAAGATCGGTGCGAACAGAGCCCGGCCGAGCGCGTTGGCGGCGAGGATGTCGAGGCGGCCGTTGCGGACGAGCGCGGGTGTGGCCGCCATGCCGTCGACGATCCGCTGAACGGCGGGCCGGACTCGCCGTGCGGGTTCCCGGCGAGGAGTTCGGCTGCTCGCATTCGCGGCGCGGGCGAGATCGAACAGGTACGTGCGCTCGGCCTCGTCGAGCTGAAGAGCCTCGGAGATGCCGTGCAGTACGGTCTCGGAGACGCCGGAGATGTTGCCCTTCTCGATCCGCACGTAGTAGTCGACGCTGAGTCCGGCCAGCATTGCGACCTCCTCGCGACGCAGGCCCGGCACGCGCCGATTACCCCCGTAGTGCTGCAGCCCAGCCTGCTCCGGGGTGACCTTTCCCCGCCGGCTGACGAGGAAGTCGCGCACCTGCTTCCGGTTCTCGGTGCCCATGCCCTCCAGCGTACGAACCCGGTTGCAGGCGAGGGGGGTTCTGTCAGAACCCGGTTCAGCCCGACCTCCCGCGCATCGATCGATCCGCGTTGACTGGACGCCGTACGGCGAAGGTCCCGGGCAGCCACCAGCACATCAGGAGAACAGACCATGCACGAACGCACCCTTGGCACTGGCGGCCTGACGGTCTCGGCCGTTGGGCTCGGTTGTATGACGATGACCGGTGGCTACGGCGGCCGGCCCGACCGGCCGGAGATGATCAGGCTGCTGCACGCCGCCGTGGATCGCGGTGTCACCTTCTTCGACACCGCGGAGATCTACGGCCCGCACGCGAACGAAGAGCTCGTCGGCGAGGCGCTCGCGCCGTACCTGGACCGCGTGACCATCGCTACGAAGTTCGCGACCGACATCGATCCGGTGGAACGCAAGCCGCGAGGCCGGATGCTGCGCCCCGACCAACTCGCCGGCGTCGTCGAGGGCTCGCTGCGGCGGCTCGGAGTCGACGCGATCGACCTCTACTACCAGCATCGGGTCAACCCGGATGTTCCGATCGAGGAGTTCGCCGGGGCGGTGAAGGAGCTGATCGAGGCCGGCAAGGTCAAGCGGTACGGGATGTCCGAGGCAGCGGCCGGCACGATCCGTCGCGCCCACGCCGTACAGCCGGTGACAGCGATCCAGAGCGAGTACTCACTGTGGTGGCGACGTCCTGAGCAGGAGGTCCTGGCCACCTGCGAAGAACTCGGCATCGGGTTCGTGCCTTACAGCCCACTCGGCAAGGGATTCCTCACCGGAACTCTCAGTACGTCGAGCAGCTTCGACAAGGACAACGACCTGCGGGCACGCATTCCGCGCTTCGGCGCCGACGCCCTGCGGCACAACATCGCCATGGTCGAGCTGGTGCGATCCGTCGCGACCGCGAAGGAGGTCACGCCGGCGCAGATCGCGCTCGCGTGGCTGCTCGCCCAGGAGCCGTGGATCGTCCCGATTCCCGGCACGACCAAGCTGCACCGGATGGAGGAGAACATCGCCGCCGCCGACGTCACCTTGTCCACCGACGAGGTGGCTCAGCTCACCGAGGCGTCGGCGCAGATCGAGATCGAGGGTGGCCGCTACCCGGACGAACTCGAGGCCCAGACCAACCTGTAGCCGATCCGTCGTACTGTCGCTCTCGGCAGACGACTTGATTGGTTGGAGGCATGGTGGTGGAGCTTGTCGGGCGGGTTGGGCTTGGGGTTGCCGGGGTGTCGATGGTGGCCCGGGATCGGGCTGCTGATCTGGCGATGATCCGGGCCGGAATCGCTGCGGGTACGGCGATTCTCGACACTGCGCGGGCGTACGCCCAGGTCGATGCGCCGTTGTACGGCGAGGAGCTTGCGGCGGAAGCGGCTCGCGGTACGGGGGTGATCGTCGGGACGAAGGGCGGCCATTCGCGGACGGGCCTGACCACGTGGGACGCGGACATCAGCCCCGGCCGGATCCGGTCGGATGTGGAGACGAGTCTGCAGGTGTTCGGAGGCGAACGTCTCGAGCTGTACTACTTGCACAGAGTCGACCTCGCCGGACAACCTGTCGAAGAGGGCATGTCGGCCCTGGCGGCTCTTCGCGACGAAGGCAAGCTGGCACGGATCGGTCTGTCGAACGTCACCGTGGCCGATCTCGAACGCGCGACCGCGATCGCTCGGGTTGACGCCGTACAGAATCTGCACAGTGCGATGGGACGCGAGTCAGCCGAGGTCCTCGCGTGGTGCGAAGCTGGCCAGGTGCCGTTCTTCGCCTACTCGCCGCTCCGCTCGTCGGCCACTGCGCCACGGCTGGCGGCGATGGCAGCCGCACGTGGCGTCTCCCGGCAACGCCTGCAACTGCGGGCACTCCTCGCGTCGTCTCCCGTCCTGTCGGTGCTCTCGGGCGCAACCCGTCCCGAGACCGTCCTCGATTCGCTCGCTGCCGAGTCCGAGCCTTGGGACGACGACCTCCAGACCGCCTACGAAGAAGACCTTGCGATCACGGCTTAGGCGGTGTGAGTGCCTCCAGGCGTTGGTGGAGGGTCCGGAGGGTGTCGGCGGAGTCGGTGCGGATCGCTTCCGGGATCTCGTCGAGCACCCGCCAGTACTCGAGTTTGTCGGTGAAGGTCCATTCCAGTTGGAAGCACGCGACCCAGGCGCGGGCCGAACACACGAGGATCCGGAAGGCCCAGACCGTGCGCTCGTTGTCGTCGGCCGGCGCCGCATCCGCGAGCGCCTTGAGTACGCCCTTGTGGGCTTCGGCTGCGACCGTGGCGGGCTCGCGTTCGTGCCACGCGTCGCGGAGCGCTGCCGTTGAGCGTTCGAGCGCGAACGCGACCAGCGCGCCGACCCCCGTCTGAATCATCGCGTCCAGTTGCGGGTCGCCGGCGACCAACTCGGAGACCGACTGCGACCCGACGGCGGTGCCGAGTACCAGGAAGAGTCTGACGATGAAGCTGAACAGCCGGCTGAGGCGCGAGTGGTCCTTGGTGATCTCGATGTGCTGCAGCTGCGCACGGAGCTGTTTGATGGCTCGCAGCGCCGTACGACGATCCGCGCGCGACCGGCGGGTGGCGAGCTCGAGGATGTCGTCGATCTCGTCGGCCGGGATGCCGAGCAGATCCGCCACGTCCGCGAACGGCAGCTCTGCCAGCAACGCGGCCGCGGCCGTCCCCTGAGTGGACTTCTTGGTCTGACGCCGGGACCGCTTCGGCTCTCCGGCCTGGACCCGTTCGGCGACGAGGTCGAGCAGGTCGTCCAGCCCGCGTACGACGTCCCGCAGCGCGGTGTCCGCGGTCTTCCAGCGGTAGCTGGCGAGCGCGCTCGTACGCCGGAAGTCGTCCTGCACCACCTGCTGCAGCTCCTCCGGCCACCCGGCAACCGCAACCTCCGGCGGCTCCTCGAACGCCGGCAAGTCCGTAGCCCCAGGAGTAAAAGGCGGAGCACCGGCCTCGGAGCGCGCTACCTCTTCGTTCCTCTTCCCCTGGCCCGGCACGATGAAGCTCACCCCCCAACCTTACGTGCGACCGCCGGTCACGCTTCGTCAGCTGGATGCAGGAATTCGGGGGAGGTGATGTCGGATGGGTAGTGGGGTGTTCGTAGGAGGGGTGAGCGGCTGCCTATCAGGGGCGCCACCGTACTCGAGGAGAGCATCATGAGCGCGACTTACACCTTCGACGTCTTTTCCAGTCTTGACGGCTTTGGCGCCCACAGTGGCGACTGGGGTGGTTACTGGGGCAAGCAAGGCCCGGAGTTGCTCGATCACCGGTTCGCCTTGTACGGCGAGGAACAGCGGATGGTCTTCGGGGCCAACACCTACCGGGCCTTCGCCGAGATGCTGGCCTCGAGCACCGAGGGGTCCGAAGTACATGATCCGTGGGTCACCCGGATGAGGCACCTTCCGGCAACGGTGGTGTCGAGCACGCTCCGAGGACCGCTCGACTGGCCGGACGCGACGGTCGCGAACGGCGACGCCGTCGACATCATTGCCCGGCTCAAGGAGGAGTCCGACGTACCGCTGCGCTCGCACGGCAGCCCGTCGCTGAACCGCGCGCTGATGGCCGCCGGCCTGGTTGACCGCGTGCAGGTGACGATCTTCCCGGTCGTCGCCGGTCAGACCGGAGCGGACCCGATCTTCGAGGGTGCCGCCGACTTCGATCTCGAGCTACTCGAGCACCGGACGCTCGACGGCAACACTCAGGAGCTCACCTACCGCCCCACCTTGCATGCCTGAGTCCGTCCGACGCCACAAGATCCTGTGACTGGTTGTCCATCGTTGTCACAGGGGGTGACAGGCGAGGGCTGCCGGAACGGGGTGGATTTCGCTACCTTGGTGTATTGGTCCTTCGATCTGCAGGAGGCTCCGTGAAGATCAACGACGTACTGCGCGGCAAGGGCAACCAGGTCGTCACCATCTCCCCAGAAGCCACTGTCACCGAACTGCTCGCACTGCTGGCCGAACACAACATCGGCGCGGTCGTGGTCAGCCCGGACGGGTCGTCGGTGGCCGGCATCGTCTCCGAGCGCGACATCGTCCGGCTGTGGAACGGCACCCCGGAGGCGGGCGACGTCCGGGTCAGCGCGATCATGACCGCCGAGGTCCGCACCTGTACGCCGGACGAACTGATCGACAACCTGATGCGGCTGATGACCGAGCACCGGATCCGGCACGTGCCGGTCGTGGTCGACGGGGCCTTGTCCGGACTGGTCAGCATCGGTGACGTGGTGAAGTCCCGGATCGGCGAGCTCGAGTTCGAGCGGGAGCAGCTGTCCAACTACATCTCCAGCTGATCGACCCGGAAGCCCCTGGCGGGGGACTACAGTCCGTGCATGGATCCGACACATCCCACGGACGGTGACTCCGGTACGCCGTCCTCCGGGCAGCCCCCGTACGGCGGCACACCGCAACAACCTCCGTACGGCGGATCACCGCAGCAGAACCCGTACGGCGGATCACCGCAGCAGCCGGGGCAGCCGGGGCAGCCGGGGCAGCCGGGGCAGCCGGGGCAGCCGGGGTCGGGCCAAGCCGGTCCCGGGCAACCCGGGTATCCGGGACAACCGCCGTACCAGGGGCAGCAGTACCAGGGCCAGCCATATCCGGGGCAGCCATACCCCGGACCGCAGTACGGCGGGCAGGCGCCGTACCCCGGCATGCCCGGTCCCGGGCCGTACCCGGGGCAGCCGCAGAAGACGAGTGTGCCGGCGATCCTGTCGCTGATCTTCGGGGTGCTCGGCGGCATCCTGATCAGCATCGTTCTCGGCATCGTCGCGCTGACCCAGATCCCGAAGAAGGGCCAGAAGGGCAAAGGCCTGGCCATCGCCGGGCTGGCGGTCTCCGGTCTCTGGCTGGTCGGCATCGTGGTCGCGATCGCCGTGTTCGGTGACGGTGAGCCGGATCGGGACGCCTCCGGACAGGTCACCACGACGCAGAACACCCGACCGGACAAGCTCCGCGTCGGCGACTGCGTGAGCGAGATCAACGAGGGCGAGGTCGCGAACATCAAGGTCGTCCCGTGCAATCAGCCCAACGGCGGCAAAGTGTTCGCTGTCTTCGACCTGCCGGCGGGGGACTGGCCGGGACTGACCGCGGTCCAGACGTCGGCCGAGAAGGGCTGCACCGACCGCTGGAAGGCGTCGAAGCAGCAGGCTTCCGCGGATTCCAGCATCTTCTACCTGCACCCGACCGAGGACGGCTGGAGCCTGGGCGACCGCGGCACGACCTGCCTGCTCACACCGAAGTAGGAACAACACGCTCCTGGGGGGAGACATGAATTATCCGCGAGACCCGAAGTTCCCGGAATACACTGCCCGGCCGCCGGCCGTGAACCCGAAACCGGACCCCGGCCCGCCGCCGCCGTTCCCGAACATGCGGCCTGTCGCGCAGGTGCCGCACCCGACGCTGAGCATCCAGGCCGTGTTCGCGCTGGTGTGCGGCGTGATCGGGCTGTTCCCGGTGAGCATCCCGCTGGGGATCGCCGCGCTCGACCGGATCAGGAAGCGAGGCCAGCGAGGCGGTCGCCTCGTGGTGACCGGGTTCGTCGCCTCGGGCCTGTGGATCGCCATCTTCGCGTCGATCATCAAGAACTACCCGGACAGCTCGGAGCCGGATCGGGATGTGGCGTCGGGGCAGGTGACGGCGGCCAAGACCACGCGACCTCAGGACCTCAAGGTCGGCGACTGCGTGGCGAACCTGGAGGAAGGCACGGTCAAGAAGGTCACCGTGAAGCCCTGCGACCAGCCTAACGGCGGCAGGGTGTTCGCCGTGTTCACCTTCCCGCCTGGCAGCTGGCCGGGACGCGAGACCGTGGACGAGAAGATGAACGACGGCTGCTCGGAGCGTTGGTCTGCGTCGAACGAGCAGGCGACCGATCCGTCGGACATCTTCATCCTCGGGCCGACCGTGGACAGTTGGCGGCTCGGTGACCGCGGCGTCACCTGCTTGCTGACACCGAAGTAGGAACACAACAAACTCCTGGGGGGAGAACATGAATCACCCGCGAGAGCCGAAGTTCCCGGAATACAGCGCCCGGCCGCCGGCCGGGAACCCGCAACCGGAACCCGGCCCACCACAGCCGTTCCCGACCATGCCGCCGGTCTTGGCGGGGCTCAGGCCGACCAACAGGAAGGCGGTGCTGTCGCTCGTCCTCGCCGTCCTGGGGCTTGTCCCGGTCAGCATCCCGCTCGGGATCAAGGCGATGGACCAGGCGAAGAAGAGAGGCGAGCAGGGCGCGCGGATCGCGATCACCGGGTTCGTGATCGCTGCCGTCTGGATCTCTGTCGACCTGAGGATCCTCAATCATTTCCTGGACCGGATCGATCCGGACTCAGCCGCGCACACGGCGCGTGAGCCGGTTGGGCCGGGGAGCAAGCTCAAGGTCGGCGACTGTGTCGAGGACCTGCCGCAGGGGGAGGTCAGGGACGTGGTGGTCAAGCCGTGCGATCAGCCCAACGGCGGCAGGGTGTTCGCCCGGTTCGCGGTGCCGGACGGTCCGTGGCTCGGCGACGAGGTGATGCGGAAACCTGCGGAGCAGGGGTGCTGGAATCGGTGGGTCGCCTCGAAGGAGCAGGTCAGCCGGCCGTCACGCGTCTACGTCCTCCGGCCGAGCGAGGACGCTTGGCGACAGGACGACCGGACTGTCACGTGCCTGGTCGTGCCGCAGTGATCAGGTCGCGAAGAGCATGAGGAGCATGGCCGCGAAGAAGAGGATGACCAGGGTCAGGAGGGCGGTGCCGATCATGCCGCAGATCTGGCCGGCCTGGGCCATGCCGCGGTTGTTGTAGACGCCAGGGGAGGCGTCGATCTCGGCAAGGGCCTGGTTGCCGAGCCACCAGGCCACCGGCGAGAGGAACACGAAGCCGGTGCAGAGCGCGATCGCGCCGAGGACCAGCGAGACGGTGGCCTGCGAATGGTCCTGCAGGATGCCGTACGCCGGCCGGTCCGGGAAGCCAGGCTGGACCGGGTACGCCGGCCAGAAGGTGTGCGTGCGGTCCGTCGCGTCGGTGGGACGTTCGGCGAACGACATCATCGTGCTCCTCTACTCAGGGCCAGGCGCTGAGCAGAGGAGCAACGGCCGTCCTCAGCTCACGTCGATCAGTTCACCCAGGTCCAGCCCGGTGAGCTGGGGACGAACTTCCTTGGCTTCCCCTACGACGACGACCAGTAGCCCGTCGGTTCCCACATACCGCCGGTACGCCTCGGTGGCCTCAGCCGCGGTGGTGGCGGCGATCTGGGTCAGGTAGGTGTCGGCGAAGTCGATCGGTACGCCGTTCGCGATGTTGCTGCCGACCTGCTGGGCGACGGAATCGGCCTGCTCGTACCGCAGCGGGGCGGTCCGGATCAGACTGTCCTTCGCCTCCTGGACCTCCTGCTCGGTCAGACCGTCGCGGGCCTCCCGCAGGATCCGCAGCGCGTCACCGATCGCGGCACCGGTCACCTCGGTGCGGACGGCGCCACCGAGGCTGAAGGTCCCGCCCTTGCGCGGCGCCGCGAAGCTGGTCCGCGTGCCGTAGGTGTAGCCCTTCTCCTCGCGCAGCACGGTGTCCACCCGGGAGGTGATCGTGCCGCCGACGACGTGGTTCGCGACCGCGGCCGCACCCCACGCGGGGTCGCGACGATCCGGTCCGGCGCAGCCGATCAGCAGCTGGCTCTGGACCGATCCGGGCCGGTCGACCAGCACGACCCGGTTGCCGACGAGGTACAGCGGCTCCGGCGTATCCAGCGCGGTACTGGCGGTCGACGTCCAGCCACCGAAGGCCTCGTCGATGATGCCGGCCACGTCGACGCCGGTGGCGTCTCCCGCGAACAGCATCTGCGCGCGCTCCGGACCGATGTTGCGCCGGTAGAAGTCGGCGACCTGCGTGTTGGTCAGCGGGCGGATCGTGTCCGGGGTGCCCGCGGTCGGCCGGGACCGCCGCGTCGACGGGTCGAACAGATGGCCCGAGAACGCCTCACGGGCCCGGTAGGCGGCGTTCGCGCGCTCCTGGTTGATCTCGCCGAGCCGGATCGTCACGTGCCGGCCGACGTCGGCCTGGTTGAACGCGGGCCGGGTGACCGCCTCCGCGAGCAGTTGCACCGCCGGCGCCAGGTGCGACACCGGGACCGAGATCTCCACGTGCAAGGCGTCCGAGCTGACATCGACGCCGTACGCCGCTCCGTGCCGCTCCAGGGCGGCCGCGAACTCGTTGGCCGAATGCAGTTCGGTGCCCTCGTCGAGGGTGCGGGACATGATCGTGGCGACGCCCTCGAGCTCCCGCGGTTCGGCGATCAGCGGCATCGCGATCGTCACGCGGACCGTGGCGACGTACTGGCCGGGGCGATCGAAGACGTGCACCGGCGAGCCGGAGCTGGTCGTCGTCGTGGTGGCCTCGGGGAACGTCCACGGGCGCGGCGCACCGACGGCCGGTGGGGTGGTCAGAACCTGGTTCATGCCTGCTCTCCTGCGTTCTCCGACCGGCGGTAAGCGACCTGCACACGTCCGGCGGCGCGGATCCACTGCGCCGCGGCCGCCTGCACCTGCTCCACGGTCACTGCGCGGACTTGATCGATCCGGGTGTTGATCCGGTTCGGATCGCCGAACAGCAGCGCGTGGTGGGAGATCTCGTCGGCCCGCCCGGCGCAGGTGGACAACTGCTCCAGCCAGTCCCGCTCCGCCTGTGCCTGCACGGTCGCCAGTTCATCCTCGGTGACGCCGTTCTCGGCGAGCTTCTCGACCTCCTCGAGCAGCGCGTCCTCGACCTTCTGCAGGTCCACGCCGTCGGAGGCGATGCCGGTCAGCGTGCCGAACGACACCCCGCCGATCAGCGGCAGCGCACCGCCCGAGACCGACTGCGCGATCTGCTCGTCGCGGACGAGCCGCCGGTTCAGCCGGCCGCTCTGCCCGGCGGCGAGGACGTCGAGCGCGAGCCCGGCCGCGTCCAGCTCCGGCGTCCCGTCCATGGGCAGCCGGAACATCATCGTGATCAGGTCGGACGGTACGTCGGAGACGACGTCGTC
Source organism: Kribbella sp. NPDC050281 (assembly GCF_040655855.1). Classification (NCBI taxonomy): domain Bacteria; kingdom Bacillati; phylum Actinomycetota; class Actinomycetes; order Propionibacteriales; family Kribbellaceae; genus Kribbella; species Kribbella sp. NPDC050281. Next base: position 171,323 of record NZ_JBFAKS010000010.1, on the reverse strand, counting down.
GCGGTGGACTTCGGTGAGCGGCCCGATCGTGCCGTCCGGGGCGGCCGGCGGCTGCGGGATCGCCGGCAGGTGACCGAAGTACCGCTTGGCGGCGTCGAACGCGTCCTCCACCGAGACGTCGCCGACGATGGTCAGGACCGCGTTGTTCGGGCCGTAGTACTTGCGGAAGAACGCGTGCACGTCCTCCACCGACGCCGCGTCCAGGTCGGCCATCGAGCCGATCGTCATGTGCGCGTACGGGTGGTCCGCCGGGAAAAGGAGCCGGACCAGCCGCTCGTACGAGTCGCCGTACGGGCGGTTGTCGTAGCTCTGCCGCTTCTCCTCCTTGACCACGTCGCGCTGGTTGTCCAGGTTCTCCTGGTTGACCGCGTCGAGCAGGTAGCCCATCCGGTCCGCCTCGAGCCACAGGGCGAGGTCCAGACCGCCGCTCGGCAGTGACTCGAAGTAGTTCGTCCGGTCGAAGAACGTGCTCGCGTTCAGACTGGCACCGGCGTTCTCCAGCAGGCTGAAGTGCTGACCGGAGGCGACGTTGCGCGATCCCTGGAACATCAGGTGCTCGAACAGGTGCGCGAACCCGGTCAGCCCGGTCGGCTCGTGGCGCGATCCGACGTCGTACCAGAGGTTCACCGCGACGATCGGGACGGCGCGGTCCGAGCTGACGACGACGCGTAAGCCGTTGTCCAGCGTCTGCTCCGCGATGGGGTAGGTCAAGGGCATGCCGCCACCCTACGTGGTCCGGAAATTCTCCGCCGGTGGTGTCGATCCGCGCCGGGGTCGCGCATCGGAGTGGTGAATGCTGGAATCGACAGACCATGAGAGAGGTGACATCAGTGGGCAAGTACCTGGTGATGATCTACGACGACGAGGCCAAGTGGGACGCGGCGGACCCGTCGGTGACGGAGCAGAACCACAAGAACCACCAGGCCTTCGCGGACGCCAACGGTCCGGCGCTGCGCGGCGGTGGGCAGCTGGACGGAAGCACCACGGCGACGTCGATCCGTTCTGACGGCAGTGGCGGGTACGTCGTCACCGACGGGACGTTCGCGGAGACCAAGGAGGTGATGGGCGGCTACTACATCATCGAGGCGGCCGACCTGGACGAGGCGCTCGCGATCGCCAAGCAGGTCCCGTCCCCGATGGGTGGCGTCGAGGTACGCCCGATCATCAACGGTGGCTGACTCGGTCTCCGCGGCGGTGGCGGAGGCCCACTCGAGCGAGTGGGCCTTCGTCCTCGCTGCCACCGCACGCGTCGCAGCCGATCTGGATCTGGCCGAGGACTGCGTGCAGGACGCGTACGCCAAGGCGTTGGTGCATTGGCGCGAGCAGGGCGTGCCGCGGCGGCCGGGGGCGTGGCTGACGACCGTCGCGACGCGGCGCGCGCTCGAGTTGCGGCGGCGGGCCGACGTCGCGCAGCGGAAGCTCCCGCTGCTGATGCCGGATCCGGTCGAGGACTCCAACGGGGTGTTCCCGGACGATCGGTTGCGGCTCGTGTTCACCTGCTGCCACCCGGCGCTGGCTCAGGAGGCGCAGATCGCGTTGACGCTGCGGCTGGTGTGCGGGTTGTCGTCGGCGGAGATCGCGAGGGCGTTCCTGGTGAAGGAAGCCACGATGCAGGCCCGGATCACCCGGGCCAAGCACAAGATCTCGCGGTCGGGAATCCCGTACCGCATCCCGCGGCGGCCGGACTTGCCGGAGCGCATCGACGCGGTGCTGGACGTCGTCCATCTGGTCTACACGGCCGGCCACACGGCAGCGGACGGGGACGGGCTGACGCGGCCGGACCTGGCACGGCGGGGGATCGATCTCGCTCGGATGATGCGATTGCTGCTGCCGGACAGCGGGGAGGCGGCGGGTCTGCTCGCGCTGCTTGTGCTGACGGAGGCCAGGCAGGCCGCGCGGGTCGACGACGGCGGGCGGTTGGTGCTGATGGAGGACCAGGATCGCGCGCTGTGGGACCGGGAGCTGATCGATGAGGGGCTGGCGTTGGTGCAGGAGGCGGTGAGCCGGTCGGTCGGACGGTTCGGGCTGATGGCGGCGATCGCTGCCGTCCATGCCGAGGCCGAGCGCTGGGAGGACACCGACTGGATGGAGATCCTCGGGTTGTACGACGTGTTGCTGGCCCGCTGGCCGTCTCCGGTGGTCGCGCTGAACCGGGTGGTCGCGCTCAGCTACGTGTCGGGCCCCGAGGCGGCCCTGGCGGAGCTGGCCGATGATCCGGCTTTGGCGACGTACCCCTATCTGGCGTCGACGCGGGCGGAGCTGTTGTGGCGGACCGGACGGGTGGAGGAGGCGCGAGCGGCGTACGAGGAGGCGCTGGCGTTCACCAGCAACGCCGTGGAGGCGGAGTTCCTGCAACGGCGCATCACTCGAGGCGCTTGAGGACCTCGTCGTGCAGGCGGCCGTTGGTGGCGATGGCGTTCGCGCCGTTCGGGCCGGGGGTGCCGTCGACCGAGGTGAACTTGCCGCCGGCCTCGTCGACGATGATCGCCAGTGCGGCCATGTCGTACAGGTTGAGCTCGGGCTCGGCGGCGATGTCGACGGCGCCTTCGGCGACCAGCATGTACGACCAGAAGTCGCCGTACGCGCGGGTGCGCCAGCAGGACTCCATCAGCTCGGCCCACTGGTTCTTCTTGCCGAGCTTCTCCCAGCCCTTGAGCGAGGCGTACGACAGCGACGCGTCCTCGATCCGGCTCACGTCGCTGACCCGGCACGGCTGCGCGGACATCAGCGCGCGGCCGGTCCAGGCGCCATCGCCGTACGACGCCCACCAGCGCTTGCCCAACGCCGGGGCCGACACCACTCCGACGACCACCTGGTCCTCGATCATCAGGCTGATCAGCGTCGCCCAGACCGGGACGCCACGGATGTAGTTCTTGGTGCCGTCGATCGGGTCGACGACCCAGCGCCGTACGCCCCAGCCGGTGGTGCCTTCCTCCTCGCCCACGAACGCGTCCCGCGGCCGGGCCCGGGCCAGCGTCTTGCGCATCACGTCCTCGACCTTGCTGTCGGACTCGCTCACCGGCGACAGATCCGGCTTGGTGGCCACGTGCAGGTCGAGCGCCTTGTAGCGGTCCATCGTGGTCGAGTCCGCGTCGTCGGCCAGGATGTGGGCGAGCCGCAGGTCATCCGTGTGCGAGGGCATGCCGGAAGGCTAGCCCGTTCCCCCGCTCAGCGGGCGGAGTGACCGCAAACGTTGCGGATCGGTTGCGACGCGAATTGAACCCAATCGGGTGATTGAACGTGCAGTAAGTAGCCCGTGCGGGCTACTAGTGTCCTGAGTCGAACTTCCGACTCAGGACACTAGAGTCGGACCACGTTCTATGACCGCCAGGAGGCGTCAATGTTCGAGCGCTTCGGGGACCTGCCGCTACACGTGCTCGTGATCCACTTGGCCGTGGTGGCGCTGCCGATCGCGGCCCTGACCCTGATCGTCTTCGCGGTGATGCCGCGGTGGCGGTGGTTCCTGCGCTGGCCGGCGTTGGTACTGGGGCTCGGGGCGCTGGTGTGCGCGTTCGTGGCGAAGAAGAGCGGGGAGGCGTTCGTCGCCGCGGTCCCGTCGCTGCAGCAGCCGGTCAAGCTGCACGAGCAGCGCGGAGATCTGCTGTTCTGGTTCTGCCTGGCCTTCGCGGTGATCGCCGTGGTCGCGGTCCTGGTGCTGAGCGGGCCGTCGTCGCTGGCCAGCGGAAAGGGTGCCAAGGCAACCAAGAGCCGCCCGCTGGAGCTCGTCACCAGCGCCGCCGTCGTGGTCATCGGCGTTATCGTCATCTACCAGACCATCCGCACCGGCGACGCCGGCGCCAAGGCCGTCTGGACGGGTCAGCTTCCGCCTAAGTAAGGTCCTGCTCCGGTACTGCCTGGGTGCGGCCTTCGCGGCTGGCCAGGAGGCGGCGGAAGGACGCTACCCGGTCCGGGTCGAGGCGGCCTTCGGCGACAGCTTCGTCCAGGCCGCAGTCGGGGGCGGACTCGGTGTGGGTGCAGCCTCGGGGACAGGACTCGGTGACCTCGGCCAGGTCGGGGAAGGCATCGATCACCTTGTCCGGGTCGACGTGCGCCAGCCCGAAGGAACGGATGCCGGGAGTATCGATCAGCCAGCCGCCGTCAGGCAGCCTGAGGACCAGCGTGTTCGTCGAGGTATGGCGCCCGCGGCCGGTCACCTCGTTGACGACGCCGATCGCGCGGTCGGCACCGGGAATCAGCCCGTTCACCAGCGTCGACTTGCCGACGCCCGAGTGGCCGACCAGGACACTGATCCGGTCCTGGAGCTGCTCCTGGAGGCCGGACAGATCGCCGCCTTGCTGCGTGGCCACCGACTCGACCCCCAGCGGACGGTAGATCGACAGCAGCGGATCCGGGTCGGCGAGGTCGGTCTTCGTCAGGCACAGCAACGGCCGCATACCCGCGTCGTACGCCGCGACCAGGAAGCGGTCGATCAGGCCGGTCCGCGGCTCCGGGTTCGCGACGGCGACGACGATGACGAGTTGGTCCGCGTTCGCCACCAGCGGCCGCTCCACCGGGTCGTCGTCATCGGCCGACCGGCGCAGGAGCGTCGTTCGCGGGAGAACCTCGACGATCCGGGCCAGCGAACCCTCGTCACCGCTCGCGTCGCCGGCGAGCCTGACCCGGTCGCCGACGATCACGCCCGTGCGGCCGAGCTGCCGCGCCTTCATCGCGGTCACCTGCCGGTCGTCGACCCAGCAGGTGTAGCGGCCGCGGTCGCGGGTGATCACGATGCCGGTGACGGCGTCGTCGTACGAGGGGCGGTCCTTGGTCCGCGGCCGGGTCCGGCGCTTCGGCCGGTCGTACCGGGCCTCCTCGTCGTACCGCGACATCAGCTCGTGAGCCCCGACCACATGTCGGGGAACTCGGGCAGGGTCTTCGCCGTGGTCCCGATGTTCTCGATCTCCAGCCCGTCCACAAGCAGGCCGACCACGGCGGCGGCGTGGGCCATCCGGTGGTCGTTGTAGGTCCCGAAAAGCCCACCGTGCAAGCGCTGCGGCCGGATCTCCAGCCCGTCGGCCGTCTGCGTCACGTCCCCACCGAGCGCGTTGAACTCGTGCTCGAGCGCCGCCAGCCGGTCCGTCTCGTGGTTGCGCAGGTGCGCGATTCCCCGAAGGTACGACGGTCCTTCCGCAAACGCAGCCACCGCCGCGATGACCGGGCTGAGCTCACCGACCTCACTCAGGTCGAGGTCGACGGCCTGCACCCGGCCGGTGCCGCGGACGGTGAGGCCGTCGGCGGTGCGAGTCACCTCGGCACCGAACCGGGTGAAGATGTCGCCGAGTTGACCGCCAGGCTGGGTGGTCTGCTCCGGCCAGCCGGTCACGGTGACCTCGCCGGCGGTGACGACCGCCGCGGCCAGGAACGGCGCAGCGTTGGACAGGTCCGGCTCGATCGTGGTGTCCATCGCCCGAATGGGGCCGGGGGCAACGACCCAGCGGTTCGGTTCGCTGTCGTCGACCTGGACGCCGCGCTCGCGCAGCATCGCCACCGACATGTCCAGGTGCGGCTGCGATGGCACCGGCTTCCCGTCGTGGCGGATGTCGACGCCCTCGTCGTACCGGGCTCCGGCGAGCAGCAGGGCCGACACGAACTGACTCGACCCGGAGGCGTCCAGCGTGACCTTCCCGCCACGGACCGAGCCTGCGCCGGACACGGAGTACGGCATCCGGCCGGTGCCCTGGTCGTCGATCCGGACGCCGAGCGTGCGCAGGGCGTCGAGGATGACGCCCATCGGGCGCTCCCGCGCGTACGGGTCGCCGTCGAACTCGACCACGCCGTCGGCCAGTGCGGCGACCGGCGGCACGAAGCGCATCACGGTGCCGGCGAGACCGCAGTCGACGGACGCCGGGCCCTTGAGTGAGCCCGGGGTCACTGTCACGGCGGAGCCGTTGTCCGCGATGCCGACACCGAGTGAGACGAGCCCGGCGCGCATCAGCGCGGTGTCGCGTGCAGCGAGCAGGCCGGTGAGATGCGACGGGCCGTCGGCGAGCGCGGCCAGGATGAGGGCACGGTTGCTGATCGACTTCGATCCGGGCACCGTGACCCGGCCGCTGACCGGTCCCTGGGCCTTCGGTGCCGCCCAGCCCTGCTGCGTGCTCATCCCACTCCCTCGGCTCGGAACTCCTGCCTTGAGCCTAGGGCATCGCGGTTGTACGACCTTCCAGCCTTCCGGGCGCCGTCAGCCGAGGTTCAGTTCTGCCTTCGCCAGTTTGGCGGCGTGCTTGGCCTCACGGGCCAGCTGCTTCGTCTCCCGCTTCGCGGCCTTCGCGCCGCGTTTGGTCTCCCGCTTCGCGGCCTTCGCGCCGTGGGTGGCCCGCCAGGCGACACCCGGCTTGCCCTCGGTGTCGACCGCGGCGAGCAGCAGACCGCCGAACAGACCCAGGTTCTTCATGAACTGGATCCGCTGCGCACCCCGGGCCTCCTTGTCCTTCACCTGCCAGAACGGGTGCCCGGCGACCGTCACGGGGATCAGCGTGGCGGCCAGCACCGCGGCGCCCGTCCGCCGGCCCTTGCCGCTGGCCAGTGCGAGACCGCCGAGCACCTGGACGACGCCGTTCAGCCGAACCAGGTTGACCGTGGTCTCGGGGATGCGGTCAGCGATCTGCGCCGGTGCGACGTTCTTCACCATCGGCACCAAGCGGTCCGTCACCGGCTGGGCCTTGGGCACCAGCGGCTCCGGGTTCCGGATCGAGTTCACACCCTGCGCGACGAAGATCATCGAGAGCAGTGGCCTGGCCAGTGCACGCACGACAGTCATGCCTCCTTCATACACCACGTCCTGTACGCCGTCCGGTACCCAAGGCTGCGCGGTTCAGCCTCAGATCGGGCAACCATCCGGACCACAGGCGGCGTCGTCGGTGCCGGCGCCCGGGGCGGTGATCAGCGTCACCGGCTTGCGGTCCGCGTTCGCCCGGCGCAGCGCCTCCTGGAACACCTCGACCGGCTGTGCGCCGCTGACGCCGTACTTCTCGTCGATCACGAAGAACGGCACCCCGTTCGCGCCGTACGCCAGCGCCTGGGCCTGGTCGTCGGCGACATCCTGGGCGTACGTCGTACTCGCGAGCACCTCGCGGACCCGCTCGGACGGGAGGCCGACCTCCTCGGCGAGTTGCGTGAGCGTCGCGTGGTCGCCGACCGGGAGCCCGTCGGTGAAGTACGCCTTGAGCAGCCGCTCCTTGAGGCGGTCCTGCGTGTCGGCAGGCACCTCGCCGGCGGCCATCAGGTCGCGGGCCAGGTGCAGGACACGGTGCGCGTCGACGGTGTTCGCGGACTTGGCCCGGTCGAGGTTGTACTCGAGGCCGAGCTCGGCGGCGATCTCGGTCACGTGCGCGTTGGCCTGCACGCCCCACGCGCGGTCGCGACCGTACTTCTCACCCAGCCGGGTCGGCAGGTCGCGTGGATCGTCGCTCGTCGCGGACGGGTCGAGCTGGAAGCTGTGCCAGACGATCTCGGCCTTCTCGCCGCTGGACTCGAGGGCCTGCTCCAACCGCCGCTTCCCGATGTAGCACCACGGGCAGATGACGTCGGACCACACATCGATACGCATACTCGTGCCAACTCACCGTGATCGGCGGTCTATTCCCAACCAGACCCGAGTGTGATGCGTCCGACGCTGCATGGACGAACAACTGGTGCGTGCCTTGCTGCAGGATCAGCATCCGGATCTGGCCGAACTGGAGCTCCGGGAGGTGGTCGGCGGCTGGGGCAACCAGATGTGGCGGCTGGGGGACGACCTGGCGGTTCGGATGCCACGGACCGAAGGGGCGCCGGAGCTGCTGTTGAAGGAGCATCGCTGGATGCCCGGCCTCGCGGCCCGTCTTCCGCTTCCCGTCCCCGTCCCGGTCCGCCTCGGCGAGCCGTCCGACCGCTTCTCCCGCACGTGGCTGATCACCACCTGGGTCCACGGAGAACCCGCGGACCATGCACCGATCACGGATCCGAAGGCTGCCGACGTACTGGTCGACTTCCTGCAGGCGCTACACACCGATGCGCCGGCCGAAGCGCCGGCCACTGACCGAACCGGCCTGCCGGCGGGACTGATCGACTCCGACGAGGTCCGGGCGTACGCCGGCCGCGGCGACGAGATCCGTGCGGTCTGGGAGGACGCGATCGCGGCGCCGGAGTGGGACGGACCTCCGGTGTGGCTGCACGGCGACCTGCACCCGGCCAACGTGGTCGTTGCCGACGGCACCCTTGCCGGCGTCCTGGACTTCGGTGAGATCTGCGCCGGCGATCCGGCGAACGATCTCGCAGCCGCCTGGATCCTGCTCCCGGCCGGGGCCGCGGACCGGTTCTTCGAGCGCTACCAGCCGGACCAGGCAACGGTACGTCGGGCTCGCGGCTGGGCCGTGGTCCGGGCGATGTTCCTGATCGCCATGGGAATCAACGGCGACAAAGGCCTCCCAGGCGGCAAACCACACTGGGGCCCAGCCGGTGTAGCGGCCCTCGATCGCCTGCTGTGATCGTCGACCGGCTCGGCTGCTGACAGCGGGCTCGTCCGTCATGTCAGCACGGTGGCCGTCCAGTGTCAGCGCGGTCTTCGAAGCTGGTCTCATCAACAGCTCGTCACCAGCGAATCAGGAAGGTACGACCATGCCGACTTTCAACACCCCCGAGCCGATCTCCGCAGTCCTCGACATCCCCGCGGGACGCATCCAGTTCATCGCCGCCGACCGGGCCGACACCGCCGTCGAGATCGTGCCGGCGAACCCCTCGAAGGGCCGCGACGTCAAGGCGGCGGAGGAGGCCAAGGTCGAGTACGGCGACGGCGTTCTGCGGATCGAGGTCTCGGCCAAGAACCAGTACTTCGGACCTTCCGGCTCCGTCGCGGTGACCGTCCACCTGCCTGCTGGTTCCCAGGTCGAGGTGAACGCGGCCAGTGCCGAACTCCGAGCCGTCGGACGGTTCGGCGACGTCGCGGTCAAGAGCGCGCACGGCTCGATCGACCTGGAGGACGTCGCGAGCGCCCACCTCACCACTGTCGCCGGTGACGTCTCCGTCGGCCGCCTCAACGGGCCCGCGGAGATTCGCACCAGCCAGGGTGACATCCGGATCGCCGAGGCCGTGAGCGGTGCGGTCGTACTGCGCACCGACGTCGGCGAGGTGGAGGTCGGCGCCGCTGCCGGAGTCTCGGCCACCCTGGACGCCGGCACCACCACCGGCAGGATCAGCAACGCGCTGAAGAACGCCGAAGGCGACACCTCCCCGCTCACCATCCGAGCGACCACGACCGTCGGCGACATCGTCGCCCGCAGTCTCTGATCGCAATCGACGACCGACCCGACGCGGCCCGCACGCCACAGTGGTGTGCGGGCCACGGGACGTCACCGGGCGGCTTGCTCGATCACCTGAGTGACGGCTGACGAGTGGGACAGGGCGACCAGGTGGGACGCATCTGGGATCTCGACCGTCCTGGCGTGGGCGCGCTCGGCCATGAACCGCTCGGCCGCGGGCGGGATGGCGTGATCTCCGGTCGGGATCACGGCGTACTTCGGCAGACCGGCCGGAGCCGTCGTCGCGACCGGCTCGTCGAAGGCGGCGGCGTTGATCGGACGCTGGGAGGCCCCGAGTACGGCGGCCTGCCGAGCGGGCAGGTCGGCCGAGAACACCCGGTGGAACGCCTCCGGCTTCACCACGAGGTCGACGCCACCGGAGTAGCTGATCGCGTTCGTGGTGTCCGGCCCGAGCTCGCTGCCCGGGTACTTCGCGTTCAGGGCGCCGATCGTCTCACCGGCCTGCGGGATGAACGCGGCCACATACACGAGCGACTTGACCCCGCTGGTCCCGGCGAGTTCGCTGACCAGCGCACCGCCGTACGAGTGACCGACGAGGACCTTCGGACCCGGGACTGCGGCGAGGACGCCGCTCAGGTACGTCGTGTCGGCGGCGATCCCGCGGAGCGGCAGGGCGGGGACGACCACGGTGTACCCGTCGCGTTGTAGCTTGCCGGTCACCTCCGACCAGCTCGCCCCGTCGGCGAACGCGCCGTGCAGGAGAACGATGGTCGGCTTCGGGTTGTGCTCGGTCTGAGCGGTGGCGGTGGTCGCGCCGGTCAGCAGTACTGCGGCGGTGGCGAGGAGTGCACCAAAACGACGGAGCTTCATCGGGCCGCACCCCCCTCGACCGCGGTCGCGATGAAGTCGGCGACAGCCTTCGGCTGCGAGACGGCCACGGCGTGCGAGCCGTCGACCTCGATGGTGGTGGCCCTGGCGCGGGCGGCCATGATGCGCTCGCCCTCCGGCGGGATCGCTTCGTCGCCCGTCGCGACCAGGACATGCACCGGCAGCCGCTTCCAGCTCGCCGGACCGGCCTTCTCGTCGAACGCCGATGCGGCGATCGCCTTCTGGGTCCGGGCCAGGACGTCTGCGTCCTCGACGTCGGCGGCGAACAGCGCCGGGAACTTGTCCAGCGCGATGCTCAGGTAGGTCTCCTCGCCGCCGTCGGCGGTCGGCAGCGTGTGCGGCACCAGACCGGCCGGGAAGTCGTTGGTGGGGAAGCTGCCGAGCAGGTCCTGCAGGCTCTCGCCCTCGTCCAGGAGGAACGCGGCGACGTACACCAGGCCGGTCACGTTGTCGGCCTCGTTCGCGGCGGCGGTGATCACCGCGCCGCCGTACGAGTGCCCGACCAGGACGACGGGGCCGTCGATCTCGCGGACCTGGGCGGCGACCCGGCTGGCGTCCAGCGCGGGACCGCGCAGTTCGTTGCTGACCGCCACGGCGTTGATGCCGCGACTCGTCAGTTCGGCGATCACACCGGCCCAGCTGGAGTTCTCCGCGAACGCGCCGTGCACGAGGACGACGGTGGGGGTCTTGTCGGTCATTGCTCTCGATCTCCTTCAGGTTTGGCTTGGTACTAGAAGGAAACCGCGCAGGCCCGCTCGGCCGGATCGACCGAACAACGGAACTTGCCAGGGGTGAACTCAGCCGTGGACGACGGCGGTGCACCCAAAACTCATGCGTTCGGGGGAGGAGTGAATCGCTCCAGCACCAGACGGGTCAGCTGGACCCGCGAGTTGACCCCGAGCTTGCCGAACGCGGACCGCAGATGGGTGCCGACGGTACTTGCGGAAACGACCAGCTCCTCGGCGGCGGACCGGTTGGTATGGCCCTCGGCGACCAGGAGCGCGACCCGGCGCTCCATCGGGGTGAGCGCATCCCAGCCCTCCTGAGCCCGCGGCGGTACGGCGGACCACCGGCGGCGTCGTACTCCGGCTGCCTGGAGCACCGCCTGGATCCGGCCGGCGGGAGCGGTGGCGCCGAGTGTGGTCAGGGTGTCGAGGGCGTGTTCGAGGGCGGCGATGCCGGTCGAGCGGTCGCCGGACTCCAGTACGGCGCCGCCGTACAGCTCCTCGGCCTTTGCCAGCAGCAACGGCCGGTGCGCCGTACGCAGCGTCTCGGTCGCCGCTGCCAGCCGCTCCAAGTCGTTGCCCGCAGCCACCAGCTCCAGCGCCCCGCGGTGCGCTGTCGATGGGGTAGCGGCCGCCTGTTCTGCCAGCAGGTCCTCGGCGTCCGCCTGGACGAGTACGTCGGTCCGCTCGGGGAAGTCCGGCGGTACGTCGCGCAACCGGGCGGCCGCCTTGGCATCGCCATCCGCGACCGCGAGCAAGGCGTTGATCGTCGGGTCGTGCCCCGCGAGCTCCCGTGCGTGGGTGAGCTTGCCGCGCTGCAGAGCAATGAGCGCGAGCACCTGATGCGCCACCGGAGCCAACGTGCTGTCGTGCAGCTGGCTCATCCACCGGAGTCCGGTGTTGGCAGCCTGCTCCGCCTCGGCCAAGTTGCCAGACGCGTACTCGAGCCGCGCCTGCAGCACAGCCAACTGCGGCGCCACCCACGAGTCGCCGCCGCTCAGCAGCTCCCGCACCCGCTCCAACCCACCCGGCAACTCATCAACCTCAGCCCGGCAGTACAGCTCGCCGACCTCGACCAACGCATCCGGCAAGCTCCCCAGCCCGGCGGGCACTCGCCGAGCCTGCACGTAGTACTGAAGGGCAGTCGCATACCGCCCCGCCGCCCGCTCCTCCTCCGCCGCGGCCACCAGCAACACGCCCCGAGCCACCGGGTCTTCCGGCGTGCCCGGCGCTTCTGCACCGGCCAGCACCCGGAAGGCCGTGAGGCGCTCGGAGAGCGGAGGCTCCGCGCCCGGAACGGTGAGGTCGCGGACGTCCAGGCGGTTGGTCGGCCATTGGTACGGCGCCAGGTGCAGGCGGACGGTGGCTTGGAGCGTCGGGGTGATCGGACCCCGGTAGAGCACGCTGCCACTGAGCAGGTCGTCCGCGAACGCTTTGGCGCGGTCGTACTGCCGGGCCGCGAGGAGGATGCTCACGACCTCTTCACCGACCTCAGCGCGCAGCGGGTCGTCGACCAAGGTGAGGTCGAACGCCTCCTGGATGACCTCGGCGGCCGTGGTCGACATGGTCGCCAGCAGGCCGCGGGCCGCCTCGCGCAGGGTCGCGATCGCCGAGGCGTCACCGGGCTGCGCGACTGCGAGTACATGGGGAGCCGCAGCGGCCGCTCCTCGGCCAGCCGACATGAGCTGACTGGCTATGGCCCCGTGCAGAGCTCTCTGAGCCGAGGGAGGTACGTCGGCCAGCGCAGCCGACCGCAGTAGCTCGTGGCGGAAGCGCAGTACCGAGCCGGCATCCGTGAGCAGCCCGGACTGGATCGCCTCCTCGAGCGGATCGGCCAGTCTGGCCACCGGCTCGGCCATGAGTACGGCGACGTCCTCGAGCCGGAACTCGCTGCCGAACACCGAGGCCGTCCGCACCAGTGTCCGACTGAGCTCCGACAGTCCGCTGGTACGGCGCCGTACGCCTTCGACCAGACCGGTCGGGAGCGGACCGGTCGTGTCCGGGGCGGTGCCGAGGTACAGCCCGTCGATCAGCTGTTCGGCGAGGAACGGGATGCCCTGGACACCGGCCAGCTGGATGGCGAGGGACGGGTCGACCGGACCGTTCAGCAGATCGGCGGCGATGTCCTGGATGGCCTCTGCGGCGAGCGGTGCGAGGTTGATGGCGTGGATCGGGACCTGGCCGCGGACGGCGTCGGTCAGCTGGTCGGTCACGCCACCGGGGGACGGGCGAGCGGCCACGAGCCAGAGCAGCTGGGAGTCGGCCAGCCGGGCCGCGACCACGCGGAGTACGAAGGCGGTCAGCGGGTCGGACCACTGCGCATCGTCCAGCACGATGACAGCCGGCGTACCGTCCAACCGGTGGCCGATGAGGTCGGCCAAGCGCTCAGCGAGCCAGAGCGGCTGGGTGTTGAGGGTGGCCAGCTCCATGAACTGCGCTGTGTCGACCAGCGGCTCCTTGCCGGCGCGGAGTGCGGGTGCGAGCGAGGACAGCGGGCTGATGTTGTCGGTCTGTTGTGCGGACGCGCAGGCGACCAGGAAGCCATGCCGCTCGGCCTGCTCGACTGCGGCGGCCAGCAACGCCGACTTGCCGATCCCGGGCTCGCCGGTGACGACGGCCAGCGAGGACTGCCCGTCAGCGGCTGCGCGCAGTGCGTCCAGCAGCCGTCTGAGCTCCGCCGAACGCCCACGCAACGGCCCCATGGTGGATTTGTACCACTCAGCCGCAGCGGCGGACCGCTAGCAGGGCGTAGGCGCGGGCCGCGTGCAGGACCTCGGACAGACGCACGTGCTCGTCGGTGGCATGGGCGTACCGCACGTCGCCGGGACCGTACTGGAGCGTCGGGATCCCCGCCGCCGCATACAGCCGGAGATCCGAGCCGTACGGCGCTCCCTTCACCTCAGGAGTCGTGCCACCCGCGTCAGTGGCTGCCTGCACCGTGTCCGCCAGCAGCGGATCTCCCTCGGTCAGCAACCCTGAGGCGAACTCACCTCCCGGCCAGCTCACCACGACAGGATGCTCACGCAGCCAGTCATCCTTCGCGCACGCTTCGGCGATCGCCGCCTCGAAGGCATCCCGCGCCGCGGCCACCGATTCGCCGAGGCGTACGCCGTACCGGCCCTCGGCGACGAGGAGATCCGGGACGGTGCTGGCCCAGTCGCCCGCCTCGACCCGACCGACGGACAGCGGGTTCGCCAGCTCGAGGTGCGCCAGCAACGGGTGCGGATCGCGGTTTCGCTCGGCCTCCATCGCCTGCAGCGCCGACTGGATCACCACGAACTTCTCGACCGCGCTCACCCCGCGGGTCCGGGTCGAGCCGTGCGTCGCGAGCCCGGGGACCTCCAGCCGGAAGGTGAGCGACCCGGCGTTGGCCGGGATGACACAGCTCGCGGTCGGTTCGGCGATCAGGCACGCCTCGCCGGTGTGGCCGCGCTTCAGGGTCGCGAACGCGCCCGCGCCGCCGTCCTCCTCACCGATCACGGTGTGCACGGCGAGCGGCTTGCGCAGCTCGATGCCCGAGGCAACGATGGCCGCGACCGCGCCGAGAATCGCGGCCACGCCACCCTTCATGTCACAGGTACCGCGACCCCACATCACCCCGTCCTCGACCCGTGCCGAGAACGGATCGCCGTCCGGCCACAACCCGAGCTCACCCGGCGGCACCACATCCACATGCCCGTTGAGAATCAGTCCCGGCGTCCCGTCTCCACCGAGTACCCCCACACAACCCCACGCCTCGTCCCGTGCGACCTCCATGCCGGGAAACTCCGGGTCGGCGGTGATTGTCGGCAGGTCGATCGGCCACTTGTCGACAATCAGACCGAGCGCCGCCAACCGCTCCGCGCACCACGCCTGGACGTCGCCCTCGGCCGGAGTACCGTCGACACTCGGGATGCGCACCAGGTCACGCAGATCCTCGATCACCCGCGCGTCGTCGACCGCGGCCAGCACCCGTCGCTCCACCTCGCTCAGCATGCGCACATCATGCATCCAGCAGTTCGAACACCCGCCGCGCGCCCTCCCGGACCAGATCCTGCGAGAACTTCGAGCGTTCGTGGACGAACTCGGCGATCGTCGCGTACGCCGCCGCCGCGCACACTGCGACCGCCGCCCGCCCACCGGCCCGCAATGCCGCTTCCAGGAACAGCTCGTCGACTCCGGCCGGCGCACCATCGCGTGCCGCTGACGTCGCCAGCGAGACCAGGTCATACGCCCGCGACCCACCGCCCGCCGCCTCGATGTCGACGATCCCGGAAATCCGCCCATTGTCGACAATCAAGTTGCCGACGTTGAGATCCCCGTGCACGAGATCGTTGTCGGGCAGGACCTCGCCACGGTGCGGCCGGCACAACTCGGCGTAGCGGTCGAGCAGCTCGGCGACCTCACCGCCGTACGCATGCACCCGGCCCCAGACGCCGTCCCAGTCCTCGAAGACGACGCCGCTCGACCACCCCGACCAGCTCACACCGTCCTCGGGGACGAGATTGCGCTGCAGTTCGCAGATCGCGATCAATTGCCGGGCCAGCCGCTCGTCCAGCACCGATGTGTCGCGGAGCGGCTCGCCGGTGACGAACTCCTGCAGCTGGTACGGCGACCCGGCCACGGTCTCGCCCACAGCCAGCCAGGCCGGGGTCGGGTAGCCGGCCGTTCGCGCCCGGCCGACCAGTTCGGCCGCCCGCCGGACCCGCGGCGCCCAGCTCGGGTCGGCCGTCCACTTCAGGACGACCGTGGTGTCGCCGTCGGTGAGCTCGTACGCGCTGGACTGGAGACCACCGGTCAGTTGCCGGACGAGCTGGTAACTGGTGCCTAGGGCAACGTTCAGCTCGGCGACAACCGACGCGGTGGTGTCCACTACGGCGTCAGCCGGTGCAGGTCGCGCGGGAACAGCGTGACCTCGCGGACGTTCTCCGCCCCGGTCAGCCGCGCGACGAAGCGCTCGAGACCGATCGCGAAGCCGCCGTGCGGTGGCATCCCGTGCTTGAACGCCTGCAGGAACGAGCTGTACGCCGGGTCGTCCGGCGACTCACCACGCGCCGCGAGGGCGGCGGCGTAGTCGCTGTAGCGATGCAGACGCTGGCCACCGGTGACCAGTTCGACGCCCTTGAAGAGCAGGTCGAACGAGTTGGACCAGCGCGGGTCCGACGGCTGCGGATGGGTGTAGAACGGCCGCTTCACCATCGGGTAGCCCTCGACCGCGACGAACTCGCTGCCGTGCTCGCGCAACGCCCACTCGCCGATCGCCCGCTCGTCCTTCGGTGCCAGGTCCGGCTCGTCCGGGTCCGCGCCGGCGATCTTCAGCGCCTCGCTGAAGTGCACGACCGGCACCTCGACCGGGATCTCCGGCAAGGCGACTCCCAGCCGTTCCAGCGCCGGCGTCGCCCGTTCGCCCACTGCGGCCAACATCCCGGCGACGGCCGAGCGCAGTACGGCGAGCACGTCGCGATGGCCCTCGATGAACCCGAACTCCGCGTCCAGCGACACGTACTCGGCCAAATGCCGGACCGTGTCGTGCGGCTCGGCCCGGAACACCGGTCCGACTTCGAAGACCCGCTCGAACACCCCGACCATCGTCTGCTTGTAGAACTGCGGCGACTGCGCCAGGTACGCCGGGCCACCGAAGTAGTCCAGCGCGAACACGTTGGCCCCGGACTCGGTCGCCGTACCGACGATCTTCGGCGTCTGGATCTCGGTGAACTCCAGACCGTCCATGGTCCGGCGGAACCCGTGCAGCGCAGCGGCCGCGATCTCCCAGCCGGCCCGCACCGCCGGGTGCCGCAGCGCGACCGGCGCGTTGTCCAGTACGACGGGCAACCCCGCGCCGACCGTGGGTCGCCAGAGCTCGATCGGCGGCGTCGCGGCCGGCTCGGTCAGCGCCTCGATCACCGGGTCGACGATCTCCGCGCCGCCGGGTGCCTGCGGGTTGGCGGCGACCGTACCGGTCACCTGGACGACGGTCTCCTCACCGAGTTCGTCCAGCTGTGCTTGGGTTTCCGGCGCCTTCACGACGATCTGGCTCAGACCGGATCGGTCGCGCAGGATCAGGAAACTGACGGCGGCGAGCCGTCGTCTTCGGTGGACCCAGCCGGCCACCGTGACGGACTGGCCTACTGCTGAGGGGATCTCATGGCTGAGAATGCGCATCGCTGTTTTCACCTCCAGGTCGTTTCTCGTACCCCGGAGGTGTGGGCGAAGGGGAATCTCGCGGTGCCACCACACCTTCACCGGATCGGGCACGTGCCCGGGTCCGGCCTCTTGCCGTGCATCCGCTCGGGAGTGTCTTCGCCACCGCTCCACGCATCGCCTTCACAGCTACCGGCGACTCTCTCGAACGTGGTGTACGGCGCTACTCGGTTCCGTCAACGCGAACCCGACCAGCCTACCGACCCCCACCCCCCACCACCAACCGACTTCCCACCCCCCCCACCCCCCGCCCGCCCTCGCCCCCTGTCTGGTGGGTTGACCCATCCGCGTGTGGGTTGGCCAGTCGCACGCGGTTGGCCAACCCACGGTCTGATGGGTCAGCCCACCAGAACGCGAGCTAGGAAGCGACCGCGATCCGACCGGCCCCGCCCTCGACTCGCACCCGGCCCCCGTCTGGTGGGCTGACCCATCCGCGTGCGGGTTGGCCAGTCGCACGCGGTTGGCCAACTTCCGTTCTGATGGGTCAGCCCACTAGAACGGAAGGGGAGGCGGGGTGGGGGCGGAGGAGGTGGGGTGGGGAGGTCAGCGGCGGGTGGTGGAGGGTGGGATCTTGACGGAGTCGGTGTCCTCGCGGCCGCCGGCCTGGGCGTGCACGGTGATCGTGTTGCTCGAGCCGGTGCCGGGCAGCCATGCGGCCCACTGCGAGTTGAACGGCTTGCGGTAGTTGTCGGTCCAGCAGGTCATGCTGTTCACGTCGGACGACCGCGAGCAGGTCCACCCGACGTTGAGCGCCGGCACGAACTGCAGGCTGCGGCCCCAGGTGATGTCCAGCGTCACCCGCCGGTTCGTGGCCCCGCTGAGCTGTAGGAACCGGTTGTAGAGGAACGGGTTCGGGTCGGTGCCCGGTGTCGGAGTGACGATCTGCAGCAGCGACTCGTCCGGCTGGATCCCCGGCAGTACGTCGGAGTCCGTGTCGCTCACCAGCCCGGCCGTCGCCGCCACCGTGAACGTCCGCGCCGCCGCCGGGCCGTCCTCGGGTACGTCGAAGTCCGCGGGCAGCGGAGCTGGCTTCGCGGGAGTGAGCGACGTACAGGTCTTCGTCGACGCCGAGCACTTCCAGCCCGCGGGGTTGCCGGTGATCGGCCACTCCAGCGACGAGCCGTAGCTCAGCTTCAGAGTCACGCTGGTCCGGTCCGTGCCCGGGGCAACGGTCAGGATGCGGTGGTGGACGTCCGGGTCCGTCTTGCCGGCGACGATCTTCAGCAGGTTCTCGTCGGTCCGCGGCGGTGCGGTCAGCGTGGCCGAGTCGTCGTCGTACAGGCGGCCGGTCTTGGCCGAGACGGTGAAGGTCCGGTCGGCTGCCGAGCCGCCGGTCGGCGTCGTGAACGAGACCGGCAGTGGCTGGGGCGCGGACGAGTTGTCCGCCGTACACGTGCCGGCGGCCTGGTCACACGTCCAGCCGCGAGGGTCCCCGCTGAGCGGCCAGTGGAGTGCGGAGCCGTACTTCAGGCCGACCACGATCGGGTCGGCGTTCTGCGCCGGGGCCGTGATGGTGATGATCCACTGCTCGGAGGCCTCGCTTTGCACCCCGCCGGCCCGAGTCGTGGGGCTGCTACCGCCGCGCGGCGCACTGATGGTCAGCAGGCCCTCGTCCAGGATCGGTGTCGTCGGCAACGGTGGGGTCGGCGTGGTCCCAGGCGGAGTCGGAGTGACGCCGGGCGTCGGCTCCGGTGACGTCGGCGCGGTCGTCGGGGGTGCGGTGGTCGGAGCCTTCGTCGGCTCCACGGTCGGTGGCTTGACCGTCGGCGGCGTAGCCGGTGGCACCGTCGGAGCTGTCCCCGGTGGCTGGGTGGGTTGCTGGCTCGGCGGATTGCTGATCGCCGCCGGGGGAGTGTCGTTGCCGGTCAGCGCCATCGCCGCGAGCACGGCCGCGACCGCGACGACCACGACCGCCCCGGCGCCGACCGCGGTACGCGTGCTGTTCTCGGTGGCCTTCTTCCAGCCCGTGGCCAGGAAACCGACGAAGCCGACCTTGGCGCCGGACGCGGCGGCCAGGTAGCCGAGACCCGCGGTGCCCAGCAGGGCCGGGGCGAGCAGGGCCGGCAGCGCGCTGTTGACCTCGACCAGTTCGAGGTAGACCGCGGTGCACTTCGCGCAGCCGTCCAGGTGCTCGCGGACGTTGCGGTTCTCCCGCTTGGTCAGGCCGCCGCGGACGTACGCACCCAGACGCTCGGTGGTCCAGCGGCAGCGATCCCCGGCGACGTCGGCCAGGTGCTGCTGCAGGTAGGCCTGGCGCAGACCCTCGCGGGCCCGGTAGGCGAGCGCGGACACACCGTTCGCGGTCAGACCGAGCAGGGGAGCGATCGCGGCCGGCTTCTCACCCTCGACCTCGGTGTGCCAGAGCACGGCCTGCCACCGCTCGGGAAGACTCGCGAACGCCTTGGCCGCCGCGCCGCTCTCGAAGCCGGTCACGGTCGGGTCGTCGAAGGTCTCCGGCTCCCGCTCGTACGCCGCGATGTCGTCGGTGGCCTGCACCTTGCGCCCGGACCGGATCCGGTCGACGTGCACCCGCCGTACCGTCGTCAGCAGGTAGGCGCGGAACGAGATGTCCGGGCCACCGCCGGAGCGGAGCGCGTCGAGCACCTTGGCGAACGCGTCGCTGGCCAGGTCGTCGGCATCGTTGGCCGGGACCAGTTGGCGGGCCATCCGTTCGGCCGCGTGGTGATGCCGGCCGAACAACTCGCCGTACGCCTCGAGGTCGCCGTTGCGGACGCGGGCGATCAGTTCGGCGTCGCTCGGTCCTTCCGGCGTCTCCATCGATCTCCCCGAGGTCTGTGGTCACGACTGTCCGTACGACGGCGTCACCGTCTGTCACATAGTTGCCGAGGACAAGGCTCCCACGTGGGACGGGCTGTACGCATCTTCCCGGCGCACCTTTCCTGACGAGGACGCCCACGCGGAAGTTACGCGAAAAAAGTTCTCCGAATCCGCGTCATGAACTTCGCCGGCCGCTGTCTCACCTCCGGAACGACGCTTCCGGCCGACCGGTCGGGAGACTGACGGGGCTGTTTTCGAGGAGGGCCATGTCGCTGTTCGCGGATCTCCGCAGACGGTTCGACCTGCGTCCGGCCAAGTCCCTGAACCTGGCGGGGTCGCCCGCACGGAACCGGCCGGAAGCGTCGTCTCCAACCGATCAACCGTGCGGGCGGACGGAGCCGCACGGCACAGCCGGCCCCGACGCGATGAGCTGTCCCGAAAGCAGCACCGACCACAGCGCCTACCTCGCGATCGCCGAGGCGCTCCGGGACGGTGCCGATGTCGTGCCTGCGAGCGACGAGGTCGGCCGCCAACTGGCGGCCGACGGAGTCTCGTTGCTCGAGGCACTTGATGGGCTGAGTGCGCTGTACCGCTCGATCGCCGGGGGCGAGCCGGCTTTCGCCGCGGTACGCGCACTCAGTTCCAGCTGGGCCGAGGCCTCCCTCGTCTACCTCCACTCGCTGTCCTGCGAGGACCCGCTGACCGGGCTCTCCAGCCTGGCGCACCTGCGGTCCCGGCTCGGCGAGCTCTACCGAGAGGCGGAATTCCGTGGAACTTCCGTACCGCAGACCCACGCACTGGTGGTTGTCGAGCCGCTCAATCCCCCGGGCACCACGCCGTTCGACCGCGAGCTCCGGCTGGTCGACGTGGCGGAGTGCCTGCGGATCGTCTTCTGCGGCGGTGACGTACTGGGCCGCGTCGGCTCACACCGTGCGGCGGCGCTCGTCGGCCGCGAGCCGAACCTGCCGGAGCAGGTCGCGACGGTACGAGCCCTGATCACCCAGTGGCGGCTGGACACCGACGTACCCCAGCTGGCGCGGATCTGGATCGAAGGACTGCCGAGCAGCGACGAGATGTCCGGCCGGGTGCTCGACGAACTGGCCAGACCTTAGGGACCTGCGTCCGGACGCCAACAGGGGGGTGCCCGGACGCATCGGACCGGCGGCGGATCGCTCATCACGGGGTGAGCGATCCGTCGTCGCTCGTCCCGTGGTCGTTGTCGGTGGCCCTGTCTAGGCTGGTGCCATGTGCGGAAGATACGCGTCCAGCCGGGACCCGTCGGACCTCGTCGTCGAGTTCGAGATCGAGGCCGGGAACGTGCGCGAGTCGGTGCAGGAGCTCGCAGACAACTACAACGTCGCGCCGACCGACCAGGTGATCGCCGTGGTCGAGCGGAAGAACCGCGAGCAGCCCGAGGACACGGTCCGCAAGCTGACCACGGTCAAGTGGGGACTGGTGCCGTCCTGGGCCAAGGACACCTCGATCGGCAACCGGCTGATCAACGCCCGGATGGAGACGGTGGCGGAGAAGCCGGCCTTCAAGAAGGCGTTCGCCACCCGGCGCTGCATCCTGCCCGCGGACGGGTACTACGAGTGGTACACGGCCGAGGAGAAGGTGAACGGCAAGCCGGTCAAGCAGCCGTATTTCATCCACCCGGCCGACGGCGGCGTGCTGGCGATGGCCGGGCTGTACGAGATCTGGCGGGACAAGTCGGTCCAGGACGCGGACTCCGACGAGGCCTGGCTGTGGACCTGCACGGTCCTGACGACCACGGCCACCGACGACCTCGGCCGCATCCACGACCGGATGCCGCTCCTGGTCGAGCGGGAGCGGTACGACGCCTGGCTCGACCCGCTGTCGTCGGATCCTGACGACCTGCTCGACCTCCTGGTCCCGGCCGCGCCCGGCCGGCTGGAGGCGTACGCCGTGTCCAAGGCGGTCAGCTCGGTGAAGAACAACGGACCGCACCTGGTCGACCCGCTGCCGCCCGACGGCGCCGACCCGATCGACAAGCCACCGGCGCCCGAGGAGACCACTCTCTTCTGACCCACCCACCATCTTCCCTTCCCGTCCTTGGAGCAGCTGTCTGCTGACCCACCGCCCGAGCAGCGCCGATCCGTCGCCTTCTGATGACAGGATGGGCGCGTGACCGACGAACGGATTGTGGGGACGCCGCACGGTGAGGCCCGGATCGTGGCGCATCGGGCCCGGCGGCCGGTGGCGACGCTGGCCCTAGGTCACGGCGCCGGGGCGGGGATCGAGTCCGGCGACCTGGCCGCACTGGCCGCCCGGCTGCCGAAGCAGGACATCAACGTATTCCTGATCGAGCAGCCCTGGCGCCGGGCCGGGAAGAAGCTCGCGCCGGCGCCGAAGATCCTGGACGAGGCCTGGATCGCGATCATCGGCCAGCTCCGGGTCCGCACCCCGCTGGTGATCGGTGGCCGCAGCGCCGGGGCCCGGGTGGCCTGCCGGACCGCGAGCAGCCTGGGTGCGTCCGGCGTTCTGGCGCTGGCGTTTCCGTTGCATCCGCCGGGCAAGCCGGGCAGCTCCCGCGTCGACGAGTTGCAGGGCGCCGGGCTGCCGACGCTGGTCGTGCAGGGGGAGCGGGACCCGTTCGGGTCGCCGGAGGAGTTCCCGCCGCTGACCGAGATGGCCGTCGTACCGGACGCGGAGCACTCGTTCAAGGTTCCGAAGCGGGCCGAGCTGAGTCAGCAGGAGGCGTTCGACCTGCTGGTCGAAGCTGTGTTCGAATGGGTCAGCCGCGAAGTGTCCGGATGATGGTCAGCGGTTGAACGCTCCGCCGCGCCCGCTCAGGCGGGAATGACGCTGCGGCGGGGGGTGTTGTGACGTACATGATGGCGACGAGTGTGGCTCCGGCGCGAGACGCTGGGCAGACCCCGGTATTCTCGATCACGATGCCGACTCCCACCACCACCGAGACACCCGAGCAGCGCACCGCGCGGTTCGAGCGCGAAGCGCTGCCCTTCCTGGACCAGATGTACGCCGCGGCGATGCGGATGACCCGTAATCCGTCCGACGCCGAGGACCTGGTGCAGGACACCTTCGCGAAGGCCTACAGCTCGTTCCACCAGTTCACGCCGGGCACCAACCTGAAGGCGTGGCTGTACCGGATCCTGACGAACACGTTCATCAACGGATACCGCAAGCGGCAGCGTCAGCCCACGCAGTCGCCGACCGAGGAGATCGAGGACTGGCAGCTCACCGCCGCCGAGTCCCACACTCCCGGTGGACTGAAGTCGGCCGAGGCCGTCGCTCTGGAGCATCTGCCCGACTCGGACGTCAAACAAGCGCTGCAGTCCATCCCGGAGGACTTCCGCCTGGCCGTGTACCTGGCCGATGTCGAGGGCTTTGCCTACAAGGAGATCGCCGACATCATGGGTACGCCGGTCGGGACCGTGATGTCCCGGCTGCACCGTGGCCGGCGCCAGTTGCGTGAGCTGCTGGGCGACTACGCTCGGGATCGTGGCCTGATCCCCACGTCGGACGACAGCGCCGACGCGACCGCGGAGAAGGAGGAGTCGTGAGCTGCGGCGAGCACCACGACGTCGACTGCAGCGAGATCCTGCAGCGGGTGTACGTGTTCATCGACAACGAGCTCGAGGACGCCAGCACCGACGAGATCCGGCAGCACCTCGAAGAGTGCGCCCCGTGCCTGGACGAATACGACCTGGAACGCTGCGTGAAGAAACTCGTGCACCGTTCCTGCGGCTCGGACCACGCCCCGGATGCCCTTCGCCGGAAAATCCTTCTCCGGCTGACCCAAATCCAGGTGGAAACCACCATCATCACCACCGACTGAATCGCCGTTCGCCCGGTTTGCGCGGGGCCGGCGATCAGATCGAGTGATTTGTGAGTGCGTAGGTGTAGGGCTCGCCGCGCGCCAAGTGAGCCAGCAGCTCCTCGGCCTGCGTTTCGTGAATAGGCGAAAGCCCCGCGAGCAGGCCGGCCGCAGCGGTGGCATTTGCCGTCGCGGCGGAACGGTCACCGGTCGCGGCATTGATTTTGGCCAGTTCCAGCAGAATGCGCCCCTCCCGCAGCCGGTTTTTGGTCCGCTGGGAGAACCGCAGGGCCTCGTGGGCGTGGTACTCACCCGTGTCGAACCGCCCTTGACCGGCGAACGCCAAGGCGAGCGTGTGATGGCTCTCGTTGAGACCCACGTCGTCGTGGGCTTGTTCGGCCAGCAGGACGGCGCGCTGCACGGCGTCGACCGCGTCGCCGTACCGGCCGACGAGCACATGGGAGAACCCCGCGTTGACGTAGCGCTTGAACACCGAGCGCTGGTCGCCGTACTTCTGTGCCAGGGCGACGCCCTGCGCGAACGCCTGGTCGGCCCGTTCGTAGTCGCCGAGGCGGTCGTAGAGTCCGCCGACGGCGGTGTAGGCGACGCCTTCCAGCGTGACGTCGCCGATTTCCTGACTGAGGCGCAGTGACTGATTGCCGAATTCCAGCGCCTCGTCGATGCGGCCCAGATGGCCGAGCACATACGTCAGTGAGGAACAGCATCGCGCCTGTCCGAGAATGTCGGCCTCCTGCCGGAACATCTCCAGTGCCGTGAACAGATGCGGAACGGCGGCTTCCAGGGCGCCGTTCTCGACCTCGGGGATCGCGCTGTCGTGCTGCAACCAGGCGGCCGTCAGCGGCAGCTTCAGCTGCTCGGCGAGCTCGACCACGCCTCGGCCGAGCTCGCGCATCTCCACCCAGCGCCGGCGCGGCTCGAGGTAGCCGAACATCGCGAGCGCGAGCTCGGGGAACACGGCGGTCCTGGCGATCGGCGTACCGGCTGCCTGAGCGACTCGGTCCAGCAGGTTGCGCTGCTCGTCGTCGAACCACCGAAGCGCCGAGCCCATGTCCGTGAACGCCGGAAGTGGCTCGGCCTGGACAACGGCCAGCGACAACCTGGGACTCTTCGGATGCGTCAGCCGCTGGCAGGCCCAAGCCGCCGCGATGTAGAAGCGAAGAACGCGGTCCAGACCGGCGTCGCGGTCGGCCGGGGTGAGGGATTCGTCGGCCAGTTCGCGGGCGTAGGCCCGGATGAGGTCGTGCAGGCGATAGCGGTCGGGGGCCACGGACTCGAGCAGATTGAGATCGACGAGGCGTTCCAGGATCGCGTCGGCTCTGCGGAGCGGGACGCCAAGCAGGTGGGCGGCGACGATGGTGAGGAGATCCGACCCGTCCGGAACGCTGAGCAGGGGAAGGGCCTGCGCGGCCTCGCGGTCGAGCGCCCGGTCGCTGGTGTTGAGGAACTCCACCGAGCTGGCGATGCTCGCGCGTACGCCGGTCTCGTCGGAACCGAGGTTGTCGAGCCGGCGCTCCGCATCCCGGAGAAGGTCGACGAGATGCTGGATCGGCCAGCTCGGCCGTGCCGCGAGCCGACCGCCGATCAGCCGGACGGCCAGTGGCAAACGGCCGCTGAACGACGCGAGCCGCTCGACCGCGTCCGGTTCGGCGGCGACCCGCGACTGGCCGATGACCCCGGACAGCAGCTCGACCGACTCGGTCTCCGACAACGCATCGAGCCGGATCTGCCGCGCCCCGGGCAATGCGGCCATCGATCCGCGGCTGGTGATGATCGCCGCCGATCCCGGACTCGCCGGCAGCAACGGCGTGACGTGAAGTACGTCGGTCGCGTTGTCGAGCAGCACGAGCACGCGGCGACCCGCCAACTGCGAACGCAACAGCGCGGCCGCTTCCTCCACGTCGTCTGGGATCAGCTGAAGGTCGAGACCAAGGGACCGCAGCAACTGGCGAAGCGCATCCTCGGTCGTCATCGGCCGGCCCGGGCCGTATCCGCGGAGGTTGAGGTAGAGGTGGCCGTCGGGATAGCTGTTGGTCAACTTGTGCGCTGCCTGAACAGCGAGGGCGGTCTTGCCGATACCACCCATGCCGGTCACCGCGACCAGCCCGACCGCGCCGGTGCGGATCCTGGCGGGATCCCGCAAAGCGGCCTGGACTGCTTCGATCTGAGCAGCACGACCGGTGAAGTCCGGCACGGCCGGAGGTAGTTGCCATGGCACCGGTAACGCGTCGGTCACGGCCGGTGCCGGCGATACCGGCGCCGCGGTCGGCACCCGCAGTGCACGGCTCTTGCCGCGGGCAACGGCGAGGAACTCCTCGGCTTCGCCGGCAGTCAGGTCCAGGGCCACGGTCAGTGCCTGGACGGTTCCGATCCGGGGTCGCTGCCGGGTGCCGCGCTCGAGCACGCTGATCGCCTGCTCACTCAACCCGGCCTTGGTGGCGAGAGCGGCCTGGGTCAGCCCGGCCCTGGTCCGGAACCCGCGGAGCAGATCGCTCAGGCTCCCGGCGGTCAGCCCACCCACCTCCTCACTCGTCCCTCATTCGTCCCTCACTCGACGCAGCCCACCCGGCACCGTCGGTGCCGAACATCCGGAGCCAACTCCAGGAGGATCCGCCGACCGACGTGATCGCAATACCCAACAGTCGTTTGACGGTAGCATTCAGTATGCGACCGGGGACGCTCCGAACACAGACCTCGGTTAAAGCTGGTCTGATCCGAGCTGTGACCAAATTGCAAAGACCCCGGTTTTGGCCGGGGTCCTCGCTGTCTGTAGCCGCCTGAGTCAGGCGTTGGGGCGCTTGCCGTGGTTCGCGCCCTTCTTCTTGCGTGCACGGCGCTTGCGTCCGGTCTTGCCCATTCCTAAGCCTCCTTGAAACAACTGCAAAGAGTCACAGTCTCTCATACCACGCTGCGGTCGGTGGCACGGTGCGGCGAGTCATGCACTGCCTTACAGTGTTTCGGCGCACGTCGGTTGAGCAAGAATTAAAGGAAGAGTCAGCGATGCGCTGTCTAGCCCCCCTGAAGCCCGCAACAGCCGGGATTTCAAGACTACGCCGCTGGTCGGAGGTGACTATCATGGCGACCGACAGCTGGGACTGGTGAACTATGTCGTAGTGGAAAGCTAGAGGTGGCGCCCCAGTGAGAGCTTCACTGCTACGAGCAGCGGTGGCCGTGGTTGCCGTGTCCGCTCTGGCGGTGCTCGTCGTGTCTCTTACTCAGATCACCTTCAGTCTCACCACTCTGGCACTTGCACTCCTCATGCTCCTTGGCGGGGCCCTGCGGTTCAAGGTCCTGCCCAACCATCCGGCTGCCCTCGATTCCGTGGCGTTGGTAGCCGTCTTCGTGATCGCAGGACCATGGACCGCGGTCGCCGTGTCTGTGTTCGGGTACGTCGCACAGCTCCGGCAGCCGTCGCCTTTGGTCAAGCGCATCTTCAATCCGTCGTACCGCGTTCTCGCGGCCGCCGGTGGTGGTGCCGCCTATGCCCTGCTAGGTGGCCCTGTCGGCCCCGAGGCCCTCGACCACATCCCGACGACCGTCGTCGCGGCGATGGCCGGCACGATCGGCCATCAGTTGGCCAACGCACTGCTGCTCAGCCTGATCCTCTGGCTCGAGGGGCAGGTGCGGGTGGTCGACTTCCTCAAGTCGGTGATCGGGCCGACCTTCCTGCCGATGCTCGGGTACAGCGCTCTCGGCGTCCTGCTGGCGGTGACCTGGATCGGTGGTCTCGGCATCGCGTCGTGCCTGCTGGTAGTCGGGCCATTACTCGTTGTCCGCTGGGCGCTGTCGCAGTACCAGGCCGAACGTGCTGCCCAGGCGGCGACGATGCGAGCGTTCATCCAGGTCATCGAGACCAAGGACCTGTACACCCGCGGACACTCCGAGCGGGTCAGCGCCGGGGTCGGCATGCTCGGGCGCCAGCTGGGGCTGCCCGACGACCGCCAGAACGCGCTCGAGCACGCGGGACTGCTGCACGACGTCGGCAAGGTCGGCGTACCGACCAGCATCATCCGCAAACCGGGCAAGCTGGACGACGCGGAGATGGACGCGATCCGGCTGCACCCGGCCCGCGGGGTCGAGCTGATCGGCAACATCCCGTTCCTCGAAGAGGTCAAGTCGGCCGTCCTGCACCATCACGAGAAGTACGACGGGACCGGTTATCCGGCCGGCCTCAGCGGCACGCACATCCCGTTCTTCG
Organism: Kribbella sp. NPDC050281; assembly: GCF_040655855.1. Taxonomy (NCBI): domain Bacteria; kingdom Bacillati; phylum Actinomycetota; class Actinomycetes; order Propionibacteriales; family Kribbellaceae; genus Kribbella; species Kribbella sp. NPDC050281. The sequence goes on along the minus strand of NZ_JBFAKS010000010.1, from coordinate 143,504 downwards.
CACGGATCATCGGCATCGTCGACGCGTTCGACTGCCTCACCTCGACCAGGTCCTACCGGCCCGCCCGCAGCGTCGACGAGACTCTGGCGATCCTTGTCCAGGACAAGACCACCCACTTCGACCCCGAGTTGGTCGACGCGTTCGTCCAGGTCATCCAGACCCAGGGCTGGAGCGCTGCGGCCGCGGACCAGCCGGCGCCGGACCAGAGCGTGCAGGTCAGCATCGACCACGACGATCTGAGTCTCGGCACCGGTGGCGGTGCGTCGGGCTCGGCGGCTGGACCGGCATGACCCAGGCCAAGGAGTTCGACGCTTTCGAAGCGCGGCGGCTGGGCAGCGGCGTGGTGCTGTCCGTCGCGGGCGGTGCGGTCGGCCTGGTCGCGTTGATCATCACGGCCAGGCAGGGCGTGACCGGCTGGCCGTTCGTCATCGTCTTCGGTCTGCTGATCGCGGTCGGCGAGATGGTGCAGTTCCGCGTGGACCCCAGCCGGAACCGGGCACCGATCGCCACCAGCGCCTCGCTGGCCTACGTGATGCTGCGCGGACCGGCCGTCGAGGTCCCGCCGGAGGTTGCGCAGATCGTCGCCGTCACAGGCCTCGCGACGCTGGCCGGGATCTTCCCGCGGGCGATCGCCGGCCTGCCCTGGGATCTGGTCATCTCCAGCCGCCGAGTCCTCTCGGTCGCGTTCGCCGCGGTCACCTTCGAGCTCGTCACGCCGGAGAGCCTGTACTGGAACGGGTCGTGGACCCACGCAGTACCGCTGACCGGTGCCATGTTGCTGGCGGTGCTCTCGGCCGGTCTCACCGATGCTCTGGTCGGAGCCGGGCAGGACACCGAGCGGTACAACCGGCCGTTCCCCGCGGCGCTGCGCGACGAGCTCGCGGTGATGGGACGGATCGGTCTGGCGATGGGGATCAGCGGCATGCTGCTCGCCGCGGGTACGTCGTTGATCGGACTGTGGGCGGTGCCGCTGGTCGTGGTGCCGTTGCTGCTGACCCAGTTCGCGTTCCGGCGGTTCGCGTCGGCGCAGCGCACATACCGGACCACGGTGCGGTCGATGGCCCGCAGTACTGAGATCGCCGGGTTCAGCAGTCCGGGGCAGAACGCGCGGACCGCGACCCTGGCAGTGGCCATCGGCAACGACCTGGGTCTGACCCCGGCGCGGATGGAGGCCTTGGAGTACGCCGCTCTGTTGTCGGGCGTAGGGCAGTTGGCGCTGGCAGACCCCAGCCCGGGCGGCGCGAGCCTGCTGCGGACGCGGGAGGAGCGCCAGCGGGCGGCGGAGATCGGAGCCTCGGTGATCGAGCGGTCCGGGGTACTGGACCACGTCGCCGAGATCGTCCGGCACTCGAACGACCCGTACCGGCACGGTCGCGCGAGTAATGCGGACATCCCGTTGGAGAGCGGCATCGTGAATGTTGCCCTGGCCTACGAACAACTGGTGGGCGAGGGCAACGGACAGTCGCCGGCCAAGGCGATGGAGTCGATCGGGCTCGGGATCGGGGCGGAGTACGACCCGGTCGTGGTCGAGTCACTCAGGCGCGTGATCGGCCGGGGCTTCCGCTTCTAGGCGCGTCCGCAGCACTTGAAGGGCCGGATGGACGGGAGACGGCTCGATGTCGTCCCACACCGGTGCGGCGTCCGCGGGAATCCGGCCGGAGCCGCCCATTCCGGCGTACAAGAGCAAGCCGGCACCGGCCGCGATCAGCACGTCTCCGGCGCTGACAGCTTGTCCCAGGCCCGGCAGCGCCACGGGTACGACGTCGCCCAGCCAGGGCAACCTGGTCGCCGCATCGGACAGTTCGTGGCGGGCATCGGTTACCACGGAGGTGCCGATCCCCACGCGGGCCAAGGCAGTCGGCGACACCGGCATCGCGCCGTTCAGGGCGACGACCACCGCGTTCGCGAAGAAACCCAACGCCAGCAGGCCGACGCCGGGATGCTTCAGGTTGAGCCGCAGGAACACGGCGATGCACACTGCGGACCCGATCAGCCCGACCGGGTACGCCGTACCTCCCAAGAGCGAACCGAGGAGCTGGCCGATCGCGGCCGCGGCCAGCCAGTGCACGCCGGCCAGGGAGTTGTCCGCCAGTCGTCCGAACCCTCCGCCGGTCGCGAGCGCCGCGAGAGCACCGAGCACCATGACGAGGAGGACCAGCAACACCCTCGCGATTCTGCCGTCCCGGCGGCCCGAATCCGGGCAAGCTGACCTCGCAGCGTGTCGACATGGCGGCATATGGTGACGGCGGCCCCATCGGCCGGAGCCGATGAGACCGCCGTCGAGGGGTCCGCGCTAGGACTTGGCCGGCGACGCGCCGCCCTCGTCCAGGAGCTCGGGCAGGTCCTTCACGCCCGGGTCGCCGCGGTCCGCGACGTAGTCCGTCGGGTGCGTGGTGTCCTTGCCCTCCGGCACCTTGAGCGCCCGCAGTACGGCGGTCAGGACGACCACGATGACCAGGTTGAGCACGAACGCCGTCAGCGCGATGTAGGCCTGCTTGTCGGTGAACGGGATGTTCGCCAGCGAACCACCGAAGTGCTTCTTGGTTGCTGGGTTCACCACGTTGTAGGCCTCGACGGTGCCGAACACCATCGCGACCGCCCAGCCGGTCAGCAGCGCCCAGCGGTGGAACCACTTGGTGAACAGACCGATGACGATCGCCGGGAACGTCTGCAGGATCCAGATACCGCCGAGGAGCTGCAGGTTCAGTGCGAGCGTCTTGTCCATCGCGAGCACGAACACCAGCGCGCCCAGCTTCACCAGCAGCGACGCCAGCTTGGAGACCTTGGCCTCCTCGGCCGGAGTCGCGGCCGGCTTGATGAAGTCGCGGTAGATGTTGCGGGTGAACAGGTTCGCGGCCGCGATCGACATGATCGCCGCCGGCACCAGCGCCCCGACCGCGATCGCCGCGAACGCGATGCCGGCGAACCAGGACGGGAACTCCTGGTCGAACAGGCGCGGGATCGCCAGCTGCGGGTTGGCCAGCCCGTCCAGGCCCTTCACGTCGACGTTCGCCTTGATCGCCATGAAGCCGAGCAGCGCGAGCAGACCGAGCAGCAGCGAGTACGCCGGCAGGATCGCGGCGTTCCGCCGGACGATGTTGCGGTTCTTCGTCGACAGCACCGCGGTCACCGAGTGCGGGTACATGAACAGCGCCATCGCCGACCCCAGCGCGAGCGTCCAGTACGCCGAGAACCCGGCCTCACCCGGGATGAACGCGCCCACAGGCTTGCCCGTCGCCGGGTTGGTCGCGGTCAGCTTGTCCTCGGCGGCACCGAAGATCGAGTGCCAGCCGCCGAGCTCGTGCGGCAGGTAGATGATCGCGACGCCGATCACCAGGTAGATCAGGCCGTCCTTGACGAACGCGATCATCGCCGGCGCCCGCAGACCGGACGAGTAGGTGTACGCCGCCAGCACCGCGAACGCGATCAGCAGCGGCAGGTCCTTGGCCAGCGTGTTGTCGCCACCGAGGCCCATCGTCTCGAACACGGCCTGCATACCGACCAGCTGCAAGGCGATGTACGGCATAGTCGCGAGGATGCCGGTGACCGCCACCGCCAGCGACAGCGCCTTGCTGCCGTACCTGCCGCCGACGAAGTCGGCCGGGGTCACGTAGCCGTTGCGGTGCGACACCGACCACAGCCGGGACATGAAGATGAAGATGATCGGGTAGACCACGATCGTGTACGGCACCGCGAAGAAGCCGCTGATCGCACCGGTCGCGAACATCGCGGCCGGCACGGCGACGAAGGTGTACGCGGTGTAGAGGTCGCCACCGAGGAGGAACCAGGTGATGAACGTGCCGAAGCCACGGCCACCCAGGCCCCACTCCTCGAGGTTGTCCATGTGACCGGCACTGCGCCAGCGGGCCGCCATGAAGCCCATCACGGTGACGGCGCCGAAGATCACGATGACGATGATCAACTGCACCCAGTCGACGTTGTTCACCGATCCGCCTCCTCGTCCGCACCGTGCAGATCCGGGTTCTTGAGCCCTTGGGCCGCCCGCCGCCGGCGTTCCTCCCGGCTCACCAGCTGGTAGCAGATGCTGACCAGGATCGCCGAGATGAAGACCCACATCAGCTGGTACCAGTAGAAGAACGGGAAGCCCCACAGGCGGGGCTCATCCTTGGCGTAGGTGGAGACCAGGAGCGGTACGACGACCGCGACCGCCAGCAGAACGCCGGAGATCCAGTACGCGGGTTTGACCGCGGACAATCGGGACACAGCAAACCTCCTCGGGACACACAGCAGGCGCAACGGAGCACGCTACCGCTCGTCTGCACCACCGACTAGAGTTTCAGCGTGGTCCATGGATAACGAAAAGGCATGGTTGGTACGGCGGGTCGTGCTGTCCGTGCTCTTTCTCGTGGTGGTTGCCGTTCCGCTGTATCCGGAACTGTTCGGCCTCGATGAGGTCACGCCGTTCGCCCAGCTGGTCGCGTTCCGGCCCCAGGGGCTGGTCGTGGTCCTGCTGCTCGGTCTGCTGATGCTGGTACGGCGGGGATGGCGCATAGCCGCCGTACTCGTGGTGGCGCTGGCGTTGACCGGCGGGGCGCTCACGGTGCCGCGCCGGCTGTCCGCTGCGGATCCGCCGGCGGCGGGCACGCGGGAGCTCACCATCATGGTCGCGAACGTGCTCGGCGGGGGCGCCAACGCGGGGGAGGTGGCCGAGCTGATCCGGCAGCGCCGGCCCGATCTGGTGTCGTTGCCCGAGGCACAGGTCGACGTACGCGAGGAGATCCGCGCGCAGCTGCAAGACCTGCAGTACAAGGGATACACGCAGCAGCCGTCCAAAGCGGTGGAGAGCGCCACCAGCGTTCTGGTCTCCGCGAACCTCGGCGCGGTGCGGTTCGCTACGGAACTCGGTACGGCGTTCGGGCACGTGATCGTTACCGGTGGGAATCTGGGCGACGTCCGGCTGATCGCGTACCACGGCTTCCCGCCGCTGCCGGACTCGATGCCGACCTGGAAACAGGACCTGCTCGTACTGCGGCACTGGTGCACACAGGATCCGCCGACCGTCGTGGCCGGCGACTTCAACGCGACCCTCGACCACGCCGACTTCCGGCATGCCCTGGGCACCAACTGCCGGAGCGTCGGGCCGTCGGTGGGCAGCGGCCTGCAGGGCACCTGGCCGGCGGACCAACCAGCCGTGGCCCGGACGCAGATCGACCACGTGGTGGTGACCCGGTCGATCCAGCCCGGCCGCTTCGCGACGTACGCGATCGCAGGGACCGATCATCGCGCGGTGGTCGCGACGGTCGCCGTACCCAAGCCGGACTAGGACCGCGGGCTGGCCGCCGGGCGGTAGATGTAGGGCTGGGAGGACTGGACCGCCTCGGTCAGCATCAGCAGCATGTCCGCGCGGGCCTCGATCGGGCGGCCGAACAGCTCGTCGTCGCCGGGGATCGGGAAGCCCTTCACACCGATCGCGAGCTGGCTCAGCAGCACGTGCAGGACGCCGCGGGCGTTGAAGACCGGGGGAGTCGGCCACTCCGGCAGGGTCTCGTGCATCAGCGGCTGCTGGGCCGCGGTCTCGGCGACCGGCTTGAGCCAGCGCTCGAGCTCGTCGCTGGTCAGCATGTTCCGGTGCAGGATCGTCATCACCGCGTGCGCGACCCGGTCGTGCTCCTCATGGACCCAGCGGTACTGCGTGTCCTTGACGATCCGGTCCGCGAGTACGTCGAGCAGCGCGCGCAGTACACCGGCGTCGCAGTGCCGGGACCGCGCCAGCGCGCCGATCGCGTCGGCGCCGTGGGCAACGGCATGCGCCCAGCCGCAGTCCGGGACGTACCCGCGCAGGTCGCGCTCCCGGAGCAGCCAGGTGGCCAGCCGGTCGCCCCAGCGCATCACCACCTCGTCGTGCACCAGGAACTCGGCGTTGTCGCGGTGGATCACCTCCGCCAGCGTCAGCGCGGTGAACGAGCGGCGGAAGACGGTGTCGGTGCCGTCCTCCCCGAGGCCGTAGGCGAGTCCGGCGCACAGGCCGTCCCCGAAGCCCGGCAGCAGGTCGTCGTACACCCCGCGCTCGAGCCAGGTCGCGAGCGTCGGATACGCGAGGGCGTCACGGACCTGCGGGTTGGTACTGGCGAGGCCGCGGACGAGCTCCTCGGTGAGGTCGGTCAGCGCACGGTCGCCCGGTACCGCGTAGTCCGCGGCCATCACGTCCTGCCAGTACGTCGACTCCACCGGAGCATCCTTTCATCTGTGGTGCCTGATCAATCAACACCCATCTCCACCTACTTGTCGAGCGAACCACCCGAGGAGCTGGTATAGGCCATCGGTAGCATCGGGGGGTGCCGTCTCTGAGCGATGTGGCGCGGAACCACACGACCCTGGACCAGGCCGACCTGGACCGCCTGCAACTGCTCGTCTCGGACTGGCAGATGCTGGCCGATCTCTCGTTCGCCGACCTGGTGCTCTGGCTGCCCGACACCGAGGGCCTCGGGTTCTGGGCCGGGGCGCAGATGCGGCCCACCACCGGGCCGACGGCGTACATGGACGACATCGTCGGCAGCTTCATCCCGCGCGGCCGCCGGCACCTGCTCGACCAGGCGTACGACGGCGGCCGGATCTGCCGCGAGGGCGACCCGGAGTGGCGCGACGACGTCCCGGTCCGGGTCGAGACGATCCCGGTCCGCCGGGGTACGAAGGTGATCGCGGTGATTGCCAGGAACACCAACCTGCTCGGCGTCCGCACCCCGTCCCGGCTCGAGATCGCCTACCTGCAGAGCGCCACCGACCTGGCCCGGATGATCAACGACGGCATCTTCCCGTACGGCGGGGAGCGGCTGCTGTCCACCACGCCACGGGTCGGGGACGGCTGCATCCGGGTCGATCGGCACGGGATGGTGACGTTCGCCAGCCCCAACGCGTTGTCGGCGTACCGCCGGATGGGACTCGTCACGGATCTGGTCGGGAGCCGGCTGAAGGAGGTCACCGGCGAACTGCTGCACAGCGGGCACAAGGTCGACGACGTGCTCGCGTCGGTGCTGACCGGTCGGGCGGCCAAGGAGATCGAGATCGAGAACTCCGACGCCACGCTGTTCCTGCGGGCGATCCCGCTGCGGGCCGACGGGCAGCACGTGGGCGCGCTGATCCTGCTCCGCGACGTGACGGAGCTGCGCAGCCGGGAGCGGGAGCTGGTCACCAAGGAGGCGACCATCCGGGAGATTCATCATCGCGTCAAGAACAACTTGCAGACCGTCGCCGCGTTACTCCGGATGCAGGGCCGGCGGATCAGCGTGCCGGAAGGCCAGGCCGCGCTGGCCGAGGCGGTCCGGCGGGTCGGGTCGATCGCCATCGTGCACGAGACGCTCTCGGAGTCGTTCGACGAGCACGTGGACTTCGACGACGTGGCCGACCGGGTCGCCGCGATGGTGGCCGATGTGTCGACCGTCGAGACGACCGTGGAGACGCGGCGATCGGGGAACTTCGGGGTGCTGGACTCCGAGATCGCGACCCCGCTGGCGATGGTGCTGACGGAACTGATGCAGAACTCCGTCGAGCACGCGTTCGGTACGCGGGACGGCGGCGAGGCCAGCGGGACGGTCGAACTGGGCGCCGAGCGATCCGTCGGCCGGCTGCACGTGACCGTGGTGGACGACGGACAAGGCTTGCCGGCGAACTTCGACTCGGAGCTGTCCGGGAACCTCGGACTGTCGATCGTCCGCACCCTCGTCATCGGCGAGCTGAACGGAACCCTCGAGTTCGGCCCGCGCCACGACGGCAAGCCCGGAACCCAGGTCACCCTGGACATCCCGGTCAAGGAGTAGCTGGGGAAATCGAAAGGCCCCGCGGATCCCGCGGGGCCGGGCGTTCTGGGGGCTTCAGGCGGTGCGGATGCGGGCGCGAGCGTTGCGGCGCTTGAGAGCGCGGCGCTCGTCTTCGCTCAGACCGCCCCAGACACCGTGATCCTGGCCGGCTTCCAGCGCCCAGGCGAGGCACTGTTCACGCACGTCGCAGCGACGGCACACCTGCTTGGCCTCCTCGATCTGCATGATCGCGGGCCCGGTGTTGCCGATGGGGAAGAACAGTTCCGGGTCCTCATCGAGGCAAACGGCCCGGTGGCGCCAATCCATGGCGGATCCCATCTCTCTCAGTAGTGGTCGTACGCTGTCGGGTAGGTCTGTGCCCGATCAGCAGTGCTGTACTCGTGATGCTTCTCGCACGGGGGGTTCGGGTGCGAGGTTCGTGTTGTGAACGTTTTCACGAACGAGACCATGTTCCCAATCTCAGCTGAGTGAAACAAGGGTTCTGGAGTTGTCGATCAGATCACAACACTTCCTTAACACTACGAACCGGTGCGCGATGGTTCGCCCCGTCCGGTAGCCGGACGGAGAAGATCATCCGCAATCACCCGTTCACTGCAAGTAACCGATCCAACCGCTCATTGGTTACGCACAACCTCGAAGCCCTTGTGGGGCTGGGGGTTCCGCGACCCGATCGGGCTCGCGGAAAGAGCAGGTGTTCGTCCCTTGCGCCCGAAGTACACCTCGGCATGGGGCATTAAGCTGGCGAAGTGCCGACCGACTCCCCAGCTGCCGCCGTACCGAGACCGCTCAAGCTAGCCGCGGCTGTGGTCGCTGCGGAAGGGCTTGTGCTCATCGTTCTGGGAATTGCCGAAGCATTTACGATCCATGGATCCCGGCTGGTGCTCGGACTGACCACCGCCGTCTTCTTCATCGCGTACGGCGCCGGCCTCGGCCTGGTGGCCCGTGGATTGTGGCGGGCCTCGACCTGGAGCCGGGGGCCGGCCGTGTTCGCCCAGCTGATCCAGCTGCTGGTGGCGTACAGCTTCTGGGGTGGGTCGACGAAGGCTGTTTCGGTCGCGCTGGCGCTCGCGGCCGTCGGCGTACTGATCGGACTGTTCCAGAAGGCGTCGACCCTGGCGCTGGCCGACGACCCGACCAAGGACCGTCCGGTCCTGTAGACGCCCTCTACTCCTTCAGCAGGCCTGTCCGGAGTTCGGTCAGGGTGCGGGCCAGCAGGCGGGAGACGTGCATCTGGGAGATGCCGATCTCCTCGGCGATCTGGGACTGCGTCATCCCGCGGAAGAACCGCAGCGTCAGGATCCGCTTCTCCCGGGTGTCCAGCTGGGCCAGCAGCGGTTTCAGCGACTCCCGGTACTCCACGCTCTCGAGCGCCTCGTCCTCGCCGCCGAGCCCGTCCAGGACCGTGGTGGCATCGGCCTCGTTCTGATCGGGAGCGTCCAGGGACAGGGTGTTGTACGCGTTCGCGGACTCCAGCCCCTCGATCACCAGGTCCGGCGACAACCCGAGCCGCTCGGACAACTCGGCGACCGTCGGCGCGCGGCCCAGCTCCTGGGTCAGCTCGGCGGTCGCGGCGGTCAGCGACAGCCGCAGCTCCTGCAGCCGCCGCGGCACCCGGATCGCCCAGCCCTTGTCCCGGAAGTACCGCTTGATCTCGCCCAGGATCGTCGGCGTCGCGTATGTCGAGAACTCCACGCCTCGATCGGAGTCGAAGCGGTCGATTGCTTTGATCAGACCGATCGTGGCCACCTGGACCAGATCGTCGTACGGCTCGCCGCGGTTGCGGAAGCGGCGGGCCAGGTGTTCCACCAGCGGCATGTGCAGCGCGACCAGGCCGTCCCGGGCCAGGGCGCGGCCGGGATCGCCCGCGGCCATCACCCGGAACAGCTCGGCTGTCCGGGTGCGCAGGTCTGTAGGTTCCTGGGGCTCGCCCAGTGAGCGGTCGTCGGTCACGCATTCTCCGCGGCGGTGGCGGTTGCCGTCACGGTGATGATGAGCCGGCCGTCGATGGTCTCGGCCGCCGCGGACTCGACCAGCGCTGTCAGCACGGTCCAGCCGAACGACGACGTGTCCGGCCGCCAGCCGTTCGGTACGACGGCGCTGGTCCGGACGGTGAGCTGCGGCGGGTCGATCTCGAAGACGCAGTCCAGTACGCCGTCCGAGGCCTGCGGCAGCAGCAGGGCGCACGCCTCGTCGACGGCGATCCGCAGGTCGTCGATCGCGTCCACGGTGAAGTCGTTGCGAGCCGCCAGGTTGCCGACCACCGACCGCGGGACGGCGATGTAGGCACTGTCCGCCGGGATACTCAGTCGGACCTCGGCGGATCGTCCGGTGCTGCTCACACTGCCTCCCTCGTGTCCGGCGGCCGCTCGGCTCACCATGCCGTACATCTTCCACGCTCGCAGCGGTTGATGCACGGCGAACAGGCCGGCCCGTTCGCACGGGCCGGCCGACCGGTGGGAATCACGGGTGCTCGTGCTCCGAGCGCAGCCGGGTCAGGAACGCCTTGGTGCGCTGGTGTTGCGGGTTGCCGAGCACGTCGCGCGGAGGACCGGACTCGACCACCACGCCGGCGTCCATGAACACGACGGTGTCGGCCACGTCGCGGGCGAACGACATCTCGTGGGTGACCACGATCATCGTCATCCCCTCGTCGGCCAGTTCCCGCATCACCGCGAGCACCTCGCCGACCAGCTCCGGGTCCAGCGCCGACGTCGGCTCGTCGAACAGCATCAGCTTGGGCTGCATCGCCAGCGCCCGGGCGATCGCCACCCGCTGCTGCTGGCCGCCCGACAGTTGCGCCGGGTACGCCGTACCGCGGTCGCCGAGGCCGACGCGGTCGAGCAGGTCCTGGGCCCGGGCCCGCGCCTCCTTCTTGCCCTCGCCCTTGACCTGCGTCGGCGCCTCGGTCACGTTCTCCATCGCGGTCTTGTGCGGGAACAGGTTGAACCGCTGGAAGACCATCCCGATCTCGCGGCGCTGGGCCGCGATCTGCTTGTTCTTCAGGCGGTACAGCCGCCCGCCGCGGTCGTCGTACCCCATCAGGTCGCCGTCCACCCAGATCCGGCCGCCGTCGATCGTCTCCAGCTGGTTGATACAGCGCAGGAACGTGGTCTTGCCGGACCCCGACGGACCGAGCAGGCAGACCACCTGACCGCGGTTCACGTCCAGGTCGATGCCCTTGAGCACCTCGTTGTGGTGGAACGACTTGGTCACGTTGACCGCGTGCACCAGCGGCTCGGCCGGAATCTGCGCCGACTCGGCCTCAGCGGCTGCCGTCATCACGCACCTCCCGCGCCGGCCGGGCGGGCGGCCCGGGGTGCCCGGTTCCCGAAGCCGCGACCGAAGTGCCGCTCGAGGAAGTACTGGCCGATCATCAGCAGACTCGTCACGGCCAGGTAGTACAGCGCCGCGGCGACGGCGATCGGGAACGTTTTGTAGTACGTGCTCCCGATCGACTGCAGCTGGTAGAACAGCTCGCCGATCACCGGCACCGCGACCAGCAGTGAAGTGTCCTTGAGCATCGCGATCGTCTCGTTGCCGGTCGGCGGCACGATCACCCGCATCGCCTGCGGCAGGACCACCCGGCGCATCGCCTTGCCGTTGCTCATCCCGAGCGCCTGGGCGGCCTCGGCCTGGCCCGGATCGACGCTGAGGATGCCGGCCCGGGCGATCTCGGCCATGTACGCCGCCTCGGACAGGCCGAGGCCGATCACACCGGCGACCAGGCCGGTGAAGATCTGGTTGGCGTCCAGCGTGAACAACCGCCAGTCACCCGACATCCCGAGCCACTCGATGATCTTCCAGTCGAACGGCACCCCGAACGCGACACCCTCCTGGAACAAGATGCCCAGCGTGCCCATCGTGAACAGCAGGATGTAGCGCGGGATGCTGCGGAAGAACCAGGTGAAGACCCAGGCCACGCCGGCCAGGATCGGGTTGTCGGACAGCCGCATCACGGCCAGCAGCACGCCGCCGGCCACACCGACGATCATCGACAGCACGGTGACCAGCAGCGTGCCCTTCACGAAGCCGCTGATCACCTGCGACTGGTTCATCGCCTCGAAGACGAACCGCCACTCGAACGCCTTGTTGGTGAGCAGCAGGTGCAACAGCATCGCCGCCAGTACGGCGATGATGGCGATCGCGACCCACCGGCCCGGATGCCGGACCGGTACGGCATCGATCGCACCGGGCCGGTCGGCGGCCGACTCGGTGGAACGCGTTTCGCTATCGGTTGTCATCGCGGCTCACGGGTTGACGGCGAAGTCGCTGATCGCACCCGAGTCGTTGTTCCACTTGGCCAGCGTGCTCTTGTAGGTGCCCTCGGTCTGCAGCGCCTTCAGTGCCTGGACGATCGCGGCCGCGAACTCGGTCTGCGCCTTCGGGACCACGTAGCCGTACGGCGCCGCGTCGTAGATGTCGCCGAGCTGCTCGAGTTTGCCGTTGGTCTGCTTGATCGCGTACAGCACGACGGGGGAGTCGGCCAGCATCGCGTCGGCCTTGCCGGACACCAGGTCCGCGGTCGACTGGTCCTGCTTGTCCCGCGGCAGTGTCTTGATCGCCGGCTTGCCCTCGGCCTTGCACTTGGCCTGGCGCTTCGGCAGGTCGTCCTGCTCCTGCGTCGTACCCTTCTGGACCGCGACGGTCTTGCCGCACGCGTCGTCGGCGTTGATGCCCTTCGGGTTGCCCTTCGCGGTCGCCCACAGGGTGCCGGCGTTGAAGTAGCTGACCATGTTGACCTGCTGCTTGCGCTTGTCGTTGATCGTGAACGACGAGACGCCGACGTCGTACTTGCCGCCCTGGACACCGGTGATAATGGTGTCGAAGCTGGCCGGCTGCCACTCGACCGTGACGCCGAACTTCTGCGCCACCGCGTTGAACAGGTCGACGTCCATCCCGACCACGGTCTTGCCGCCCTGCAGGGACTCGTTCGGCGGGTAGCTGGCGTCCACACCGACCACGATCTTGCCGGCGGACTTGATCTTGGCCGGCAACGCACCGCTCAGGTCCGGTCCACCACTGGACGGTGCGCTCGTCGGGGCGCTGCTCGACGAACTGCTCGACCCGTTGTCGAGCGAGTTCGAACCACATCCGGCGGCTGCGAGAACCAGGACGCCGGACAATACGAGCGTCCTACGCAGGACAGACATCTAGTCCTCCAAAGCTGGGTGCCGGACGGGCCCGGCGCCATGTGTCCGCATCTTGACACAGGCCGATAGCCGGGGCGCACCGATGGGGGCCCAATGGAGACCTATTCGTAGTCCTGGCCCGCCGTCGCGCTGCGGCCCGTCGACCTCCCGGGCACGCAGCGTGACAATTTCGGTCAGGCCGGCTCGACGTGGGTCGGGTCGAGCACCCGGCGCAGGAACGTGCGGGTGCGCTCTTGCCTCGGGGCGCCGATGACGTCCGCCGGCGGACCCTGCTCGACGATGACGCCGCCGTCCATGAACGCGACCCGGTCCGCGACCTCGCGGGCGAAGGCCATCTCGTGGGTGACCACGAGCATGGTCATCCCCTCGAGCGCGAGCTTGCGCATCACGGTGAGTACGTCGCCGACGAGTTCGGGGTCGAGCGCCGACGTCGGCTCGTCGAACAGCATCAGCGCCGGATCCATCGACAGCGCCCGGGCGATCGCCACCCGCTGCTGCTGACCGCCGGACAGTTGCGCCGGGAAAGCGTCGATCTTGTCGCTCAGGCCCACCCGCTCCAGGTTGGCCCGGGCGACCCGGTCCGCCTCGACCGGGCCGCGTTTCAGCACCGTCCGCTGGGCGATCGTGCAGTTGGCCAGCGCGGACAGGTGCGGGAACAGGTTGAACTGCTGGAACACCATGCCGATCTGCTGCCGCGCGGCATCCAGGTGACAGTCCGGGTCGGTGATGTCCTCACCACGCACGAACACCTGTCCCTGCTGGGGCTTCTCCAGCAGGTTCACACAGCGCAGCAGCGTCGACTTGCCCGAACCGGACGGGCCGATCACGCAGACGACCTCGCCCTGCTCGACGGTGAAGTCGATGCCGCGCAGCACATGGTTGCTGCCGAACGACTTGTGCAGGTCCCTGATCTCAACCACCGGTGCCATCAGCGCGTCCTCTCCGTCCTGGCCTCGAGCCGGCGGACCAGCAGGCCCAGTGGCAGCGTGATCAGCAGGTAGCAGAAGCCGGCCGTGACGAGCGGCGTCAGGTTGGCCTCGGTATTGGCCAGGTCGCGGCCGAAGCCGGTCAGCTCGTACCCGTCCGCGGCGACACCGATCATGAACACCAGCGACGAGTCCTTGACCAGCAGGATCAGGTCGTTGGTCAACGGCGGCAGCACGATCCGGAACGCCTGGGGGAGCACGATCTTGCGGGTCGCCAGCCCGGCCGGCATACCGAGCGAGCGGGCCGCCTCGACCTGTCCCTTCGGCACCGCCTGGATGCCGGCCCGGATCACCTCGGCCATGTACGCCGACGCGACGATCCCGAGCGCCAGCCAGACCACGCCGTACGGGTCCCAGGGAATCGTCATGCCCTCGAACGCCAGCGGCAGCAGGCTGAACGCGATGAACACCACGATCGCCGGCAGGCCCCGGAAGAACTCGATGTACGCGGTCGCGATCCACCGGTACGGCCCGACCTGGCTCAGCCTCATCAGCGCCAGCACGGTGCCGCCGACCAGGCCGATCACGAACGCGCCGGCGGTGTACTCCAGCGTCTTGACCAGCGCGGTGAGAAGCCCGTTCTGGAAGGCCTCCTTGATGAACTGCGGCTTGAAGAAGACGCTGACGATCTGGCCCCAGTCCGCGCTGAACGCGGCGACCAGGAGGAGAACGACGAGGACGGCGTACTGGATCCCGCGGGAGCGGCGAGCCCGTTGCCGCGGGCTCAACCCCTTCCGCTGAAGGGTTTCGGTGGCGGAGCTCATTTCCTGTCGGCTCACTTCTTCGGCTCGACCCCGAACCACTTCTTGTAGATCTCGTTGTACTTGCCGTCCGACTTCGCCGTGGTCAGCAGGCCGTTGAACTTCTCCACCAGCTTCGGGCCGCTGCCGTCCTTGAGGGCGGCGAAGCCGTAGTGCTCACCGGTGTCGAACTCGGCCACCACGGCCATGTCCGGGTTGTCCTTGATGAAGTCGTACAGCAGGCCGTTGTCGTTGATGGCGGCGGCGACCCGGCCGGACTTCACGTTGTTCTCCTGCAGCGCCGAGTCGGGGAACGGGATCACCTTGTAGCCGTACTTGTCCTTGTTCTCGTCGGCGTACTTGTGGCCGGTGGTGTCGGCCTGGGAGCCGAGGTTCTTGCCGCGCAGGTCCTCCAGGCCCTTGATGCCGGAGTCCTTCTTGGCCATCAGCACCTGGGTGGCGTCCATGTACGGGTCGGTGATGCTGATCGCGGCCTGCCGCTCCGGCGTGATCGTCATCGCGCCCATGCCCATGTCGCACTTCTTCGCCTTGAACGCGGCGCCCGACGTGACCTGCGCCCACTCGATGTTCACCACCTCCTGCTCCAGGCCGAGGTCCTGGGCGACCAGGTCGAGCAGGTCGACGTCGAAGCCGACGACCTTGTTGCCGTCCTTGTACTGGAAGGGCTTGTACGGCAGGTGTGTGCAGACAGTGAACTTGCCCGGTTTGACCAGCGTGATGCCGGCCGCCTTCGCCTTGTCCTCGGTTCCACCGGCGCCCGAGTCGTCGCTGCCACAGGCGGCGAGCGCGAGCGCGAGGACGGCGACCGTGGTGGCGGCGGCTGTCAGGCGGCTCCTGCGGAGGGTGGAGACGATGTTCATCGCGAATTCTCCTCGACATGGTGGGGGGAAACCGCATCCTGACACAACAGGCAGTCCGACGCCCGGCGTTCGTCTCGGAGCGAGACTGGATCGTCACCGGATGTGGGACCCCTCACAGCAGACCAGTAGGCCGTGTGGTTTACTCGTGCGCACGGGCGATCCCCTGTTGTCGAACACTTCCACCCACGTTTTGCGAAAGGGCTCTGATGGTCGCCCAGCCATTCTCACCAGAGGTTCCCGACCCGTACGCCGGTGATGCCGTCTTCGAACTGCATCGCGGTGGCAAGATCGAGGTCACCTCGTCCGTGCACGTCCGCGACGCCGCGGACCTGTCCAAGGCCTACACTCCGGGCGTCGCCCGCGTCTGCACGGCGATCGCTGAAAATCCCGCGCTGGTACGGCGCTACACCTGGAAGTCCAACGTGGTCGCGGTCGTCACCGACGGCACCGCCGTACTCGGGCTCGGCGACATCGGCCCGGCCGCCTCGCTGCCGGTGATGGAGGGCAAAGCCCTGCTGTTCAAGGAGTTCGGCGGCGTCGACTCGGTGCCGATCGCGCTCGACTGCACCGACGTGGACGAGTTCGTGGAGACCGTCGTCCGGCTGGCGCCGACGTTCGGCGGCATCAACCTGGAGGACATCTCCGCGCCGCGGTGCTTCGAGATCGAGCGCCGGCTGAAGGAGCGCCTGGACATCCCGGTCTTCCACGACGACCAGCACGGTACGGCGGTCGTCGTACTGGCCGCGCTGCGGAACGCGCTGCGGGTCACGGACAAGTCGATCAGTGACATCCGCGTGGTCATCTCCGGTGCGGGTGCGGCCGGGGTCGCGTGTGCGCGAATCCTTTTGCAGGCAGGGGTTGGCGACCTGGCGGTCGTCGACAGCAAGGGTGTTCTGCACGAGGATCGCGCCGACCTGAACCCGGTGAAGCTGTCGCTGGCCCGGGACACCAACACCGGTGGGCTGTCCGGCCGCCTGGTGGACGCGCTCGACGGTGCCGACGTGTTCCTCGGCGTCTCCGGCGGGACTGTGCCCGAGGAAGCGATCGCCCGGATGGCACCGGGGTCGATGATCTTCGCGCTGGCGAACCCGAACCCCGAGGTGCACCCCGACATCGCGCACCGGCACGCCGCCGTCGTCGCGACCGGTCGCTCGGACTTCCCGAACCAGATCAACAACGTGCTCGCGTTCCCCGGCATCTTCCGCGGCGCCTTCGACGCGAACGCGTCCCGCATCACCGAGGGCATGAAGCTCGCCGCCGCCGAAGCACTGGCGAACCTCATCGCGACCGACGACCTGCGCCCCGACTACATCATCCCGTCGCCCTTCGACCCCCGCGTCGCCCCAGCCGTCGCCGCCGCAGTAGCAGCAGCCGCCGAAACCGACGGAGTCGCCCGCGCGTGACTGGTCGCTGTCGGGTTGTGTCACCGCTGGCGGGATAGTTTCCGGCCAGCGGTGACATAACCCGCTATCAGCTGCGGACGATCATGCGGCCCCACCACTGGGCGGCTTGGTTGAGCATGGGGATGTCGTGGCCGCCGGACTGGATGTAGCCGGTCATCGCCAGCCGGGAGTAGACCGCGGACATGGTGCCGCGGCCGGAGCCGTCGTACCAGCCGCCTCGGCGGATGTCGTCGTCACCCGTGCCGGGGAACGTGGTGCGGTCCAGGTCGAGCCAGGGGAAGTCGGCGGGGACTGCGAGCTGGGTGGCCTCGATGAACCGGTGCGTGTAGTCGATCTTCGCGTCCAGCCCGTGCCAGAACTGTCCCGGTGCGAGCACGCTGCGCGGAGGAGTGCCACGCCAGTACGACGCCAGCCAGGCGGCCGAGTCCGGCACCTTGACCCGGTTGTCCCGGACCGCCTTCAACGCCGTACCCAGCTGGGCGATCGCGTTCGGGGACCAGCCGTAGGTGATCAGGTACGGCTGCTCGCCGGTCTCCTCGCCGATCACGTACGTCGCGCCGTCCAGCGGGAACCCGGCCGGTGCGCCGGCGTAAATCAGGCCCGGATCGATCTGGGTCGTGCCGAGCAGGTGACGGGTGCCGGACGCGGCGGCGTCGTTGTAGGTGGCGGTGTGGAACCGGCCGTACCCGGTGGCGAGTGCGCGGACCGCGGCGTACTGGTCCAGTGACAGCATCGACGGCGCCCAGTGCTCGACATCCCAGGTGCCCATGTTGCCGTCGTCACCGGCGACGAAGTGCGGGAAGGCACCGACGTACCGGTCGTTGTGGAACGACGAGACGGCCTCTTCGCGGGTGTACTGCAGCGCGGCGACTCGGTCCAGCATCGCTCGGGCCGCGGTGTCGGCGGACCGGATCCGGGACGGGTCGCCGTGCCGGTGCTCGAGGTACTCGGCGTAGTCGACCAGCAGCTCAGCGCGTCCCGTCAATGTGCGGATGTCGCCGGTACGCAGCACCTTGTCGGGCTGCGTGGCGTACAGGTCGAGGAGCGCGGTCACGAAGGTCTCCAGGTTGGCGCGCAACCGCGGATCGCTCTGGAGGTAAGGGCTTCGCAGGAACTGCAGGGCGAGGTCTGTGCTCATCTGGCCGGGCTTTCGCCCCAGGATGTAGTCGAGCAGTTCGTCTGCGGTCTGGCGCTGCCGCGGGTCTCCGGTGACGTCGTACATCGCCGCCAGTGCGGCGTGCGCATGCGACGCGCCCTCGAAACCTGGGTCGGTGGCGACGCCGTCGGCAGTGATCTGAAGGTAGGCGCCGGTGACCTGTGTGGTCGGCGCGGCCGGGGCGGCCGTGGTCTGTCCGGTCAGCAAGGCGGCGGTCACACCCGCGACCATCAGTGCGCGTAGCATCGGGTCTCCTCAGGGGATTACGGTCATGGCCCTTATTGCCGATCCGGAGGCAGGTTAAACTCCGACACGCATGTGAGGGTCGAGTCGTGGAGGTGGCGACGGGGTGCGGATGGGCGAGATGGTGGCGCGGACCGGGGTAAGTGAGCGATTGCTCCGGTACTACGAGGACCAAGGGCTGCTGAGTCCGCAGCGGCTGGCGAGCGGGTATCGCAAGTACGCCGAGAGCGACGTCGACGTGGTGGCCAGGATCCGGACCTTGCTGGCGGCCGGGTTGTCGACGGCGACGATCTCGCAGGTGTTGCCGTGCGTCACGGCGAAGCTGGAGCCGAGGTGTGAGGTGCTCATCGACCAGCTGCACCAGGAGCGCGACCGGATCACCGCCTCGATCACCGCACTCGAGGAATCCCGTCGCCTGCTCGACGGCGTGCTCTCCACTCCGATGGTGAATTCGGTAACTGACTCCGACTGAACCACTGGCTAGGGTGGTACGCATGCTTGCTGCCTACGCCGCCAAGTTCGACGCCGACGACCCGATCGCCGCTCTGGAGGTGGGGGAGTGCCCTGACCCGACGGTGCCCGAGGGCTGGGTGACGATCGACGTCCGGGCGACCGCGCTGAACCACCACGATCTGTGGTCGCTCAAGGGCGTCGGACTGGCCGAGCAGAACCTCCCGATGATCCTCGGCTGTGACGCGGCCGGGGTCGACCCGGACGGCAACGAGGTCGTCGTGCACGCGGTGATCTCCGACCCGGCGTGGAAGGGTGACGAGACGCTCGACCCGAAGCGGTCGCTGCTCAGTGAGCGCTACCAGGGAACGCTCGCGGAGAAGGTCGCCGTACCGGCTCGCAACGTCGTACCGAAGCCGGCCGGGCTGAGCTTCGAGCAGGCGGCGTGCCTGCCGACCGCGTGGCTGACGGCGTACCGGATGCTGTTCACCCAGTCGGGTCTGAAGCCGGGTGACACCGTGCTGGTGCAGGGTGCCGGCGGTGGTGTCGCGACCGCTCTGATCACGCTGGCGCGGGCGGCGGGGATCCGGGTCTGGGCGACCAGCCGGGACGAGGGGAAGCGGGCGAAGGCGCTCGAGATCGGCGCGCACGGCGCGTTCGAATCCGGTGCGCGGCTGCCGGAGCGGGTGGACGCGGTGATGGAGACGGTCGGGCAGGCGACCTGGTCGCACTCGCTGAAGTCGCTCAAGCAGGGCGGCACGATGGTCATCTCCGGCGCGACCAGCGGCCAGGCGCCGAAGTCGGCCGAGCTGAACCGGATCTTCTTCCTGCAGCTCAGGGTCCAGGGTTCGACGATGGGCACCCGGACCGAGCTGGCCGAGCTGCTCCAGTTCATGGCGAACGCCGGCATCTCGCCGCACATCGACTCGATCCTGCCGTTGGCCGACGCCCGCAAGGGCTTCACCAAACTCAATGAAGGTGACGTCTTCGGCAAGATCGTCTTCACTGTCTAGGTGCAACCTCTCATCCGCCGCGCCACCGTCGAGGACTCCGAGGCCGCGGCCTGGTGTCACTTGCTCTGCTGGCGGGAGGCGTACGCCGACCTGGTCCCGGCCGACCAGTTGCTCGAACGGACCAGCGACATCGACCGCCGGATCGAGCGCTGGACGACCGCCGCCAAGAACGGATGGGTGCGCTGGCTCGCGTTGAACCCGGACCCCGCGGCACCTGTGGCCGACCGGGTGGTGGGCTTCGCGTCCGGCGGGCCGGGGCGTGACGACGACGCCCCGACTCCGCTCGAGCTGCAGGCCATCTACACCCGCCAGAAGTGGTGGGGGACCGGGCTCGGTGCCAGGCTGCTGGAGCTTGCCATTGGCAAGGATCCGGCGAGCCTGTGGGTGTTCGAGGACAACCGGCGGGCCCGGTCGTTCTACCAGCGCAACGACTTCGTCGAGGACGGCGCCCGCAAGCACGATCCGTTCTTCGGCCTCTGGGAGATCCGGATGATCCGGCGCTGACGTTGCACGGCTGAAACATGCGCGTCGCAGCGGGGCAATGAGGCGGGCGCACTCTGGTCCTACCGCGGGAAACCCCCGCGGGTCGATCCGCCCGATCGATGAGGGACCAGGAGGGCCCATGAGGCCGACCTTGACGGTGATCGCCGACCCCGCCGACCGCTGGATGACCCGGGCCGCGTGCGTCGGCCAGGCGCCGGCGTACGACGAGTCCGCCACGCACTGGGAGCAGCGCCGGGCCCAGGCCGTGTGCCTGAACTCGTGCCCGGTGATCGACGAATGCCGTGAATGGGCCCGCCGGACCAAGTTCACCGGCACCGCGGCCGGCGAGAAGTTCCTCTCCGGCCGCCGCCGCGGCAAGCCCGGCCCCCAGGAACGCCGCCGAGGCACCCTGGTCGAGCCCGAACAACAGCAAGCCAGCTGACCCCCGCCCACCCGCCTCCCCTCCCCGTCTGATGGGTCCACCCACCAGAGCGCGGGTTGGCGAGCCGCACGCGGTGGGCCAACCCACGCTCTCGTGGGCTGACCCACGCGCGCCCGGCTTTGCTCCCCGGTCTGGTGGGTTGACCTATCAGAGTGTGGGTTGGCGAGTCGCGTGCGGTGGGCGAACCCGCGGTCTCGTGGGCTGACCCACCGCTCGCCCGGCTCGCTCCCTGGTCCGGTGGGTTGACCTATCAGGGTGTGGGTTGGCGAGCCGCGTGCGGTGGGCCAACCCACGGTCTCGTGGGTTGACCCACGAGACGGGGGGATGGATCAGACCTCGACGAGTTCGTTGGCGCGCTCGGCGTCGGCGGGCTTGTCCGTCTTCCGGAACGGCGAGGTCAACGTTGCCATGAGGTACTGCCGGTTGCGCACGGCCGCCACGATCGCGAGCACCAGGTAGATCCCGCTGATCACATACCGCCCGGTCTGACCCGGTACGGCGAACTGGATCGCGAACAGACCCAGCAGCGTCCAGGCCGCCCAGCGGGGGAAGCGCAGGCTCAGCAGTACGGCGATCCCGAGCAGCGTCTGCGTCGCGGTGAGCAGGAACTCCTCGATCTGCCGTCCGTCCAGGTGCAGCGCCATCGGTCCACCGCCGATGCCGTAGGCGATCGGGAGGCTGCCGATCAGCAGCGTCCACTGGTTCACCTTGGCCGAGATCAGTAGGCCGAGCGCGGCCGCGCCCTTGCCGCGCCAGGCGAACAGCAGCGCGACGATGAACTCCGGCGCCTCCGAGGCCAGCGGAGCCAGCCACTGGACCAGCAGGAACTGGTCGATCCCGAGTGCGTGGCCACCCTCGACCAGCGAGTCCGCGAACGGCTCCGCGGAGGCCAGGATCACCCCGGCCGAGACCAGGAACATCCCGATCACCGCGATCCGTCGCTGTACCGTCGGCAGCCCGCCGATCGTCGCCGCCGGCCCGATCAGGTCCGGCTCGTCGTCGTGCTCCGAGATCGCGGCGCGGTACAGGTAGTAGGCGAAGAACGCGAGCAACAGGATGCCCAGCAGGAGGTGGATCTCGCCGGTCACCGGGATGACGAACGCGACCAGACCGGCGATGGCCAGGAAGCCGAGCTCGCGGCGGTACCCGGACTCGAGCACGAGTGCCTGGACCGACCGCCGGCTGCGCCGCGAGGCGACGTACAGGCTGAGGAGGACGACGCTGGACCAGCCGAGGCCGAGGAGCAACCGGTTCGAGCCGGTCATGTTGGCGGCGGCGAACTGCACGTAGTCCGGGTTGCTGCCCGCGGTGTGGGCGAAGTACAGGTCCACCGCGTACTCCGGGAGCACCGCGATGACCGCCAGCAGGGCGATCGCCAGACCGCCCGAGATGTCGACCTCCGCAGCCTCGGCCGCCCAGGCCAGTACGAACGACGCGGCGACCACGGCGAGGCCGAAGATGAAGATCGACGGCAGGGCCGAGGGGTGTGTGCCGGTGAGCCGGAGGGCGACCGCGGGGGTCGCCACCACGAGCAGCAGGAGCACAGGGCGGAGGGCTCGGAACATGGTTCCAGCCTGCCACCGTTTTGATACTTTCGCAATTGCGAAAGTGTGAGACCGTCCTCACCCCGGCCCGGCGGACTGCCGCACAGCCCCTTCAGCGGTCACAATGACTGCGCGATGACGACACCGTTTCCCGAACCCACGAAGGCCCAGCTGGACTCCGCCGCCGGCACCTTCGCGATGCTGTCCGCCCCGGTGCGGCTGCATCTGGTCTCACTGGCGGCTCAGGGCGAGTACGACGTCGGCACACTGGCCGAGCGGGTGGGCGTGAGTATCGCCACCGCCAGCCAGCACCTCGGCAAGCTCCGGCTGGCTGGCATCATCACCGCCCGCCGCGAAGGCCGCCGGCACATCTACACCGTCGACGACCCACACGTCCTGAACCTGGTCGACCAGATCTTCGAGCACATCGCTCCGGACGGCACCCTGGCTCCCGACCCACCGTTGCGGACCAGGCCGCCGCACGCTGACTAGATGATGTGTCTGAGGTACTGCTCGGGGTGACGCAGGTACGCACGCCAGTTCTGCACGAGTTCGAGGTCTTCCCAGACCGTCTTCCGGATGCCCCAGTCGCCGGTCTCCAGGATCGTTGCCCCCGGCAAAGCGGCGATCACGGGGGAGTGGGTCGCACAGAGCACCTGCGAGCCCGACTCGGCCAGCCGGTTGAGTACGCCGACCACGGCCAGGCTGCTGGAGAACGACAGAGCCGACTCGGGTTCGTCCAGGCAGTAGAACCCGCGCCGGGTGAAGCGGTCGTTGATCAGGGTCAGGAAGCTCTCGCCGTGGCTCATCTCGTGGAAGGCCACATCCGCCGGGCCCGAGGGGCGAGGGTTGTCCTCGAGGTAGGTGTAGAACCCGTGCATGGTCTCGGCGCGGAGGAAGAAGCCGGCCCGTTTGCCGCCGACGCCCCGGGTCAACAGGAGTTCGTCCGCCAGTGGTGACTCGGTCGCCCGCGTGGTCAGCCGGGCTCCGGTGGAGCCGCCCTCGGGGGACAGGCCGTAAGCGACCGCGATCGCCTCGACCAGAGTGGACTTGCCAGTGCCGTTCTCGCCGACGAGGAAGGTGACACCGGGATCCAGGTCGAGACCGTCGGTCAGCAGTTGCCGTACTGCGGGAATCGTGTGCGGCCAAGGCCCGGACGGACGAACGCCCTCCGCCGCGGCCACCCGGCGTACGGGCTGCTCAGCGAAGGGCACACGCTCACTCTAGATGAGGAGGAAGCTCAGTCGTCCTCGTCGTCGAGGCGGGCCAGCCAGGTGGCGAACCGCTCGATCGGGGTCTCGAACTCGGGGTTCAGGTCGACGAACTCGCGCAGCCGCTCGGCCACCCAGGCCAGCGTGACGTCTTCCTCGCCACGCCGGCCCTCGAGTTCCTCGATCCCTCGGTCGGTGAAGTACACGTCAGCTGAAGGCCTGCTTCAGCAGCGTGGACTGCTCGGCCTGGTGCGCACCCATCGAGCCCACCGAGGTCGCCGACATGGCCGGCCGGGACACCCGGTAGAACGGCTTGCCGCCCAGGTGCTCGGTCAGGTTCAGCGCCATGAACGGCCACGGGCCCTGGTTCGCGGGCTCGTCCTGGACCCAGCGGATCTCGGTCGCGTTCGGGTACTTCGCCAGCTCCGCGGCGATCTCGTCGCTCGGCAGCGGATAGAGCTGCTCGACCCGGATGACCGCGGTGCTGATCTTGTCCGGCTCCGCCTTCTTCCGCTCGGCCAGCAGGTCGTAGACGATCCGTCCGGACGCCAGCACGATCCGGTCGACCGTGCCCGCGGTGGCCTCCGCCTCGGCGTCGCTGATGATCGGCCGGAACGTGCCGTGGGTGAGCTCCTCCGGCTGCGACACCGCCTCCTTGCGCCGCAGCAACTGCTTCGGCGTGAAGACGATCATCGGGTTGTGCTCCTCGCCGAGCGTGTGCCGGCGGAGCAGGTGGAAGTACGACGCCGGCGTCGACGGCTGAGCGACCGTCATCGCGTTCTCCGCACACAGCTGGAGGAAGCGCTCGACCCGGGCCGACGAGTGGTCCGGGCCCTGGCCCTCGTACCCGTGCGGCAGCAGCAGCACGACACCCGACTTCTGGCCCCACTTCGCCTCACCGGCGGAGATGTACTCGTCGATGATCGACTGGGCGCCGTTCACGAAGTCACCGAACTGCGCCTCCCAGACGGTCAGCGCGTCCGGCCGGGCCACGGAGTACCCGTACTCGAAGCCGAGTGCGGCGTACTCGCTCAGCAGCGAGTCGTAGACGTGGAAGTTCGCCTGGCTGTCGTCCAGGTTCTGCAGCGGGACGTAGTCCTGGCCGTTGACCCGGTCGATGATCGCGGCGAACCGCTGCACGAAGGTGCCCCGGCGGCTGTCCTGACCGGCGAGGCGCACCGGGCGCCCGGCCAGCAGCAGCGAACCGAACGCGGTGATCTCCGCGCTGGCCCAGTCGATCGGGCCCTGGGTGATCGCGGTCGCCCGGCGCTGCAGCTGGGGCAGCACCTTCGGGTGCACGGTGAAGCCCTCCGGCAGCGTGGTGTGCGCGTCGGCGATCTTCTTCAGCACCTCGGGCGTGGTCGCGGTCGCGTCCGGCCCCTCCGGCTTGTCCGGGTAGACCGGCACCGTCACGTACGGCGCGGGGGTGTCCGGCTGGCTCTTCGCCTCGCGGACCTCGGCGAACACCCGCTCCAGCCGCTGCTGGAAGTCGCGCATCGCCTGCTCGGCCTCTTCGACCGTGATGTCGCCACGGCCGATCAGGGCCTCGGTGTAGAGCTTGCGGACCGACCGCTTCTGCTCGATCAGGTCGTACATCAGCGGCTGGGTGAAGCTCGGGTCGTCGCCCTCGTTGTGACCGCGGCGGCGGTAGCAGACCAGGTCGATGACGACGTCCTTGTTGAACGCCTGGCGGTACTCGAAGGCCAGGTCGGCGACCCGGACACAGGCCTCGGGGTCGTCGCCGTTGACGTGGAAGATCGGCGCCTGCACCATCCGGGCCACGTCGGTGGAGTACATCGACGAGCGGGACGAGGCCGGCGAGGTGGTGAAGCCGACCTGGTTGTTCACGATCACATGGATCGTGCCGCCGGTGCGGTAGCCGCGCAGCTGGGACAGGTTCAGCGTCTCCGCCACCACGCCCTGGCCGGCGAAGGCCGCGTCACCGTGGACCAGCACCGGCAGCACCGGGAACGCGACGCCGCGGTCCAGGATGTCCTGCTTGGCCCGGACGATGCCCTCGAGCACCGGGTCGACCGTCTCCAGGTGGGACGGGTTCGCCGCCACCGATACCTTGATCTTGTCGCCGAACTCGGAGACGAACTCGCCCTCGGCGCCCAGGTGGTACTTGACGTCACCGGAGCCCTGCACGGTCCGCGGGTCGATGTTGCCGTCGAACTCGCGGAAGATCTGGCCGTAGGACTTGCCGACGATGTTGGCCAGCACGTTCAGCCGGCCGCGGTGCGCCATCCCGATGACGACCTCGTCCAGGCCGGCCCCGGCCGCCTCCTCGCAGAGCTCGTCGAGCAGCGGGATGGTGGTCTCGCCCCCTTCGAGCGAGAACCGCTTCTGGCCGACGTACTTGGTCTGCAGGAAGGTCTCGAACGCCTCGGCCTCGTTCAGCTTGGCCAGGATCCGCAACTGCTCCTCGCGCGGCACCTTGGTGTGCGGCCGCTCGACCCGCTCCTGGATCCACTTGCGCTGCTCGGGGTCCTGGATGTGCATGTACTCGATACCGGTGGTCCGGCAGTACGAGTCGCGCAGGATGCCGAGGATCTCGCGCAGCTTCATGAACTTGCGCTCGCTGGCGGCCCCGAACGAGCCGGTGGCGAACTCGCGGTCCAGGTCCCACAGGGTCAGGCCGTGGGTGGCCACGTCCAGGTCCGGGTGGCTGCGCTGCTTGTACTCCAGCGGGTCGGTGTCGGCCATGATGTGGCCGCGCACCCGGTAGGCGTGGATCATCTCGAGGATGCGCGCCTGCTTGGAGACGTCCTCCTCGTGGCTGTGCGGGAGGTCGGCGGCCCAGCGGATCGGCTCGTACGGGATCCGCAGCGACTGGAAGATCTCGTCGAAGAAGCCCTCTCCGCCGAGCAGCAGCTGGTGCAGCCGGCGCAGGAACTCACCCGACTGGGCGCCCTGGATGATCCGGTGGTCGTACGTCGAGGTCAGCGTCATCACCTTGCTGACCGCGAGCTTGGCCATCGTCTCGTCGGCCGCGCCCTGGTACTCCGGCGGGTACTCCATCGCGCCGACACCGACGATGCAGCCCTGGCCGGCCATCAGCCGCGGCACCGAGTGCTGGGTGCCGATGGTGCCGGGGTTGGTCAGGCTGATCGTGGTGCCCTGGAAGTCGGGCAGCGCGAGCTTGTTGTCCCGGGCCCGCCGTACGACGTCCTCGTAGGCCATCCAGAACTCGGCGAACGTCATCGTCTCGGCGGCCTTGATCGACGGGACCAGCAGCTGCCGGGTGCCGTCCGGCTTCTGCATGTCGATGGCCAGGCCGAGGTTGATGTGCTGCGGCTGGACGTGGGTCGGCTTGCCGTCGGTCTCGTCGTACGACGCGTTCATCTCGGGCAGCGTCTTCAGCGCCTTCACCAGCGCCCAGCCGATCAGGTGGGTGAAGGAGACCTTGCCGCCGCGGGCGCGCTTGAGGTGGTTGTTGATGACGATGCGGTTGTCGATCAGCAGCTTGACCGGGACCTGCCGGACGCTGGTCGCGGTCGGGACCTGGAGGCTGGTCTCCATGTTCTGCGCCGTCCGGGCGGGCGCGCCGCGCATGATCTGGCGCTCGGTGTCCGCGGTGGTGGCGGGAGTGGCCTTGGGCTGGGCGCTGGGCGGCTGGTTCACCGTGCCTCCGGTCGGGGCGGCGGCTTTCGTGGCCGGCGCTTGCTTCGCTGCTGGCTGGCTCTGCGGTACGGCGGTCTGCGTGGCCGGGGTCTGCGTGGCGGCCGCGGCCGCGGCGGGTGCGCTCGAAGCCGGCGCGGACGGCACAGTGCCGCGCCTCGGTGCCTCGGGAGTCTTGTTGTCCGATACGGCGTCGGGCCGGGGAGCGTCGGCCGGGGTGCTCGTCACCGGCTTCGCGTCACCAGGCTGGGATGCCTTGAAGCTGTCACTCTTGAAATAGGCGAGCCACGCCGGATCCACCGAATTCGGGTCCTGCAGGTACTTCTCGTACAGCTCGTCGACCAGCCATTCGTTCGCACCGAAGGCTGCTAGGGGATTTGTGTCTGATGGCTCGGTGGCCACTTGGCAGTTCGCCTCTTCCGATCGGGTCCGGTACCGCGGTGGTTAATGCTGATGTTATGGGTGGTTCCCCAGGGCAAGGCTAATAGCACGCGACCCTCTTCCACAGCCTGGGACCACCGGACCAGTGTGTCGGGTGGTCGGGCTTTGGCGGATGGATCGCTCGAGGCCTGAAACACTGTGCTGACAGGTGTTTCAGCTCACCGGGCCGACGGTGATCGACCGGTGCTCCGCCGTCCGGACGAACCGTGTCCGGGACGCCTTGCAGTGGAGGGTTTCCGGCGACTCTGACGGTGACCCACGGTGTACGGTTCCAGCCTAACTGGCCACTGTATGCAGTTGCGCACTCGCCCCCGGTGATGATCAGGACTGTGCAGGAATGTGGCCAACGTCACGCTTCGGATCAGTCCACTTCGACACGACTGGTCTTCAGCGGTTGCTGAGCCGCCGAACCAGCTTGAGGCCGGACCAGGTGGCGTCGACCGCACAGACCTTCACGTCCACGACGCCGAGCGGAAGCGCCAGTTCGCGAATGCCGTTCTCGTTCAGGTCGGTCGGTACGCCGGACGACCGTTTCGGCCACGCGATCCAGATCATCCCCGCGGCCGTCGTCCTCGCCAGCAGCACCGGCAGCCGTTTTGCCAGCCGGGCCCGATCCGGGCAGAACGCGAACACCACGTCGTACGGCCCCCGCCCCAACCGCCGCGTCGCCGGCACGCCCTCGATCACGAACCCGTCCGGAGCGTTGTCCAGCAACACGGCGTGCTCCGCCTTGATCCCGAGCTTGGCGACCAGCGGCTTACCCGAATACCCAGGTGTCGTGCCCATAGCCGGATGCTATGTTCTGGACATCAAATATCCAGAAAAAGAAGAGGTGCGCGATGATCAGCAATCCCGTCGGGCTGCACGATCCGGCTAGGTTCGGCTACAGCCATGTCGCCGAGGTCGGCGACCTCGTCTTCGTCGCCGGGCAGTACGCCTCCGGCCCGGACGGGCACGTACCGGTCGCCGGGTTCGAGGAGCAGTTGGAACTCGCGTTCGCCAACCTCGGCATCGCGTTGCGGTCCGCCGGGCTCGACTACGAGAACGTCGTCCAGTTGCGGACGTACATCGTCGACCACTCGATGGACAGACTCGCCGCGCTCGGTCGGGTGATCGCGAAGTACTGGCCGGAGCGGCCGCCGGTCCAGACCCTGCTCGGCGTCGCCGCACTCGCCCTGCCGGAGATGAGCTTCGAAGTGGACGCTGTCGCGGTACGTCGTTGAGTGGTGCGGGCGGCATACTGACCAAATGGCGTTGACGGACGAGGCGATCGTCAAGATCAAAGGGATGATCACGTCGGGGGAACTGGGTCCGGGGGATCGGCTGCCGAAGGAGGCGGACCTCGCGGCGCGGCTGGGCCTGTCGCGGAACTCGCTGCGCGAAGCGGTGAAGGCGTTGACGCTGGTCAACGTCCTCGACGTCCGGCACGGTGACGGCACCTACGTCACCAGCCTGGACTCGTCGCACCTGCTGGACGCGCTGAACTTCATGGTCGACCTGCACCGGGACGACTCCGTACTGCAGTTCTTCGAGGTACGGCGGCTGCTCGAGCCAGGGGTCGCCGCGCTGGCCGCGGTCCGGATCAGCAGGGAACAGGTGACTGAGTTGCGGCTGCTCTGCAGCGACCTCACGCCCGACGCGGAGGTGGAGGAACTGGTCGCCAACGACCTCAGATTCCATCGCTGCATCGCCGAGGCGACCGGGAACATGGTCGTCTGCTCACTGCTCGACGGCATCTCCGGAGCGACCCAGCGGGCGCGGATCTGGCGCGGTGTCACCCAGGCCGGCGCGGTCGAGCGGACGCTGTCCGAGCACGCCGCGATCCTGGATGCGATCGAGGCCGGTGACGCCGAGGCCGCCCGCGCCTGGATGACCGCCCACATCGCCGGCGTCGAGACCTGGCTCCGCAAGGCGCCCTGAGGTAGTCCGGTGGTATGGCGTTCGAACCGCCGCCACCCCGCAGTGCGCTGACGCTCCGGCTGGTGCTGTCCTGCTTCGGAGTGGCGCTGTTCGTCACGTCCGCGATCCTGTTCGCGGCGTACGACGTACCGGTCGGCTGGGTGATCACCTGCGTGGTCCTGGCGGTCGTCGCCCTGGTCGACCTGGTGATCGTTGCCTGGCGCAAGCGCCGGGAAAATAGTTGAAGCGGTGAAGCACGGCCCGCTACTCTGGTGAACGTCCCATTCCCGACGTCAGGGGTCGCGTTGTAACTCCGAGGTCTTTTCTGCAGCCGGTGACCGCCGCCCGTTCTGGTGCGCGGTCTCGTCCAAGACCTCGTTCGGAGTACACGCATATGAGTAATTCCCTGACCTGTACAGACCTCTTCTTCGCCTGGCCGGACGGCGATGTCCTGTTCGACGGGCTCAACTTCGTCGCCGGACCCGTGCGGTCCGGCCTGGTCGGCCGCAACGGCGCCGGCAAGTCGACGCTGCTGCGCCTGATCGCTGGCCGGCTGACGCCGCAGCGCGGCACGATCCGGGTGACCGGCGAGCTCGGGTACCTGCCTCAGGACCTGACCCTCGACACCGGTCTGCGGGTCGACCAGGCGCTCGGCATCGACGCGATCCGCCGCGCCGTCACCGCGATCGAGTCCGGTGACGCCTCGGAGGAGAACTTCGCGATCGTCGGCGACGAGTGGGACGCCGACGAACGCGCCGAGGCGTTGCTGGGCAAGCTCGGCCTGGGCGCGATCGACCTCGACCGCAGTGTCGGTGAGCTGTCCGGCGGCGAGACCATCCTGCTCGGCCTGGCCGCCGAGTTGCTGCGGCGTCCCGACGTACTGCTGCTCGACGAGCCGACCAACAACCTCGACCTGCGGGCTCGCCGGCACCTGTACGACGCCGTCGACCAGTTCCGTGGTGCGTTGCTGATCGTCAGCCACGACCGCGAACTGCTCGACCGGGTCGACCAGATCGGTGACCTGCGCAAGGGCGACATCACCTGGTACGGCGGCAACCTGACGGCGTACGAGGAGGCGGTGGCGGTCGAGCAGGACGCCGCGGAGCGGACGCTCCGGGCGGCCGAGGCCGACGCCCGCAAGCAGAAGCGCGATCTGGTCGAGGCGCGGATGAAGATGGATCAGCGCCGGGCGCGGGGCCAGAAGGCGTTCGAGCAGGGCGGGATCCCGAAGATCATCGCTGGTGGGCTCAAGCGGTCGGCCCAGGTGTCGGCGGGCAAGCATCTCGGGATGCAGTCCGAGCGGCTCGAGTCGGCGCAGGAGGCGGTGGCCGAGGCGGAGGCGAAGGTCCACGAGGACGAGGCGATCCGCGTCGACCTGCCGAAGACCGCCGTGCCGGCGGGGCGGGTCGTGCTCCGGCTGGAGGAGCACAAGCTCCGCACCGGCGCGACCGTGGATCTGGAGATCCGTGGGCCGGAGCGGATCGCGCTGACCGGGCCGAACGGCGCGGGTAAGACGACGCTGCTGCAGTCGATCACGAGTGATTCGTTGCCGGTCGTCCCGTTCCGGTACCTGCCGCAGCGGCTCGATCTGCTCCGCGAGGACCTGTCGATCGTGGACAACCTGGCGCTGCTGGCATCGAGCACGGAGAACCAGGAACGCCGGTCGCGGCTGGCGCGCTTCCTCTTCCGTGGCCGGGCTGCCGATCAGCTGGTCAGCACGTTGTCCGGTGGTGAACGCTTCCGGGCGACGCTGGCAGCACTGCTGCTGGCCGAGCCTCCGCCGCAGTTGCTGATGCTCGACGAGCCGACCAACAACCTCGATCTGGCCAGCGTTGCCCAGCTCAAGGACGCGCTCTCGTCGTACAGCGGTGCGCTGATCATCGCGAGCCACGACGTGCCGTTCCTGCGCGAGATCGGCATCACCCGCTGGCTCGAGCTCACCCCGGAGACCTTGACCGACATCGACCCCCTCTAGTGGTTCCATACCCCTAGGGGGTACCTTCGGGGTATGGAGGAGCACGAGCACGGCGCGCACGCTGAGCCCGCGGAGCACGCCGGGCCTTCAGGTCATGCCGGGCATGCGGATCACGCGGCGCAGTTCAAGGACCGGTTCTGGATCAGTCTGGCGCTGGCCGTGCCGGTGGTGTACTTCAGCGAGATGTTCGCCGACCTGCTCGGCTACACCCGCCCGGACTTCCCCGGCTCCGGGCTGATCGCACCGGTCCTCGGCACGGTGATCTTCGTGTACGGCGGCCGGCCGTTCCTGACCGGCGGATGGAGCGAACTGAAGTCCCGCCGGCCCGGGATGATGCTGCTGATCTCGATGGCGATCACGGTTGCGTTCGTCGCGTCGTGGGTGACCACCTTGGAGATCGGCGGGTTCGACCTGGACTTCTGGTGGGAGCTCGCGCTGCTGATCGTGATCATGCTGCTCGGTCACTGGCTGGAGATGCGGGCGCTCGGCGCCGCGTCCGGTGCGCTCGACGCATTGGCCGCCCTGCTGCCCGACTCGGCCGAGAAGGTGACTGACGACGGCGTGGTCGAGGTGATGCTGCACGACCTGCGCGAGGGTGACGTCGTACTGGTGCGGTCGGGCGGGCGCGTGCCTGCGGACGGCACTGTGGTCGAAGGGCAGGCCGAGGTCGACGAGTCGATGATCACCGGCGAATCGCGGCCCGTCGCCCGTGCGGTCGGCGACTCGGTGGTGGCGGGGACCGTTGCCACCGACAACGCTCTGCGGGTCGAGATCACCGCTGTCGGGGATGACACGGCACTGGCCGGCATCCAACGGCTAGTGGCGGAGGCGCAAGCCTCGTCGTCCCGTGCGCAGGCGCTGGCGGATCGGGCCGCGGCGTTCCTCTTCTACTTCGCGTCGATCGCCGGACTGATCACGTTCGTGGTGTGGACGTTGCTCGGCGAGCTCGACGAAGCCGTGACCCGGACCGTGACGGTGCTGGTGATCGCCTGCCCGCACGCGCTGGGGCTGGCGATTCCGCTGGTGATCGCGATCTCCACCGAGCGCGCCGCGAAGGCCGGCGTACTGGTGAAGGATCGGTTGGCGCTGGAGCGGATGCGGACGATCGATGTGGTCCTGTTCGACAAGACCGGCACGCTGACCAAAGGCGAGCCGGCCGTGACCGGGGTGGCCGCGGCCGGATCCATGTCCGACGAGGAGTTGCTGGAACTGGCGGCCGCGGTCGAGGCGGACAGCGAGCATCCGTTGGCGAAGGCGATCGTCCGGGCGCATTCCGATCGGGTCCCAGCGGGTCGCGGCCGCGCCGCGGTCGCGTCGGAGTTCCGGTCGCTCACCGGACGCGGTGTCCAGGCGGTTGTGAACGGCGCGGAGATCGCCGTCGGCGGTCCGGCGTTCCTGCGGGAGTACGGCGTACCTGAGCCGGCTGAGCTGGAGGCGGATGTCGCGGCGTGGAAGGAGCGCGGGGCCGCGGTGCTGCACGTGGTTCGCGACGGGCGGGTGCTCGGAGCGATCGCGTTGGAGGACGAGGTTCGCGAGGAATCTCGCCAGGCCGTCGATGCGCTGCACCGGCGCGGTGTCAAGGTCGCGATGATCACCGGCGACGCGCACCAGGTGGCTGACGCGGTCGCCAGGGAACTCGGGATCGACGAGGTCTTCGCCGAGGTCCTCCCGCAGGACAAAGACGCCAAGGTCGCCGAACTACAGGCTCGTGGGCTCAAGGTCGCGATGGTCGGCGACGGCGTGAACGACGCGCCCGCCTTGGCCCGCGCCGAGGTCGGCATCGCCATCGGCGCCGGCACCGATGTCGCGATCGAATCCGCCGGCGTGGTCCTGGCCGCCGATGACCCCAGAGCCGTCCTGTCCGTGATCACTCTCTCGAAGGCCAGCTACCGCAAGATGTGGCAGAACCTCATCTGGGCCACGGGCTACAACGTGATCACGGTCCCGCTGGCTGCCGGCGTACTGGCGTTCGCAGGCATCCTCGTCTCGCCGGCCGTAGGCGCCATCCTGATGTCCATCTCGACCATCGTCGTGGCCCTCAACGCCCAACTACTCCGCCGCCTCAACCTCTCACCAGAGCGGTTGGCGGCGAACTAACAACAGGAGAGTGTCAGTGATGGCAGTGGTCGAGGCGCACGTTGGTACGACGCGCGCGGAACGATATGTCGAGCAGTTGAGCAGTCACTTCGCCCATCAACCGGGTGGGATGAAGTTGGTGTCCAGCGAGCCGGGGGAGTTGGTCATCGACCTGGGCGAGGCAACCTGGCGGATCCGGGCCGAGCAGGACGGGCTGGTGCTGCGGGTGGAAGCCGACCCGGCGCGGCTGGATGAGGTGAGCGCACACGTCGGAGAACGCATCGAGCAGATCGGCCGGCGAGACAGCTTGCAGGTCGTGTGGAAGTCCGTAGGTGAGACGCCAGTCTGACGCTACGGCGTGGGGGCGTCTTCGCGGAGGAGGCCTTCGGACTTCAGGTCGGACCAGAGGGCTTGGGGGACCTCGGTCCGGGCCAGCGTCGCGTTGGTGTGGACCTCCCCCGGGGTGCGGCAGCCGACGGCGATGCCGGCTACTGCCGAGTGGAAGAGGGGAAAGGCGAGAGCCGCGGCAGGCAGGGTGGTGTTGTGGGCCTCGCAGACGTCAGCCAGGCGATTCGCCTTGTCCACCAGGGATGCGGCGGCCGGCTCGTAGTTGAAGGTGGCCCCGGGCGCCGGCCGGGGCTGGGACAGCAGACCGGAGTTGAAGATGCCCACAGCAACTACCTGTACGTCGTGCTCGAGGCAGGCCGGCAGTACGTCGTCCAGGCCGTCGGGGTCGATCAGGGAGTAGCGGCCGGCCAGCATGATCGCGTCGATGTCGATCTCCTGGACGAACCGGGTCAGCATCGCGGTCTGGTTCATGCCGGACCCGATCGCGCCGATCACGCCCTGGTCGCGGAGCTCGATCAGCGTCGGGAAGGCGGTCGCGACGGCCTCTTCGTAGTGGTCGTCCGGGTCGTGCACGAACACGACGTCCAGCCGGTCGGTCCCGATCCGGCGCAGCGAGTCCTCGATGCTCCTCAGCACACCGTCGCGGGAGAAGTCCCAGCGCCGCCGCCGCTTCGAGCTGACCTCGAACCCTTCGTCGTCGGTCGCCGCGTCCTCGGCCTCGTAGATGATCCGGCCGACCTTGCTCGACAGCACGAACTCGTCCCGCGGCTTGCCCCGCAGGCCGACCCCGAGCCGTTCCTCGGCCAGCCCGAGACCGTAGTGCGGAGCGGTGTCGAAGTACCGCCACCCCTCGTCCCAGGCGGCGTTCACGGTCGCGACCGCGTCGGCGTCGTGCACCTCGCCCAGCAGGTTGCCCAGCGGCGCACCGCCGAGTCCGATCCGCTGGTCGTCACCGAAGAGCTTCACGATTTCACCGCCGGAAGCCGCAGGTTCTGCATCCCGCCGTCGACGGCGACCGCCGTACCCGTGGTCGAACCCGACAACGGACTGGCCAGGTAGGCGATCGCGTGCGCGACCTCGTCGGCCGATACCAACCGGCCCATCGGCTGCCGCGCCTCCAGCGCCGCCCGCTCCGCCGCCGGGTCGTCCGCGACGTCGAGCAGCCGGCCGACCCATGGGGTGTCCGCAGTACCCGGGTTCACGCAGTTCACCCGGATCCCCTCGCGGACGTGGTCCGCCGCCATCGCCATGGTCAGAGCCAGTACGGCGCCTTTGCTCGCGGAGTACAGGGCCCGATTCGGCAGACCTGCGGTGGCGGCGATCGAGCAGGTGTTGACGATCGCGGCGGATTCGGACTTGCGCAGGTGCGGCAGCGCGGCCCGGGTCACCCGGGCGATGCCGACCACGTTGACGTCGAGGACGCGGTGCCACTCGTCGTCGTCGTTGGCCGCGACCGTGCCCTGCGCGCCGATGCCCGCGTTGTTCACCACGATGTCGATCCCGCCGAGCTGCAGCGCCGCCGCGGCAACGGCGTCGCGGACCGAACTGTCGTCGGTCACATCCGCGGCGATCCCGGTCAGCGGTTCCGCGACGTCGGGCTTGAGGTCGAAGACGACCACCCGGGCGCCCCGGGCGGCCAGCAGTTGGGCGGCCGCGAGGCCGATGCCCGACGCGCCACCGGTGACAACTGCACGGAGGCCGGCGAAGTCCGTCACTTGTTCTCCTTTGTGAGGTCGGTCCAGATCTTGCCACTCGGGTACCGGAAGTCGCAGAGCGTCTCGGAATCCATCTCGGCACCGAACCCGGGCCGCACCGGCGCCACGTAGTGCCCGTCCCGGATCACCACCGGGTCCAGGAAGTGCTCGTGCAGGTGGTCGACGTACTCGATCACCCGGTTGTCCATCGACCCGCTGACCGCGACGTAGTCGAACATCGACAGGTGCTGGACGAGCTCACACAGTCCGACCCCGCCCGCGTGCGGGCACACCGGTACGCCGAACTTCGCCGCCAGCAGCAGGATCGCGATGTTCTCGTTCACCCCGGCGACCCGGGCCGAGTCGAGCTGCAGGATCGACAGCGCCTCGGCCTGCAGCAACTGCTTGAACACGACCCGGTTCTGCACATGTTCACCCGTCGCGACCTGGATCGGAGCGATCGCGCGCGCGATGGCCGCGTGCCCGAGTACGTCGTCCGGGCTGGTCGGTTCCTCCACCCACCAGACGTCGTACGGCGCCAGCGCCTCGACCCACCGGATCGCGTCGGCGACGTCCCAGCGCTGGTTCGCGTCGATCGCGATCCGGATGTCCGGGCCGACGGCCTTGCGGGCCAGCCTCATCCGGCGGATGTCGTCGTCCAGGTCCGCGCCGACCTTGAGCTTGATCTGGGTGAAGCCCTCGGCGACCGCCTCGTGGCACAGCCGGACCAGCTTGTCGTCGTCGTACCCGAGCCAGCCCGGCGTGGTGGTGTACGCCGGATAGCCGCGCTCGCGAAGGGTCGCCTCGCGCTCCGCGCGACCGGGCTCGGCGGCACGCAGGATCTCCAGTGCCTCGTCCCGGGTCAGCGCGTCGGTGAGGTACCGGAAGTCGACCAGGTCGACGATCTGCTCCGGAGTCAGGTCTGCCAGCAGCTTCCACAGCGGTACGCCGGCCCGCTTGGCGGCCAGGTCCCAGACCGCGTTCACGACGGCGCCGATGGCCATGTGCATGACGCCCTTCTCCGGGCCCAGCCAGCGCAGTTGCGAGTCGTGGACGAGCGACTTCCAGAAACCGCCGAGGTCGGACAGCGTCGCGTCCAGGTCGAGCCCGATCACGTGGTCGCGGAGCGCCTCGATCGCCGCGGTCTGGACGTCGTTGCCACGGCCGATGGTGAAGGCGAACCCGTGCCCCTCGAGCCCGTCGCCGGCATCGGTCCGCAGGATCAGGTACGCCGCCGAGTAGTCCGGGTCGGTGTTCATCGCGTCGGAGCCGTCCAGGTCCAGCGACGTGGGGAAGCGGACGTCGTACGTCTCTAACTCGGTGAACCGTGGCATGGAGGACCCGTTCTGCAGCTGTGGGCGGTCTGTCGCGGGGAATCCTATAGGATATGTGGCGCGAGCGATACCGTCGGCCGGCGCTCAGGCCGCCCGGCGGCGGCCCTGGGACCGGCCGATAGAGTCGGCGCGTGGCTCAGGAACCCAGTGGTGTGCTGCGGCTCGGCAGCCGGTCGTTCGGGCCGGGGGAGTTCGCGGTGATGGCGATCGTGAACCGCACCCCGGACTCGTTCTTCGACGGCGGCGCCACCTTCGCGGAAGAGGCCGCGCTCTCGGCGATCGACCAGGCCGTGGCCGACGGGGCCGACCTGGTCGACATCGGCGGCGTCAAGGCCGGGTACGGCGAAGCGGTCGACGAGACCGAGGAACTGCGCCGGACCGTGGACTTCGTCGCCACCGTGCGCGATCGCCACCCGGAGCTCCTGATCAGCGTGGACACCTTCCGCAGCGGGGTCGCGCGCCGGGTCGGTGCGGCCGGTGCGAACCTCATCAACGACACCTGGTCCGGCCACGATCCTGACATCGCGGCGGCGGCCGCTGAGTCCGGCGCCGGGCTGATCTGCAGCCACGTCGGTGGGCTGAAACCCCGCACCGACCCGCACCGGATGGCGTACGACGACGTGGTGGCGGACGTGATCCGGACGACCACCGCACTGGCCGAGCGAGCCATCGCCGCCGGGGTCCGGCCGGACGGGATCGTCATCGATCCGACCCACGACTTCGGCAAGAACACACTGCACTCGCTCGAGGTGACCCGCCGGATCGACGAGTTGGCCGCGACCGGCTGGCCGGTCCTGGTGGCGATGTCGAACAAGGACTTCCTCGGCGAGACCCTCGACCTGCCGTCCGGCCGGCGCGGACCCGCGACGCTGGCGGCCGTCAGCATCGCCGCCTGGCTCGGCGCCCGAGTGTTCCGGGTCCACGACATCGCCGGGACCCGGCAGGCCCTCGACCTGATCGCCGTACTGCGGAAGACGGCGACGCCCGCGTACACCCGAAGGAGCCTGGTGTGATCCGGAACTGTGCTGTCGGGGCGGAGCTGACCGAGGACGAACTGATCGCTGCCTACACGGTGCCCGATCGGTCCGTCCCGCGGCTGCGGGCGAACTTCGTCACCAGCCTCGACGGCGCCGTGACCCTGGAGGGTCTGTCCGGCGGCCTGTCCAGCAAGGACGACCAGAGCATGCTCGGCCGGCTGCGGATGCTCGCTGACGTCGTCCTGGTCGGCGCGGGCACGCTCCGCGCCGAGGGGTACGGCGGTCTCCGGCTCGGCGCGAAGCGTCGTGGATGGCGGAACGAGCACGGCTGGCCCGAGAACCCGACACTCGCCGTGGTCTCTGCCCGACTCGAACTGGCTGCCGACAGCACAGTCTTCACGGAGGCGCCCGCACGGCCGATCGTCATCACCTGTGCGTCCTCGCCGGACCACCAGCGTGAGGCGCTCGCCGAGGTGGCGGACGTGATGATCTGCGGTGACGAGACCGTGGACCTGAACCAGGCGGTGGCCGGGCTGGTCGAGCGCGGACTGCCGCAGATCCTGTGTGAGGGTGGTCCGCATCTTCTCGGCGCACTGACCGGTGCTGATCTGGTCGACGAGCTCTGCCTGACCGTGTCGCCGTTGCTGGCGGGACCGGGAGCACGCCGGATCACCGACGGACTGGCGGCCACCGAGGCGCGGTCGCTGCCGTTGCTGCAGGTCCTCGCCACGGACGACGGGTTCCTGTTCCTGCGCCACGGCCGGGGACTCGGCTAGTGCCTGTCGTCGCTGCCGCGGTCTGCCCGCATCCGCCGGTGATCGTGCCCGAGCTCGCCTTCGGCGCCGCGCCGGAGCTCGATCCGCTGCGCGCGGCCTGTCTGGCGGCCATCGACGTACTCGCAGAGGCCGACGCCCTGGTGATCGTCGGGTCCGGACCGGTCACCGGGCGCCGGTACGACGCTTCCGCGGGAGGCACCTTCGCGGCGTACGGCGCTCCGCAGGTGCGGGTCGGAGACGGTGAGGCGGTGTTGCCGTTGTCCTTGTTGGTCGGGGCCTGGCTGGTCGGCCAGAGCAAGGCCGCCGGCGTACGGCGTACCTCGATCTCAGTGGCCGACGACCCGCCAGAGGTGTGCCTGGCCCTCGGGCGAGAGATTGCCGAGGGCAACGACCGGATCGGGTTGCTGGTGATGGGCGACGGCTCGGCTCGACGCAGCGATCATGCTCCCGTCCACCTCCATCCTCGGGCCGAGATCTTCGACGCGACGGTCGCAAAGGCGTTGCGGACCGTGGATCTGGACGTCCTCGCTGCCCTCGACCCGGATCTGGCGAGCGTTCTTCAGGCGGCAGGTCGCGCTCCATGGCAGGTCCTCGCGGGTGCACTCAGCCAGACCGCTCTGACCGGCAACCTGACGTACGACGCCGCCCCCTACGGCGTCGGCTACTTCGTTGCCAGCTTCACTTAAGTGACACTGTCCGGGTGACTGAGGAACGGGTGGGCTACCGGCGATCGGCGAAGTCGCCGCGCGGGGAGGCGCGGCGGCGGGAACTGCTCGATCGCGTCGCCGACGACCTTGGCCAGAACGGGCTGGTGGACTTCTCGCTCCGCCGGGCCGCACGGGCGGCCGGTACGACGCACAAGGTGCTGCTGTACCACTTCGCAGGCCCGGAGGAACTGCTGACGGAGTCGGTCCTGCAGCTGCGTGAGCGGCGGATCAGCCGCAGTCTCGCGGCCGCGACCGAGGGTGCCGATCGGCCGCTGGCTGATCGGGTCCGGTCGATGTGGCCGATCCTGGTCGGTCCGGAGTCGTGGGTGCTGGACCAGGCGATCGGCCTGGCGATGTACGATCCGGCGCGGTACGCCGACCTGGCCCGGGAGGCGTCGAAGCAGTATCTGCCGGCGTTGCTCTCGATCTGTCCGGCGGCGTGGTCCGAGCAGCGGAAGGGCGAGGTCGCGGAGTTGATCCTCGCGACGCTGCGCGGGTTCCTGATCGAGTGGCGTACCAGTGGTGACGGGGCCGGGATCGAGGCCGGGTTCGCCGCGCTGGTCCGGGCGCTCGAGCGCGAAGAGTCCGCCTGATTTCTGGGGGCTGGCGGTTCTGGCAGAGCCATGGACAGTTTGCGAACCGCGTGGTTCACTTCTGGGTATGCGCGAGAAGGTGTGGTTCAGCAGTGCGGGTGTGGAGTGCGCGGGCTGGCACTATCCGGGGTCCAACGGCGGCTGCGTGGTGATGACCGGTGGGTTCGGTGTCACCAAGGAGCCGGGCACGGACCGGTTCGCCGAGCGGTTCGCGGCGGCCGGGTTCAGTGTTCTGGCGTTCGACTATCGCAACTTCGGTGAGAGCGGTGGTGAGCCGCGTCAGGTCGCGCCGATCGCCGGGCAGCTGGCGGACTGGCGGGCGGCGATCGGTTTCGCCGCGACCCTTCCCGGGGTCGAGCGGGTCGCGCTCTGGTCGTTCTCGTTGTGCGCCGGGTACGTCGTACAGCTCGCCGCGGAAGACGATCGGATCGCCGCCGCGATCGCGCAATCCCCGAACGTCGACGGGCCGGTCGTGACTCGCAAGGCGTCTCGCTACCAGAGCCCGCTCGGTGCACTCCGCCTGGCCGGCCGCGCCGTACTGGACACCCTCGGTGCACTTGTCAGGCGACCCCCGAAGCTGGTGGCGCTGTCCGGCCCGCGTGGGACAGTCGCGCTGCTCAACACCCCCGACGCCCAGCTGGGCGATGCGGTCCTCAACCCCGGCAACAAGTACCCCGACTGGCAGCAGACGCTGGCCGCGCGCTCAATCCCCCGCGCCGCGTTCTACCGCCCAGCGAAGTACGCCGCCGACATCCGCTGCCCACTGCTCTACGTGGTCTGCGACGACGACCGCTCCGCCCTCGCCGCCCCAGCCATCAGCGCCGCCTCCATGTCCGCCAAAGCCGACCTGGTACGCCTCCCCGGCAACCACTACGCCCCCTTCCTCGACGCCCACGAGGCCGCAGTAGGCGCCGAGCTCACCTTCCTCCGCCAACACCTCCAACCCCACGCCACCCCCACCCCACCACCCCTCACCCACTCCACCTAACCGCAGGCCCCTGGGCTGGGTCAGCCCACGAGATGGTGGGTTGGCTGCCCGCGTGCGGTGGGCCAACCCGTCGTCTGGTGGGTCCACCCACCGGATGGCGCTGGTCGGTGTGGCTCGCCGTGTCTGGGGTGGGTCGTGGGCTGGGTCAGCCCACGAGATGGTGGGTTGGCCACCGGCGTGCGGTGGGCGAAGCCGTCGTCTGGTGGGTCCACCCACCGGATGGCGCTGCTCGGTGTGGCCCGCCGTGTCTGGGGTGGCCCCTGGGTTGGGTCAGCCCACGAGACGGTGGGTTGGCTACCCGCGTGCGGTGGGCCAACCCACCGTCTGGTGGGTCAACCCATCAAACGGCAGTGCCCGAGGGGGCACGTGGTGGGACTGGGAGGGGGTGGTGCTAGGTGGGTTCGACGGGGACTGGGGGCCAGCGGGATGCGGTGGTGGCGAGGTCTTCGCGGCCGGCGGGCCGTAGTTGGGCGACCAGGTCTTCTCGGGCAGCTTGTACGGCGGTGATCGCAGCGTCTGCCGTGTCGTGGGGACCCGACCAGTTGCAGACCGCGTCGCCGGCGTACCAGTGGCCGGATGTCGAGCGGCGTACGTGGGAGGCGGCGAGGCGGGCGGCGGGGAGGTCGGCGTTGGCCAGGTGGATGACGGCCTCGATCGCGACCACGGGGGCGTCCAGGTCCAGTAACGGGCGGAGTTCTACGGCGTCGGTGAGGGCGAACTCGTAGCCGGAGGGGGCGCGGTCGGCGATCCAGGTGAAGGCGCGTTCGGCGGTTTCGGCGAGGTCGCGCGCGAGGTCCGGATCGGTCAGGGTCTGGATGCCGCACGGGCGCGGATCGGTCGGGCGCAGCGCGGCCTGGCAGCGGCGGACCAGCATCTCCTCCGGCAGCGTCTGCCGCCGGCCGAGGATCCGGGACAGCCCGACGATGTCGAAGTTCAACTCGTCGGGCGTCCGCTTCAGCCCCGGCTCGAACGGCGAGCCGGGACGAGTACCTCGCGTGGTCCACGGACCGACATGCCATCGGGTCAGAGCCGTCATACCGCGGACCCTATCGAGTGCTAGGTGGGTCCAAGTCTCGGCGTCATCCTCGGCCACGTCCGACAGTGATGCTCAGTCGGCCTTGACCGGAGCGGGCACGTCGAAGGTCTTGGCCAAGTCGGTCAGGATCGACCACGCGCCCTGCAATCCGACCGCGGTCATCCAGGTGAGGTCGGGGACCTCGTGCACCTTCGGCGCCAGCGGCGTCCACAGGGGGTTGGCCTTGAACTGCCCGGCGGTCTTGGCGCTCAGACCCTTCTCGTCGGCGTACACGGTGAAGAAGATCGCGTCGCCGTCGGCGTCCTTGATCCGCTCCGGGCTGATCTCCAGCGCGAAGTCGTTCACGTCCTGCGGCGTGGGCCGCTTCAGTCCGGCGTCCTTGAGCACGATGCCGGAGAAGCTGGCGTTCTGGTACAGCCGGGTCGGCCCGTCGACGAACCGGACCACCGAGATCGCCGGGTTCTTCGCCTTCGCGTTGATCGCGTCGCCGACGGTCTTGGCCGCCTTCTCGTACGACGAGATCTCCTTCTCGGCCAGGTCTTCCGCGCCGAGCGCCTTCGCCTCCAGCCGGATGTTGTCCTTCCAGGTCGGCCCGGTGGTCTCGGACATGACCGTCGGCGCGATCGCGGACAACTGGTCGTAGAGCTTCTCGTGCCGGACCTTCGCCGTGATGATCAGGTCCGGGTCGAGCGCGGCGATCTTCTCCAGGTTCGGCTCGGCCAGCGTGCCGACCGCCTCCGCCTCGCCGCCCAGGGTGTTGCGGTCGTCGCCGAGGTAGTCCGGCAGCTTCCTGTTGATGCTGCGGTAGTCGGTGTACCCGACCACCGGTGTGTCCAGGATCAGCGTCGCGTCGACGAAGCTCGCGTCCAGTGCCACCACCCGTTTCGGCTTGGCCGGGATCTCGGTCTTGCCCATCGCGTGCTCGACGGTGCGCGGGAACCCGGCGGACGACGCTGCGGCCGCATCCGGGGAGTCCTCGGAGTCCGCGGACGAGCCGCAGGCGGTCAGAGCCAGGGCGGCGACGGCGAGCAGGGCGGTGATTCGGGGCAGGCGCACAGGTGTCTCCTGGTCAGGACGGCTCGCAGGTTAAGGTGACTCACCACAACGTTGAACTAAGGCAACCCTAACCATATGTCCTCCGCCGTCCCGTCCGCACGCCCGGTCGTGCCGCCACCGGTCCGCGCCGGCCGTCCCGCAGTACGTCGTACTGCCGCGCTGCTCGTGCTCGTCGTCGTTCTGGTGCTGGCCTTCGCGGCCAGTCTCGCGTTCGGATCGCGGTGGCTCGGGCCTGGCGCGTTGTGGCATGCGTTGACCGCGAACAACGGGTCCGACCCGGATGTGATCGTCCGCAGCCTGCGCTTCCCCCGCACGGTGGTGGCTGTCCTGATCGGTGTCTGTCTGGGGGTCGCGGGGACGCTCATGCAGGGCCACACCCGCAACGCGCTGGCCGAGCCGGGGATCTTCGGCGTGAGCTCGGGCGCGGCGTTCGCCGTCGTTCTCGGGTTGCAGATCGGCTTGGTCGAGTCGGTCTCGTCGACCGTGTGGATCGCGCTGGTGGGCGCGTTGGTGGCGACGTTCGGCGTACAGCGCCTGGCCTCGCGGGGGAACGGAGCGTCGCCGGTCGGGTTGGCGCTGACCGGCGCCGCGGTGGCCGCGATGCTCGGTGCGTTGACCTCGGCAATCGTGTTGCTCGACGCCACCACCCTCGACGGCTACCGCTTCTGGGCAGTCGGTTCGGTCGCGGGCCGCGGCCTGGATGTCGCCGGGCAGGTGCTGCCGTTCGCGGCGGTCGGTCTGATCCTCGCCCTGGTCAACGCTCGCGACCTCGACCTGTTGGCGCTCGGCGACGATGTTGCCGCCGGTCTCGGGTTGTCGATCCGCCGGGCCCGATTGGTCGGCCTGGTTGCGATCGGCCTGCTCACCGCCGCGGGAGTCGCGGCCTGCGGGCCGATCGGGTTCCTCGGACTGCTCGCCGGCCACGTCGCTCGCCGGATCTTCGGCGCCCGCAACACCTGGCTGATCCCGGGCGCGGCTGTCATCGGCGGGACCGCGCTGGTCCTGGCCGACCTGGTCGGCAGGCTGGTCGGCGGTGCCGGTGAGGTCCAGGCCGGCGTCGTCCTCGGCATCGTCGGCGCGCCCTTGTTCGTGATCGTCGTACGGCGCCGGGCGGTGGCGCTGTGAAGTCGCGGACGGTAATGCTCAGCGTGGCCTTCGCGGTCCTCGCCATCGTGATCGCGCTCGTCTCCTTGAGTGTCGGTACGACGAAGCTCCCGCTCGCCGACGTGATCGAGGTCCTGCTCGGTGGTGGCCGTCGCGGCACCCGTCTCGTGGTGCTCGAGTTGCGGCTGCCACGTGTGGCCACAGGCCTGCTGGTCGGCATTGCGTTCGCCGTCTCCGGTGCTCTGCTGCAGACCTTGTCCCGCAACCCGCTGGCCTCTCCCGACATCGTCGGAGTCAACTCCGGTGC
The DNA here is from genome assembly GCF_040655855.1 of Kribbella sp. NPDC050281. NCBI lineage: Bacteria > Bacillati > Actinomycetota > Actinomycetes > Propionibacteriales > Kribbellaceae > Kribbella > Kribbella sp. NPDC050281. Next base: position 99,095 of record NZ_JBFAKS010000010.1, on the reverse strand, counting down.
TTCCGCGGGTGCCGTCGCGGTGATCGTGCTGGCCGGCAGCGGCGGTGGGAACATCTCGGGCGCCGCGGCCAAGGTCGGCATCCCGCTGGCCGCCGTACTGGGTGGGCTGATCGCGACGTTGATCGTCGGCGCGTTGTCGATCCAGCGTGGTGTGGTCGACGCGGGACGCGTGGTGCTGATCGGGGTCGGGATCGCGGCCGCGGCCAACTCGCTCGTCGCGTGGTTGCTGGTGATCGGTGATGTCAACGACGCGGGCCGGGCCGCCGCGTGGCTGGCCGGTTCGCTGAACGCGCGGGCCTGGAGCGACGCGATTCCGGTGCTGTTCGCCGTGGTGCTCTTGTTGCCGGTAGCAATGATGTTCAACCGGGACCTGTCCGCGCTGGTGCTCGGGGACGATGTCGCGTCGTCGCTCGGCGTGCGGGTCGCCCGGATCCGGCTGGCGTTGCTGATCGTGGCGACGGTGCTGGCCGCGATGGCGACGGCGGGAGCGGGACCGATCGCGTTCGTCGCACTGGTGGCGCCGCAGATCGCGCAGCGGCTGACCCGGATGGAGCGACCGCCGCTGCTCACCACCGCGATGCTCGGTGCGCTGTTCGTCGTACTGGCCGATCTGGTCGCGCGAAACGGCCTGCAGTGGCTGCAGGTCGGGCCGTACGAACTCCCGGTCGGCGTCATCACGGCTGCGTGCGGAGCGCCGTACCTCTTACATCTCATCGGCCGCCAGCAGAAGGGACGTTGATCAGTGCACGTCGAGAACCTCACCCTTGCGTACGGCGCGGATGCGCCGGTGGTGTCCGGATTGACGCTGGAGGTGCCGGCCGGACAGCTGACCGCTGTGGTCGGGCCGAACGGATCGGGCAAGTCCACACTGCTGCGTGGGATGAGCCGCCTGCTCACTCCGCAGAGTGGCCACGTGCTGCTGGACGGCAAGGACATCCACAAGCTGCCGGCGCGTGAGCTGGCCCGGAAGCTCGGCGTGCTGCCGCAAGGGCCGGTGACGCCGGAGGGGATCACTGCTGCCGAGTTGGTGTCGCGGGGACGCCATCCGCACCGCGGACTGTTCGGGCGGCTGACCGCTGAGGACGACGCCGCGATCGACGAGGCCCTGGCGGCCGTCGAGCTGACCGAACTGCGGGAGCGCCCGGTCGACCAGCTGTCTGGTGGCCAACGGCAACGGGTCTGGATCGCGATGGTCCTGGCCCAGGGCACGCCACACCTGCTGCTCGACGAACCCACGACGTACCTGGACCTGGCCCACGCGGTCGACGTGATGAACGTCGTCCACGCCGCCGCGCACGCGTCCGGCCGGACCGTGGTGGTAGTCCTCCATGACCTCACCCTCGCTGCGCAGTACGCCGATCACCTCGTGGTGATGGGCGAGGGCCGGATCGCGGCCGAGGGGCGGCCGGTCGACGTACTGACCGAGGAACTGCTGGACGACGTCTTCGGTCTGCAGGCCACCGTGGTCGACGTCGGGGGAGCACCGGTCGTCGTCCCGGACCGTAGGCTGGTCGGGTGAGCCACTCCGTCAGCGATCTCGCGGACGTCCTCGCCGACTCGGTGCCGTGGATGTCCGTGCGTACGGCGGACTCCGTGCCCGGACCGGAGTGGGTGTCGTGCGCTCACGTGCTCTCGGAGCAGCAGAGTGGTGGCGATCCGACGTACGCGTGGCGGACTGCTGTGCAGCAGGACTACGGGCGGGAGTACGCCATCGATCCGCCGGTGCAGGTCGCCGCGATGTTCACGCTGATGTGGTACGTCCAGGTCCCCTCACTGGTGGCCGGCGTGACGGCTGCCGCAACCGGTGTCTCACCTGAGGTGTCGCCGTCGGCACTGGCGTTCCGGCGGCACCCGACCGCGCACTATCCGGTCGAGGTCGCGCTGCTGTCGCAGGAGGTCGTGCCGATGGCCACGGCGGCCGAACAGCTGAAGGCCCACACGGCAGCGTTTCTGGACTCCTATGTGCCCGCGGTGAAGCTGGGGTCGCTGCAGCGCTTCGGTGCGGTCGACGACGAGGTGCGGGCCGCGATCCGTTTGCCGGACGAGGCGCCGTACGCCGATCAGGCCGCTGAGGCGTTCGCCGTCTCGCTGGAGCAGAAGCAGCGGACGTCGTGCTGCTATGTCTACGTACTGCCGAACGTGAACGCCTGCACCACCTGCCCGCGTTTCCGCTGATTGGTCTAGGCCGCCTTCATCCGAAGGATTGCCGCCGTGCGGTTCCGCGCGTTGGCTGTTCGGCATGCGGTGGACACATGCGGTGGTGGCAGGCGGACTCCTGGTGACTTCGGCAGCGTTCGTGCCGGTGGCACAGGCACGAGAGGCGGCCGGCGTGAAGCCCGGCGTCTGGACCGAGACGGCGTACAACTCCGTCTTCAAGGACAGTGGGCGATCGCCGGAGGCCCGCGACGACATCCGGCTCGACACGGCCAAGAACGACTACGAGGCAGCGCAGATCGTGGTGCGCGGGCCGGTGGCGTTCACGGTGAACAAGGTCGACTTCACGGCGCTGACCGGGCCGTCGGACGCGATCGCGGCGAGCGAGCTCAGCTACAACCCGGTCGGGTACGAGTACCTCAACCACAACTCGGTGTTCGGCGGCAACCAGTTCGTCGTGCCGACGACACGGCAGGCCCCGGGCGACTTCCCGGACCGGCTGCTGAACGAGACGAGCATCGCTGTACCGGCGGGCCAGACGCAGTCGCTGTGGGTCCGTGTCCACGTGCCCGCGACCGCGGACGGCGGCGTCTACCGGGGCCAGGCCACGGTGCGGACCACGAACGGCGATCTGCACGTGCCGATCGCGGTCAACGCGCGCAACGTGGTGATCCCGCCGGCGAACCAGAGCGAGTTCACCAACGTGATGTGGACGAACTTCCTCGGGCTGACGTCGTACGACCCCGGCAAGGGTGACACGGTCAAGCTCTTCTACGGGCACGATCGATACTCGCCGCAGTGGTGGCAGTTGATCGACAACTGGGCCGACACGATGAAGCGGTACCGGCAGAACAACCTGCAGTTGCCGCTGCTCAACCTGCTCACCGACGGCGGTAGCAAGGTCGATGCCGCTGGCAACTACAGCTTCAACTTCAGCCGCTTCGACGAGGTCGTGCAGCGGTTCCTGGACAAGGGCGTGGTGAACCGGCTCGAGGGCTTCACCGGCGCCGGGCCGCAGAACGCGGAGCACAACAGCCAGTGGCCGCGGTACCTGGTCGAGGTGACGCCGAAGGAGACCGGGCGGCAGGTCCCGGACTACGTCTGGTGGGACACCCCGGAGGCGGAGAACTGGTACAAGCAGTTCTACCCGGCGCTGCGCGAGCACCTGGCCGACAAGGGCTGGAAGGACATGTTCTGGATGCATGTCGGCGACGAGCCGGGCGCTGGTGGTGACCCCGGCTGGTTCGGTGTGGCGAGCAAGCTGCGGCAGTACTGGCCGGACGTGAAGATCGGCGACGCGATCGTGAACCAGCTGGCGCCGAGTGTGGCCAAGGCCGAGGACATCGTGATCCCCAACCTGCACACCTACACCGGGAACCCGGCGCCGTACGACGCGGAGAAGGCCAAAGGCAAGCCGTTGTGGTTCTACAACTGCAACATCCCGGTCGGCAACCACCTGAACAGGTTCATCGACCAGCCTGAGTGGAGCCAGCGGCAGACCATGTGGCTCGCCTACGGCCGTGGAGCGACCGGCTACCTGCACTGGGCCTACGGCAACTGGCAGTACGCGATGGACGACCAGGACGTGAAGGGCGACGGGTACATCGTCCGCCCGGACAAGGCACACAACACGATCGAGGCGTCACCACGGTACGAGTCGCTGCGGGACGGCATGGAGGACTGGGAGGTCTTCAACAAGCTCGGCAAGACCAACCCGGGGCTGGCGCACGACCTGGCGACCAGCGTGGTGCAGCGGAGTGACAAGTACTCGCCGGATGTCTCCTACATGCAACGGATCCGGGCGATCGCGCTGGACGCTGCAGCCGGGAAGCCGGTCGTAGCCAACGACCTGGCGCATCGGAAGCCGGCTACCGCTTCCAGCGGCAACGCTGCGAAGGCGGTGGACGGCAACGGCTCCACTGCGTGGCAGCCGGCGAGTGGCAGCGGCACCAACTGGATGCAGGTGGACCTCGGCCGCCAGGCGCAGGTGGACGGCGTGCGGCTGCGCTGGGGGAGCACCTACGCGAACAAGTACCGCGTGCTGGTCTCGGCCAACGGGACCAAGTGGGCCGAGGCCGGTCTGGGGACAGGTGACGGTGGCACCGACTTCATCGGGCTGAACGCCAAGGCGAAGTACATCCGGATCGAGGCGACCGGCTCCAGCGGCGATACGGCGCCGTACCAGCTGCTGGACCTCCAGGTCGCGGGCAACCAGCTGCACCAGCAGAACCTCGCAGCGGGGAAGCCGTACGAGCGGACCGATCCGTCCAGTCGCTTCCCGGATGCGGCCAAGACCGAGGCGACCGACGGTGTGATCGGTGACGACTGGGGCGACGGCAAGAGCTTCGGCTACGAGCTGCTGAACGTCGGCGACAGTGTGCAGCCGGTCGTCACCATCGACCTCGGCCGTCCGCAGGCGGTCGGGACCGTGCGGGTACACGCATACGAGGAGTACCCCGACTACCGCCCGGACAAGATCACCGTGGCCACCAGTGAAGACGGAGTGCACTTCACCGACCGAGGTCAGGTGACGGCCGTGAACGGCGCCTCGAACGTCTGGTACGACCTGTCGTTCACGCCGGCCGCCGCCCGCTGGGTACGGGTCACATTCGACAAGAAGCGGACCAACGACCGCAACACCGGCATGTTCGTCGACGAGATCGAGGCGTACGGCGCCGGTTACCCAGGCCCGAGCTGACCATCGTGCCGATTTCGCTGAGAGCGAACCTGCACGCCCCGGATTGATCGGGCCCGGAAATTGTCGGTGGCGCCGGGCAGCATCGCGGGCATGACTCGAGATGCGCTGCAGGCGTCACCGACGGGTAACCCGCCGTCGGTTGTCCGGCCGCAGGTCCGGCGTTAGGTTCGCTGACGTGACCTCGCCCGGTGGTACTCCGGCGACGACTCCGATCGGCTCCCGGGCCGAAGCGGAGGGGTTCGTCGCGATGGTCTGTTTCAAGCACGGTCCGCCGCGGTTGCACGGCGTCGAACTCGAATGGACCGTGCATCATGCGGAAGATCCGCGCCGGCCCCTCGACGCCGACCGATTACGCACTGCCCTGGGCGCGCATGCGCCCGCGACCCTGGTCCCCGGCAGCCCGCAACTGCCGCTCGGCCGGGGCGCTCTGGTCACTGTGGAGCCCGGTGGCCAGGTCGAGATCTCCTGTCCCGCCGCGGCCTCGGTCGCCGGGCTGATCGACGACACCGCCGCCGACGCGGCCGAACTGACAGCGCTCCTTCGCACCGCGGACCTCGTCCCGGGCGACCACGGCCTGGACGCCCACCGCACCCCCCGCCGCATCCTCACCGTCCCGCGCTACGCGGCGATGGAACGCGCCTTCCAACGACTCGGGCCACACGGCCCCCGGATGATGTGCAGTACAGCGGGCCTGCAGATCTGCCTCGACGCGGGCGAAGCGGATCAGACCGCTCTGCGCTGGCGCGCCCTGCACGATCTCGGTCCGGCGCTGGTCGCGCTGTTCGCCAACTCCCGCCGCCGCGCCGGCAGCGACACCGGCTGGGCGTCGGCGCGGACCGAGGCCACCTTCGGCACCTACGCCCCGTTCACCGAGCCGCCATCGCTCGACGGCGACCCGGCTGCCGCGTGGGCTCGGATGGCGATGGAGGCGCCGGTGCTGTGCTTCCGCCGCGGCGACCGCTGGGATGCGCCCCGCGGACTGACCTTCGGCGCATGGGCGGATGGCGAATTGCCCGGCGACCAACCGACGTACGACGACCTGGCGTATCACTTGTCCACGCTGTTCCCGCCGGTCCGGGCGCGTGGGTATCTGGAGGTGCGCTACCTCGACGCGCAGCCGGGGGACGGGTGGATCGCCCCGACCCTGCTGCTCACCGCACTGATGTCCGACCCGGCCGTGCTCGGCGACGTACTCGCTGCTGCCGAGCCAGCGGCCGGACGCTGGCTCGAGGCGGCCCGGGAAGGGCTGGAGGACAAGCTGGTCCGGCAGGCCGCGGAGGACGTGGTCGAGCTGGGAGCCAGGGTGCTGGACCGGACCGGTGCGGACACCGAACTCATCGATGAAGTCGCGACCCGGCTGCATCGCATCGTCGACGAAACCCACGGAAGGCGAGCTTCATGAATCACCAACTGTCCGAACTGTCTCCCGAGGGCTTGCGCGCGTTCGTCGCCGAGCAGCTCGAGCGGTCCCGGGCGCGGACGGTCCACCTCACCGATGCCGTCGACACCGACGATCTGGTCAAGCAGCACTCCAGACTGATGTCGCCGCTGGTCTGGGACTACGCCCACGTCGGCAATCAGGAGGAGCTCTGGCTGGTCCGCGACGTCGGCGGCCGCGAGCCGCTGCGGCAGGACATCGACGAGCTGTACGACGCGTTCATGCACCCGCGCGCGGACCGGCCGACGCTGCCGCTGCTCGGCCCGGCCGAGACCCGGTCGTACGTGACCGAGGTGCGGGACAAGGTGATGGACGTACTCGACCACGTGAAGTTCGACGGCGGGCGTGAGCTGGTCGACAACGCGTTCGCCTTCGGGATGATCGCGCAACACGAGCAGCAGCACGACGAGACGATGCTGGCGACACACCAGCTCCGCATCGGGGTCCCGGTGCTCGATGCACCGGCGCCACCCATCGGACGCCGGCTCGCCGCACCTGAGGTGCTGGTGCCCGGCGGAGTGTTCGAGATGGGTACGTCGGTCGAGCCGTGGGCGCTCGACAACGAGCGACCGGCGCACGCCGTCCAGGTCGCGTCGTACGTGATCGACACCGCACCGGTGACGAACGAGGACTACCTGCGGTTCGTGATCGGCGGCGGCTACCAGGATCCGCAGTGGTGGTCCGAGGCTGGCTGGGCGCACGTGCAGAAGGCGTCGCTGGTCGCACCGCGGTTCTGGGAGCAGGTCGACGGCGTGTGGTGGCGGACGCGGTTCGGCAACCGTGAGTTGCTGCCGCTGGACGAGCCGGTGATGCACGTCTGCTTCTACGAGGCCGAGGCGTACGCGAAGTGGGCCGGGAAGCGGCTGCCGACCGAGGAGGAGTGGGAGTTCGCGGCGCGGTTCGACCCGGCGACCGGGCGGACCAGGCGCTTCCCGTGGGGCGACGACAGCCCCGGTCCGCACCACGCGAACCTGGGTCAGCGCCACCTCGCGCCGGCGCCGGTCGGTGCGTATCCGGCGGGCGCGTCTCCGCTCGGCGTCGAGCAGCTGATCGGCGACGTCTGGGAGTGGACGTCCAGCGACTTCCGGCCGTACCCGGGCTTCCGCGCCTGGCCGTACGACGAGTACTCGCTGGTCTTCTTCGGCCCGGACTACAAGGTGCTCCGCGGCGGCTCGTTCGGCACTGACGAGGTCGTTGCCCGAGGCACGTTCCGGAACTGGGACTACCCGATCCGGCGGCAGATCTTCGCCGGCTTCCGGTGTGCCCGCGACCCCCGGCCCGAGGAGCTGCACGGCTGATGTGCCGCCACCTGGCCTATGTCGGCCCACCGGTCACGCCGGCCTCCCTGGTCCTCGACCCCACCCACTCCCTGTACGAGCAGAGCTGGTCCCCGCACGACATGCGCGGAGGCGGCACGGTCAACGCCGACGGCTTCGGCCTCGGGTGGTACGTCGACGGCCGACCGGTGCGCTATCGGCGGAATGTGCCGATCTGGACCGACGAGAACCTGCCTGGGCTGGCAGGCTCGGTCCGGTCCGGCGCCGTACTGGCGGCCGTCCGCGACGGGACAGTGGGCATGCCGTACGGCGAAGCCGTGGTCGCGCCGTTCCAGACCGGGCACTGGCTGTTCAGCCACAACGGCCGGATCCCGGGATGGCCGGAGTCGACCCTCAAACTGGCCGAGACGCTCCCGGTCGCCGATCTGCTCCGGCTGGAGGCGCCGGTCGACTCCCAGTTGCTGTGGGCACTCATCGGCAACCGCTTGAAGGATGCACCGGCAGCTGATGCCGTCTCTTCCGTCGTACAGGATGTGGAGGCGGCGGCGCCTGGGTCGCGGCTGAATGTGCTGCTGACCGATGGCGAGCAGATCGTCGCCACCTCCTGGACGCATTCGCTCTGGGTGCAGCGCACCGCAGACTCCACCACGGTCGCCTCCGAGCGGTTCGGGGCCGGCGACTGGGACGAAGTACCGGACCGCTCGTTGCTCGTGGCCACCGCCACGACGCTGAGTATCACGCCGATGGAAGGACCAGAGTGACCCCGATCGACGTACATCTGACCCCGGACTACGCCGGCCGCGCGCTGCGAGAGGACGTCCGGGCCGGGCTGACCGCCGACCCGAAGTGGCTGCCCCCGAAGTGGTTCTACGACGCCCGCGGCAGCGACCTGTTCGAGCAGATCACCCGGTTGCCGGAGTACTACCCGACCCGCGCCGAGCGGGAGATCCTGCGGGCCCGGGCCGGCGAGATCGCGGCCATCACCAAGGCGCACACCCTGGTCGAGCTCGGATCCGGATCGTCGGAGAAGACCCGGCTGCTGCTGGACGGACTGCGCGACCGGGGCACGCTGACGACGTTCGTACCGCTGGACGTGTCGGAGTCCGCGCTCCGGGACGCGGCGGACGCGATCAACGTGGACTACCCGGCGCTCGAGGTGCATGGCGTTGTCGGCGACTTCACCGCGCATCTCGACAAGCTGCCGGGCGACCCGCCACGGATGGTCGCGTTCCTCGGCGGCACCATCGGCAACCTGCTGCCGAGCGAGCGCGCGACGTTCTACGCGTCGATCCGCGAGGTGCTCGAGCCAGGCGAGTGGCTGCTGCTCGGCACCGACCTGGTGAAGGATCCGGCCACGCTGGTCGCGGCGTACGACGACAGCGCGGGCGTCACCGCGGAGTTCAACCGGAACGTTCTGCGAGTGATCAACCGGCAGCTGGGCGCGGACTTCGACGTGGAGGCGTTCAGCCACGTGGCGATCTGGGACGCCGAGAACGAGTGGATCGAGATGCGTCTGCGGGCCGACCGCGCGATGCGGGTGCTGATCCCGGAGGTCCACCTCGAGGTCGACTTCGCCGAGGGGGAGGTGCTCCACACCGAGATCTCCGCGAAGTTCCACCGCCACGGTGTCGAGGCCGAACTGGACACAGCGGGCTTCGCGTCGGCCGCGTGGTGGACCGACTCCGAAGCCCGCTTCGCCCTGTCGCTCTGGCAGGCCGTCTGAGGTCAGCCAGCCGACTTGATCAGCCCGTTGATCTTGTCGATGTACGCCGGCAGCTCGGACACCGGCTTCTTGCCGCTGAGGATCGGCTGGTAGTTCGCCGTGGTCAGGTCGCCGACCTGCTGCGCCCACTGCGTGGTGAACCGGACGCCGACCGTCTTCTCCGCGGCCAGGTCGGCCTTGACCGTGTCGACAACGGTCGACTGCTGTGCCTTGGTCAACGCGTCGAAGTAGCTGGTCTGCGCCGGGGTGTATGCCGGGGGCGCGACCGGAGAAGCCGGGAGAACGGCGTCCCACACCTTGGTGTTGATGTACTCCAGCACCTTGAACGTCGCGTCCTGGTTCTTCGTGTACTGCGGCGTGCAGATGCCGACCGAGTCGTACAGGGTCGCCGGGGCGTCGACCTGCGGGAACGGCGCGAACCCGTACTTCACCTTCGGCTTGTCGGTCTGGAACCCGGCCGCCAGCCACTGCCCGCCGAACATCATCGGCACCTTGCCCGCGGAGAACAGCGACTGCACGTTCGCGGCGTCGTACCCGGGTGGGGAGACCGAGCCACTCTTGATCGCGTCGACGAGCTTCTGCACACCCTCGGTGAACTTGGCGTCCGCTTCGGCCTTGGTCGGGTGGTTCACGTTGTCGGTGAACGGTGCGCCGCCGGCCGAGACGGAGTACATGCTCATCGTGAACGGACCGTCCAGGGAGGTGAGCTGGTCGGCCACGAGCCCGTACTTCGCGCCGTTCTTGTTCGCCAGCTTCGCGGCCGCGGCGTACATCTCGTCCCAGGTCCAGCCGGCCTTCGGCACCGGTACGCCGGCGGCGGTGAAGGCGTCGGCGTTGTACCAGACGCCGTAGGTGTTCATCAGCGACGGCAGGCCGCCCATCTGGCCGTCGGCGGTCTTCCAGTTCTCCATCGCGGACGGCACGAACTGGTCGGACTTGAAGTCGCCGTCGCCGTCCTTGATCTTGTCGGTCCAGTCGACCAGCAGGCCTTGCGAGGTGTACTGCTGCTCGGTGTCGTTGCCGCACCAGAACAGGTCCGGTAGCTTCTTCGCCTGGGTCAGCGAGGCGAGCTTGTCGCCGAAGTTGCCGGCCGGGGTGTCGAGCAGCTGGACGGTGATGTTGTCGTCCTTGAAGTCGGCCAGTGCCTTCTTGATCGCGGCGTTGGTCTGGGCCGATTCCCACGTCATCACGGTCACGGTGACCGGTCCGTCGCTCGACCCGCCGCCGGAGTCCGATCCGCTGCAGGCCGTTGCCGTCAGCAAACCGGCACAGGCCAGGCTGGTTACCAGGAAGGTGCGTTTCACAGGAGGATCCCCTCTATTTCTGGGTCGTGCTGCCGAGCGAGCCGAGGCCCTGGATGAAGTAGCGCTGCGCGGCGAAGAAGACGATCAGTGGCGGCAGCATGTAGAGCAGGTTGGTGGCCATGTAGTAGCTCCAGTCCGGCGTCTTCCCGGCGAACGGCGAGATGAACGACGCCATCCCGACCGACAGCGGCCACTTGTTCGACGAGTACAGGTAGACCAACGGGTTGAGGAAGTCGTTCCAGGACGCCTGGAAGGCCAGGATCGCCATCGTGATCCAGGCCGGCCGGGTCAGCGGGAGCATCACACTGGTGAAGATCCGGAAGTGCCCGGCGCCGTCGATCTTCGCCGCCTCGTCGATGGAGTACGGGATGGCCAGGAAGTACTGCCGGGCCAGGAAGATGAACAACGGGTTCCCGCCGAGGAAGGCCGGCACGATCAGCGGCAGCCAGGTGTCGTACCAGCCGATGCTCTTGTACAGCTGGAACAACGGGATCAGCCCGACCACACCGGGCAGCAGCATGCTCCCGACGAACAGGTAGAACCACACCTTGCGGCCGGGGAAGCGCAGCCGGGCCAGCGCGTAGCCGGCCATCATCGCGGTCATCACGCCACCGAGCACGCTGAAGGCGGTGATGATGGTCGAGTTCAGCAGGAGTCGCGGGAAGTGGATCGCGTCCGGCCCGTTGACGAAGTTGCTCCAGGTGAACTCGTGCGGCAGCAGCTTCGGCGGGATGTCGAACACCGCGGTCCGGCTCTTCAGGCCGATGGTGATCATCCACAGCAGCGGGACGACCATGACCGCGCTGATGAACAGCGCGACGACGTACCAGGACGTCGTACCGATCAGGCGGGGTTTCTTGGGGGAGTGCGTGGTCCGGGTCAGGACCGTGCCCTCGGCGGCTTCAGTCTGGAGTGTTGTCACTGTAGGTCCATAGCGAGGAGAACTTCGCGGTCAGGGCGATCACGGCGATGATGAGCACGAACAGCACCCACACCTGCGCCGACGCGTAGCCGAGCTGCGGGATCTGGCCGAGGTTGGGGAAGCCGTTCTTGTAGATCGACAGCATCAGGACGTTGGTGCTGAAGCCGGGTCCGCCGTTGGTGAGGATCTTCGGCTGGTTGAACGTCTGCAGTGCGGCCGTGGTCTGCAGGATCACCTGCAGCAACATGATCGGGCTGATCATCGGCATGGTGATCCGGAAGAACACCGACCACGACCCGGCGCCGTCCACCCGGGCCGCCTCGTACAACTCGTTCGGCACGGCCTGCAACGCGGCCAGGAAGATGATCATCGTGCCGCCGACACCCCACAGCATCACCAGCACGACCGCGGGCATCGACATGCTCGGGCTCTGCAACCACAGACTGGTCGGCAGGCCCAGTCGATCCAGGACCGTGTTCAGCAGACCGACCTGCGGGTCCAGGATGAACTTCCACAACGTGATCGTCGCGATCGCCGGGAGCACGACGGGCAGGTAAGCGAGGGTCCTGACGACGCGCACACCTGCGAACCGCTGGTTGCAGAACATCGCCAGCGCCAGCCCGAGGACCAGCGACAACGGCACGTAGAGCAGGACCAGATACCCGGTCGCGCGCAGCGACGGCCAGAACGCCGGGTCGACCGTGAACAACCGGCGGAAGTTGCCCAGGCCAACGAAGATCGGATCGGTCAGGCCGTTGTACTTGGTCAGCGCGAGGTAGAACGAGCGGACCAGCGGATACACCACGAAGACGGTGAAGCCGATGATCGCCGGCGCGATGAACAGGTACGCCGCCTTGACGTCGGACCCGGCGTTGCGACTCATGCCACCGCGGGAGGCCCGGCTCACTCTCGCCTCGCTGGGCTCGCGGAAAGACTCATTCGGCCTCCTGGACGGTAACGTTTCCAAGGACTTACTGTTGGGTGACGATGCCGTGTCGTGAACAGGAAGTCAACACCGTGCCCGAAACGTTTCCACCGCCCGAGGCCAGCCGGCCGACGATGATCGACGTCGCCCGTCGGGCGGGGGTCGGCCTGGGCACTGTGTCGCGGGTGGTCAACGGCGGGCACGGGGTGCGGGACGAGACCGCGCACCGGGTCCGGAAGGCGATCGACGAGCTCGGTTTCCAGCGCAACGAGGTCGCCCGGGCGCTCCGGCCGGGGAAGAAGTCGTCGAGTCTCGCGCTGGTGCTGGGCGACCTGACCAACCCGTTCTTCGCGAGCATCGCGAAGGCGTCGCTGGAGGTCGCCGGGCAGTCCGGCTTCGCCGTCGTACTGGGCAGCGTCGACGAGGATCCGGAGGGCGAGAAGCGGGCGATCCAGGAGCTGGTCAGCCGTCAGGTCGCCGGGCTGATGATCGTGCCGGACCAGGGCGACCACTCGTTCCTGGCCGGCGCCGGCGTACCGGTGGTGTTCGTCGACCGGCCGGCCACCGGCCTCGATGCCGACATCGTGATGGTCGACAACGAGGGGGGCGGCCGGCTCGCCGCCGCTCACCTGCTGGCGCAGGGGCATCGGCGGATCGCGATCCTGCTCGCGCCGTCGTACTACACCACCGGCCGGCGGCTGCGGGGGTACCGGCGGGCGCACCGTGAGGTTGAGGCCGACGTCGACGAGTCCCTCGTCATCCAGTTGCCCGAGGGCAACGCCGAGGCCGCCGAGAAGGCGACCCGCGAGGTGATGCTCCGCGCCGATCCGCCGACCGCGATCTTTGCCTCGACCAACTTCCTCACCGAGGGCGTACTGCGGGCCCTGCGCGAACTCGGCCGGGAGCCGGCGGTGGTCGGCTTCGACGACTTCCGGCTGGCGGACATGCTGCCGACCCCGGTGACAGTCGTTGCCTCCGACATCGCCGAACTCGGCCGGAGCGCGGCCCGCCTGCTGCTCGACCGCGCCTCGGGCGCCGACCGACGGCCACCCCAGCGGATCGTGCTGCCCTGCGCCCTGATCCAGCGCGGCTCCGGTGAACGCTCACCGGATTCTGCCGGCAACAGAAGGCCTCGCTGACCTTCAGCCGCCCGACTAGGGTCGGTTGCATGTACTACGAGTCCTTAGGCGAGGGCCGCCCGATCGTGTTCCTGCCTGGCTGGGGTGGCGCCAACGGCGAGGGCCGTGACGTGCACGAGCCGGTGTTCGAGGAGCATCCGGGATGGCGACGGATCTACGTCGACCCGCCCGGCACGGGCAAGACGCCATCGGTCCCGTCGATCACCGACCAGGACGGCATGCTCGACGCCATCGCGGCCACGATCGAGGACCTGGTCGGCGGTGAGAGGTTCGCGCTGGCCGGTACGTCGGCCGGCGGTCTGCACGCCCGCGGCCTCGTCAAGCGGGATCCGGCCCGCATCCTCGGATTGCTGCTGCGCGTCCCCGGCGTCGTGGTCGACCGGACCAAGCGCACGCTGCCGACCGATCAGTTCCTGCTCCGCTCGGAGGCCTTCGTCGCCGCGTGGCAGGACAAGCAGGACAGGTACTACGACCCCGCCGAGCAGCAGGCCGACCTGGAGTTCCTGGGTCACATCCAGAGCGACGTCAGCAGGTACGCGCTGCGCGAGGACCCCGTGGCCCGGTTCGAGCGGCCCACCCTGATCGTCACCGGCCGCCAGGACACGATGACCGGGTACGCCGATGCCTGGTCCGTCGTCGAGGACTACCCGCGCGCGACGTACGCCGTACTCGACCAGGAGGATCACGACCTGCCGGTCCGGCGGAACGGGCTGTACCACGCGCTGGTCTCGGACTGGGTCCGGCGCATGGAGGAGCACCCGGACGCGTGAGGGGCGGGCGCGCGTCCGGGTGCTCGGGTGAGAAGGGTCAGAAGTTCGGCCAGGCCCAGCCGAGGTAGCTGGAGAAGTACGGCAGCTTCGCCAGGCCGATCTTGCCGTTGACGCTGGTAGCCCAGAAGTAGCCGTCCCCTCGGGCCACACCGACGTGGCCGTACGGCGCCGCGAGGTCCCAGAAGACCAGTGCGCCCTTCGGCGGGTTCAGGTCACCGCGATGCGCGACGCCGCGGGCCACGGCGTCGTTCCAGTCGATCTTGGCCGAGCCCCAGATGCCGGACTTGCCGTAGGACGTCTCGGCCGCCAGTTCGCAGTACCCCTGGTAGGCGGTCGAGCCGTTGTGGGCGACGTACCAGGCAATCGCCTTGTCCGCGCGCGGGTTGGTGGAGCACAGCGGGGCGACCAGGCCGGAGCTGCCGGTGTTCACGTAGGCGTCGGAGATGTAGCCCTTGCCGGGCACGTGGTCCCAGATCAGGCTGCGGCCGAACTTGCCGGTCACCGGCTCGCCGTAGAGCTGGCAGTCGATCTCGACGGAGCCGTTCGGCTGGGTGCCGACCGAGCCGAAGCTGACGGCGTTGCCGGACCGGATGGTCACGCCGAGGCCGCTGTCGGTGACGACGGTGCCGGTGGCGGCGCTGGCCGGCAGGACGCCGACGCTGAAGACGGCCGCTCCGCCGAGCAGGGCAGTGGCGGCGAGGCGGGCGGTGATGCGCAGAAGGGCGGTACGCATGGGCGGTGGTCCTTTCGCTCGGAGAGTGGCGAACTGACACTGATTTACAGAGAATCAGAGGGTTACGGTGTTGTCGCAGTGGGCAACGATTGACCGGGGAGTGCGGTGTGAGGCCAGCCCAGGCTCGCTTTGTGATCGGCTGCCGGATGCGCGAGCTCCGGGAGGCCGCCGGCGTTCCGCTGTCGCGGGCCGCCGTACTGTCCGGCTGGGACAAGGGCCACCTGTCCCGGGTCGAGCGTGGCCACACCAAACCCAGCCGCGAGCTGATCGAGTGGTACGACGCCTCGTTCGGTGCCGGCCAGGCCCTGGTGAACCAGCTGGTGGAGCTGGATGCCGCGGTTCGGGCCGGCCGCGATATGTCCCAGCGGGACATCCGGCGGCATGTCCAGCCGGTGCTGCTGGGCGGATCGGTGCCGGTCGACCACCATCCGGAGGACCGGGCCGAGTTGGTGGGTGAGACGGTGCCGGACGGGACGCGAGTGTGCCGGGACCAGGCGTTCGAGAAGGCTTGGGAGATCCGGAACAGCGGAGAGCGGTCGTGGCGCGATCGCTGGCTGACCAGACAGGGCGCCGCCGGGGCGCCGGGCTGGCTGCGATCGCCGCAGCGCGAGCGGCTGCCGGACGCCGTACCGGGGGAGACCGTGACGGTGACGATGCGGTTGCAGGCCCCGTCCCAGGTCGGCGCGTCGACGGCGTACTTCAAGATCACCGATGACGCAGGGCGTCTGTACTACCCCGGACTGGAGTCACCACCGATGTACTGCACGATCTTCACTGTGTACGAGCTCTAGTGTTCAGTGCTAGGGAATGCCCTTGACCTTGCGTTGACGGGTATTCAGGACCGCCCGGTCCGGCATACGTTGCTGTCTCCTGAACCCGCCCGGACAACAGGAGTTGCAGCGTGATCAGATTCCACAAGATCGCTCTGGCCCTCGCTGTGGCACTGGTCGTGCCCCAGCTGGCCATCAGCTCGGCCTCGGCAGCCCGCCCGGCCAGGGGTCCGGTGGATCCGCCGGTCCCATCCATCCCACAGAAGTACCTCGACCAGCAGATCCAGTGGTCGGTGTGCTCGTTCGATGCCGCGGTGAAGGCGTTGTACCCGCAGGCACCCACAACCAACTGCGCCAAGGTGACGGTCCCGATGGACTGGGCCCACCCGGACGCGCACCCCGACGTCCAGGTCGCCATCGCCTACAGCCAGGCCACCAGTACGTCGAAGGGCCTGATGACCACCAACCCCGGGGGACCGGGTGGCGCCGGGCTGACGCTGTCGGCCTCGCTGGCCATCGACAAGACCCAGCTGTTCACTGACTTCGACCTGCTCGGCTTCGACCCGCGCGGCTTCGGCCAGAGCACGCCCCTGCAGTGCCTGACCACGACCGACAAGCTGAACGCGCTGCCGACCACGCCCGACTACAAGGAGCGCACCCGGCAGACCCACAAGACCGAGGTGGCCGAGGCGAAGCTGTACGCCGAGGCGTGCTCGTCGACGGAGTTCGGTCAGTTCGTCAGCAGCCAGCAGACCGTGTACGACATGGAGTTCCTGCGCGCGCTGTTCAACGCACGCCAGCTGAACCTCATCGGCTACAGCTACGGCACCTGGCTCGGCGGCTGGTACGCCGACACCTACCCGTCGCGGGTCGGCCGGTTCGTGATCGACTCGAACATGGACTGGACCCACACCCAGTGGGACAACGTGAACTTCGACCCGTTCTCCGGCCAGCGCCGGCGCGACACCCAGTTCTTCCCGTGGATCGCCCGGCACGCCGACCAGATCCAGGGACTCGGGGCCACACCGAAACAGGTGACGGCGAAGTACAACCAGGTCCGTGCCGACCTGGTGAAGCTGGTCAAGGCCGGCACCAGCAACGTCCGCGGCGACAACCTCGACGGGACCATCTACAGCACCATCTACGGCAACGTCCGGTTCATCCGGGCGACGGTCGACATCCTGGTGCACGACGAGTACGTCAAGGACCCGTCGGCGTCGGGTGAGATCGAGCTGCGGCACGTGGACAAGGCGTGGGCCCGGCTCTCCCCGGAGCTGCAGGCGTTCGACAGCCTCGCCGCGATCCGGGCCCGGTACGGCGTGACGCCGGCCGCGGCGGGCACCGACTCGGCCGTGCCGATCGACTCGACCCGGTCGATCCTGGCCGACGCCCGAGCGGCCGCGGCCAAGTCCTCCGGCGACGCCACCGTCAACCTCGGCCCGATCGGTACGACGGTCCGCTGCAACGACACCGCGTGGAACAAGGACCCGAACTTCTACCTGCGCGAGGCCGACCGGATGGCGAAGAAGTACACCTTCTTCGGCTACATGAACGGCGTACCGTTCTGCGCCTTCTGGCCGTACAAGCCGCAGGACCGCAAGCTCGACCTGACCGGTTCGCCACGGATCCTGATGATCCAGGGTGAGGTCGACCCGGCGACGGCGTACGAAGGTGCGCTGCGCACACACAAGGACACCTCGAAGGTGACCCGGTTCGTCGCCATCGACGACGAGGGCCAGCACGGTCAGTACGTCGGCTCCGCGTCAGCCTGCGCGGAGGCGATCGGCGACAGATTCGTCTTCAGTGGCGAACTGCCCGGCAAGGACCAGGTCTGCGGCACCAGCCCACTACCGGCCGAACTGTCGGTCTACCCGGTCAACGGCCCGGTCGACGGCAACGCCGTACACCTGCCCAACTCGAAGTCCCGCCACACAGTCAACCCCCTCCTCCAACGAGCCCTAGACACAGTAGCCACCACCACCCTCCGGTAGCGGCGCGCTCCGCGTTGGCGTTGGCATAGCGCGATAGCCGGTGGCGAACACAAGAACCGGTGGCCTTGAACAGGGAGTGTCCTGTTCAAGGCCACCGGATCCTGTCCGCAGGCCCCAAGCCGGGCAGGTGGCCGAGGGCCCAGCGGATGCGATCGGCGGTAGCTTTCGGCTGATCCAGGTCGCCCCAACTCATCCGCACGACGCCATACCCGCAGGCGCGCAGCCGGTCCTCACGCCACTTCTCCGCCAGCATCGCATCGGCCGTCTCGCCGTACTTCTCCGCGCCATCGAACTCGACGATCAGCCGGGCGCCCACCAGAAAGTCGACTCGGCCGACCAGTCGCCCGGTCGCATCATGAATCTCCGCTTGAAGCCTTGGCGCCGGCAGACCGTGGTTCGCCATCAGGACCCGCAGTCGCGACTCCCCGACCGACTCGCTCAGCCCGTCGGCAAACCGAGCAGCCGCGCACGCCGCCGGCGCACCACTCCAGTACTTGTGCCGGTTCGCCATCGTCACCAGTGCCTCCGTTGTCACGAGCTGCTGATGAAGGGCCGCATCCCCCAGCACAATTCCCACCTCGTACGACGAGACGCAGGTGGTTTCGGTGATCGCGCGGGCAGCCGTGACAACCTGGAGGCCGTCGACCATGGTGATCTCGCCCGGTTCGAATCGTGAACGGTGAACTTCCGCGATCGCCTCCGACCGTTGGCGCCCGCTCGGCTTCGTCACGTGGACCTTGGTCAGATCCAGACCCCAGCTCGGAAGCCCATGCAACACGGCCGCGGATTGATGGCTGACTACCGCTGCGCCGCCCATCCGCTCGACCACGGCCCGCGTCCTCAACAGGTGCAGTCGCCTGGCCCTGTCCCACGGGGGCTCGCCGGTTGGCCAGCCGGCAGGTTCGGCGTACGCGTCACGGGACAGGCGGGTCCAGTGTCCGGCGCGGAGGCGTCGCCGGAGCTCGCTGTCGGAATAGCCGGCGTCCATCGCGTCGGTCCGGGTGAACCAGCCGCGGCGGGCGGCGGTCAGCACACTCAACTTGGGGTTCATACCGGCAACATGCCGTCGAATCACCCGTCCGCGGCGCACAGATCCGCACTTGTGGACAGCCATGTCCGGGGACCCTGCACGCCACCCCGTGGCCTTGAACAGGAAATAGCCTGTGGAAGCCCCCGACTTCCGGTTCAAGCCCCCGGCTGGGGTACGGCGGGTACGGCGCCGGGGCGGGGGACGGCGGGTGGGATCAGGTGTCGCGGGGGCCGTATTGGGCGTCTAGGTCGGCGTCGATCTCGGCTTTGCGTTTGAACCAGCGTTCGCTGAGGCCTTTGACTTCTTCCTCGATGAAATCGATGAAGGCCAGGGAGGCGCGTACGCGGCGGTGGGCCGCGGTGCCTTCGCCGGCGGCGTCGAGGACGTGGTGGAGCGAGTCGGACCAACGGGCCAGCGCCTGGTCCTGACTCATCATGCTCTGGTACCAGAAGTCGTCCTGGACCACGTAGACGTCGCGTCTGCTGCCGGGCTCACGCTCCCGGTTGGCCAGGCGGAGCTGGAGCAGGTAGTTGACCGCGCCGGACACCGCGGCCGGACTGGCCTGGAGTTGGTCGGACAGCTCGGCCGCCGTCAAGCGGCCCTCCTCGCTGGACAGGATGGCGGCGAAGACCCGGGCCGCCATCCGCGGCCAGCCCGTGTCGGCCAGCAGGTTGCCGAACTGTTCGGCGTACCGCCTGACGGCTTCGTCGTCTCGTTGTGCACTCACCGCCCCATCATCCCCTCTACGTGACCCAAAAACCTGACGCGTGAGAGACGCGTTAGTAAGATTCACAATCTTCTGAATGAAGTGTACGTTATGAATCATGACATCAGCCATCGTGGTCTCAGGACTGCACAAGTCGTACGGCAGTACGCACGCCCTCGACGGTCTCGACCTGGACGTCGCGACCGGTGAGGTGCACGGATTCCTCGGACCGAACGGCGCGGGGAAGTCCACGACCATCCGGGTGCTGCTCGGTCTGCTGCGCGGTGACGAGGGTGACGTCTCGCTGCTCGGGGGCGACCCATGGCACGACGCGGCGAAGCTGCACCGGCGGCTGGCGTACGTCCCCGGTGACGTCAACCTGTGGCCGAACCTGACCGGCGGCGAGGTGATCGACCTGCTCGGCCGGCTCCGCGGCGGGCTGGACCCCAAGAAGCGGGACGACCTGCTGCGCCGGTTCGACCTCGACCCGACCAAGAAGGGCCGCACCTACTCCAAGGGCGACCGGCAGAAGGTCGCACTGGTCGCGGCGCTGGCGTCGGACGTCGAGCTGCTGATCCTGGACGAGCCGACGTCCGGCCTGGACCCGCTGATGGAGGAGGTGTTCCGGCAGTGCATCGAGGAGGCGCGCCAGCACGACCGCACCGTGCTGCTGTCGAGCCA
This sequence comes from Kribbella sp. NPDC050281, assembly GCF_040655855.1. NCBI lineage: Bacteria > Bacillati > Actinomycetota > Actinomycetes > Propionibacteriales > Kribbellaceae > Kribbella > Kribbella sp. NPDC050281. The sequence continues at coordinate 78,834 of NZ_JBFAKS010000010.1, read as the reverse complement.
CATCCTCTCCGAGGTCGAGGCCCTGTGTGACCGGATCAGCATCATCCGCCGCGGCAAGGTGGTCGAGACCGGCACGCTGTCGGAGCTGCGGCACCTGACCCGTACGTCGATCCAGGCCGAACTGGCCGGGGCGGTGAACGGTTTGGCCCAGCTGCCCGGCGTTCACGACCTCAATGTCGAGGGCAACCGGGTCCGCTGCGAGGTGGACACCGCACAGCTCGACGCGGTGATGCGGCAGCTGTCTGCGAGCGGGATCAAGAGCCTGGTCGCGCAACCGCCGACGCTGGAGGAGCTGTTCCTGCGCCACTACGAGGACGACGTCGCGGCCGAGCCCGAGGCGGCCTTGCGATGAGCGACTTCGTCGGTACCGGCACCCTGGTGCGCCTCGCGCTGCGCCGGGACCGCGTCCTGATCCCGGTGTGGATCGTGGTGTTCGTCATCACGGCGGCCGGGTCCGCACAGGCTTCCATCGACCTCTACCCGGACGTCCAGTCCAGGATCGAGGCGGCGCGTACGTCGAACGCCTCGCCCGCCCTGGTCTCGCTGTACGGCCGGATCTTCGACGAGACCTCGCTCGGGGAGCTCTCGCTGTTCAAGCTGACCGCGTTCGGCGCCGTACTGGTGGGGCTGCTCGCTGCGATGCTGGTGGTCCGGCACACCCGGACCGAGGAGGAGGCCGGTCGGCTCGAGCTGCTCAGCGCCGGAGTCGTCGGCCGGTACGCCGCTCTGGCCGCGGCGCTGATCGTGTCGTCAGGGACCGTCGTACTGATCGGACTGTTGTCCGCGCTGGCGTTGATCGGCGTCGGCTTGCCGGCGTCGGGTTCGTTGGCGTTCGGGCTGCTGTGGGCGTCCGCCGGTCTATCCTTCGCCGGTGTGGGTGCGCTGACCGCGCAGCTGACCGAGGGGGCCCGAACCGCCAACGGGTTCACCGGGATCGTCCTGGGTGTCTCGTACGTACTGCGGGCGATCGGCGACTCGTCCAGCGACGGCAAGTCCGAGTGGGTGTCATGGTTGTCGCCGATCGGCTGGTCGCAGCAGATCCGCGCGTACGCGGGCGACCGATTCGTTGTCGTCTTGGTGCCGCTGGCCTTCATGGCATTGCTGGTGGCCTGCTCGATGGCGTTGATCCGGCGCCGCGATGTCGGTGCGGGCCTGGTGCGTCCGCGGCCGGGACCGGCCACCGCTGCGCCGTCGCTGCGGTCGCCGCTGGCGCTGGCCTGGCGACTGCACCGCGGTTCCTTGTACGGCTGGGGTTTCGCGTTCCTGCTGCTCGGGCTGCTGGTGGGCAACATCGCCAGCAACGTGGACGGGTTCGTGACCAGCGACAGTGCCCGGGAGATGGTCGAGAAGCTCGGCGGCGTCAACGGCATCACCGACGCGTTCCTGGCGACCGAGATGGGGATGGTCGGTCTGCTCGCCTCGGCCTTCGGCATCCAGGCGGCGCTCCGGCTCCGGTCGGAGGAGACCGCGCTCCGGGCCGAGCCGTTGCTCGCGACTGGTGTCAGCCGCGCTCAGTGGGTCGGCAGCCACGTGCTGATGGCGCTGTTCGGCACCGCTGTGCTGATCCTGGTCGCAGGACTCGGGTCCGGCATCTCCAGTGGTGCTTCCCTGGGCAACATGGGCCGTCAGGTGCCCCGCATGCTCGCTGCGGCCGCCGTGCAGTTGCCTGCGATCTGGCTGGTCACCGGACTGGTCGTCGTACTGTTCGGGTTCGCTCCGAAGCTGGTCACGGGTGCGTGGGTCCTGTTCGGCATCTTCCTGCTGATCGGGCAGTTCGGCAGCATCTTCGACCTGCCCCAGTCGGTGATGAACCTCAGCCCTTACGGGCACACTCCACGGCTGCCGGGCGGCGACTTCTCCGTCGCTCCGGTCATCTGGCTGACCGCGATCGCGGCAGCGCTCATGGGGACAGGGTTCGCCACCTTCCGCCGCCGGGACGTGGGCTGACCGTCCCAATGACTGCGCTGGTCTGAGGGGTCCAGCGCCTCCGGCCCGCCCGGTGCCTCACCGGGCGGGCCGGCCTGTCAGCCGGCAGCCCTGCGCGGCCGGACCGGTCGAGGCTGTGCCAGTGGCCGGCGTGACTCCGGTCGCTGTCTTCGGGCTCAGCGGCATCACGCCGGCGGTGGCGGCGGCAGGGACGACGGGGACGCTGACGGTGCACGGCGAGTTGCTCGAGTCGACGGACGTCGTACGGTTCACTGCAAGGGGTCGGCTCCCGATGGCCGGGGTGGTGACGTCGGTGTCAGCCGACCACACCGCGGCGACGGTGGCCGTCGATCTGACGAAGGCCGCACCTGGGGCGTGGGATCTGATGGTCGCGTCGACGTCCGGGGAGGCTCTGTTCATCCCGAAGGCTTTGACGGTGAGCCCCTGATCACTGACCTCGCGGCGCCTGCTGTCTACGATCGCGGGGTGCGATGGACTGCGGGACTGATCGGGTTCTGGACGGAGCGGCACCTGTGCGTGCTGAGTACCGTCCGTGCGGACGGCACGGTGCATGCGACACCGGTGGGCGCGACGCTGGACCCGGAGACGGGGACGGCCCGGGTGATCTGCTCCGGTACGTCGCACAAGGCCCGGACCATCCGGAAGGCGGGGCCCGAGGGCGCCGCGGTCGCGGTGACTCAGGTGGATGGACGCCATTGGTCCACGCTCGAGGGCCGGGCGGTCGTCAGTGACGACCCGGACCGGGTGGAGGACGCCGTACGCCGATATGCGAAGCGGTACCGCGAACCGCGGGTGAACCCACGCCGCGTTGTCATCGAGATCACCGTGACGAAGGTGCTGGGCAATGCCGGCTGAGGTCATCGTCGTAGGTGTCGGCGCAGACGGGTGGGACGGGTTGGCCCCGGCGGCTCAGTCGGCCGTGCTGGCGGCCGAGGTACTGATGGGGAGCGCCCGGCAACTCGCTCTCGTGCCCTCCGTGGATGCCGAACGGGTCAAGTGGCCGTCGCCCTTGTCCGAGGCCTTGCCTGGGCTCCTGTCGCAGTACGCCGGCCGGCCGATCTGTGTGCTGGCTAGCGGTGACCCGACGTTCCACGGCATCGGTACGACGCTGACGCGGCTGCTGGGGGCGGACGCCGTACGAGTAATTCCGCATCCGTCGAGTGTGTCGCTGGCGTGTGCACGGCTCGGGTGGCCGCAGGACCAGGTACAGGTGGTCAGTCTGGTCGGGCACCCGACCGAACGCGTGCACCCGCACGTCCAGCCGGGGCGTCGGCTGCTAGTGCTGAGCTGGGGCGCTCACACGCCAGCTGAGGTCGCCGCACTGCTTTCCGAGCGCGGCTATGGTGCGAGCGAGCTGACTGTGCTCGAGCAGCTCGGCGGACCGTCGGAGCGGGTGCGGACTGCGACCGCCTTGGAGTGGTCGTACGACGTTGACGCGCTCAACGTGATCGGTGTGCTGTGCCAGGCCGGTGCTGACGCGGCGCTGCTGCCGACTGTGCCCGGGCTGCCGGATCAGGCGTACGAGAGCGACGGACAGTTGACGAAGCGCGAGGTGCGGGCGGTGACGTTGTCGCGGCTCGCACCGGTGCCAGGTCAGTTGCTATGGGACGTGGGCGGCGGTGCGGGAAGCATCGCGATCGAGTGGTCGCGCCACCACCCGGCCTGCCGGGCGATCGCGATCGAACGTGATCCCGAGCGGGCGAAGCGCCTCGACCGCAACGTGGCGAACCTCGGCGCAGTCGTCACCACAGTGGTCGGCGCAGCGCCCGCGGCCCTGGACGGTTTGGAGACGCCGGACGCGATCTTCATCGGCGGGGGAGCGACGGCACCGGGCCTGGTCGACGCCTGCTGGAATGCGCTCCGGCCCGGCGGACGCCTCGTGCTGAACGGCGTGACGCTGGAGACCGAGGCCCTGATCGCGCAGTGGTACGGCGAGCTCGGTGGTGACCTGGTCCGGCTCGACGTACAACGCGCCTCCGCGATCGGAACCATGACCGGCTGGCGGCCCGCCATGCCCGTGACGATCTGGAGCGTGACCAAGTGACTGTCCGGAGTGTGACCGCGTGACCGTGCATTTCATCGGGGCCGGTCCTGGCGCCGCCGATCTGATCACGGTCCGCGGCCGCGACCTGATCGCCTTGTCGCCGGTCTGCCTGTACGCCGGTGCGCTCGTCCCGGTCGAGCTCCTGGACCACTGCCCGCCCGGCGCCCGGAAGGTCGACACCGCCTCGCTCAACCTCGACGATATCATCGCCGAACTCAGCGCCGCCCACGCCGACGGTCTCGACGTAGCTCGCCTGCACTCCGGCGACCCGTCCGTCTTCAGCGCGATGGCCGAGCAGATGCGCCGCCTCGACGCCCTCGACATCCCGTACGACGTGACGCCCGGAGTCCCTGCCTATGCGGCGGCCGCGGCCACCCTCAGTCGTGAGTTGACCGTGCCGGAGCTCGGGCAGACCGTCATCCTGACGCGCATCGGCGGCCGGGCTTCCGCGATGCCGGCCGGAGAGGATCTGGCCACCCTCGGTGCGAGCCGATCCACACTGGTCCTGCACCTCGCCGTCCAGCAGATCGATCGTGTGGTCGACGAACTCGAACCCAACTACGGCGCCGACTGCCCGGTCGCCGTAGTGGCCCGCGCGTCCCGCGACGACGAGGTCGTCTTGCGCGGCACGCTCGCCGACATCGCGGACCAGGTGCGCGCCGCGGACATCCGTCGTACTGCGGTCATCATCGTCGGGAAGGTGCTGGCGGCGACAGCGTTCCGCGACAGCCATCTGTACTCGGTGACGCGAGCCCGATGAAGGTCCTGCTGCTTGGCGGCACCGGCGAGGCACGTGAACTCGCGCAGACCCTGGTGTCCGCTGGGGTCGATGTGGTCTCTTCGTTGGCCGGCCGGACCGCGGATGCCAGGTTGCCTGTTGGTGCTGTCCGCCAAGGCGGCTTCGGCGGCGCGGCGGGTCTGGCGAGGTGGCTCCACGACAACCCGGTCGACGCGGTGGTCGACGCGACCCACCCTTTCGCCGCCACGATGACCGAGCACGCCATCAGTGCTGCCCGGGAGATCGGCGTACCGCTTCTCGTTCTTCGCCGTCCCGGGTGGACGCCTGGCGACCGTTGGCACTGGGTTGACACCACGTCTGTCGCAGCCGAGCTCCTGCCGACGCTGGGTGCTCGAGCGTTCCTCACCATCGGGCGTCAGGGATTGGACGCCTTCGAGCGCTGCGGTGTCTGGATGCTCGCCCGCTGTGTCGACCCGCCCGAGCCACGACCGACCTGGTGCACGCTGATCCTCGCCCGCGGCCCGTACGACGTGGACGGAGAGCTGACATTGCTGCGTGACCATCGCATCGACGTCCTGGTCACCAAGGACAGCGGCGGCCCGCAGACCGCGGCAAAGCTGACCGCGGCCCAGCTGCTCGGCATCCCGGTCGTCGTCATCCGTCGGCCAGCACTCCCCGCTGGCGTCGACGCGGTGGAGTCGGTGGACCGGGTCGTCGAATGGGTCGAGGCACGTCGGTAGATTGACGCCATGGGGATTCAGATCGCGCCGAGCATCCTGTCCGCCGACTTCGCCCGGCTGGCCGACGAGGCGACGGCCGTGTCGAACGCCGACTGGCTGCACGTCGACGTGATGGACAACCACTTCGTGCCGAACCTGACGATCGGCATGCCGGTGGTCGAGTCCCTGGCCAAGGCGACCAGTACGCCGCTCGACTGCCACCTGATGATCGAGGACCCGGACCGCTGGGCCCCCGGGTACGTCGAGGCGGGGGCTGCCAGCGTCACGTTCCACGTCGAAGCGTGTCGCGCACCGATCCGGACCGCCCGCGAGATCCGCGCCAAGGGTGCGCGGGCGGCGATGGCGCTCCGGCCGGCCACGCCGATCGAGCCGTACGAGGACCTGCTGTCCGAGCTCGACATGATCTTGATCATGACGGTGGAACCGGGCTTCGGCGGGCAGAAGTTCCTCGACGTGTGCGTCCCGAAGATCCGCCGGACCCGCCAGTTGCTCGACAAGCACGGTCTCGACCTGTGGATCGAGATCGACGGTGGCGTCTCGGCCGACACGATCGAGCGTTGCGCCGAGGCCGGAGCCGACGTCTTCGTCGCCGGATCCGCTGTCTACGCCGCTGACGACCCGAACGCGATGGTCGAGCAGCTACGCGGTCTCGCCGAGCAGGCCACCGGCCGGTAGAGCCGGCTCGGGCTGGTGCTGCGGCGGAATGCGGAGCAACAGCACCAAGGAGATCGCAGCGAAGACGGCGGCGAGCAGCCAGACGTAGCGCACCCCGAAGCTCTCGACGACCGCGCCCGACAGCGCCGCCCCGATCGCAGCGCCGCCCATGGCCGCGCTGCCCATCCAGCCGAACACCTCGGTCCGCACGGTGTCCGGTGTCAGTGCGCCCAGACGCTCGTACAAGGCTCCGATCGACGGCGCGAGCGTCAGCCCGGACAACGTCAGTGCCACCCCGAGCGACAGCGGTGACCAGGTCGCGAACACGCATAGCAGCATCCCCGCCGTGACCAGGGCGGCCCGGCGCCACAAGTACGACGTACGCCGACCTGGCAAGGCACCCGCAACAGCGCCACCCACGAGGCTGCCGAAAGCCCAGACGGCCTCGAGGACGCCCGCGATCAACCGCTCGCCGTGCTCGTCCGCGAACGCGACGATGCCGAGGGAGATGCCGTTGAATGCCATCACCCACAGACCGAACGCGAGGATCAGCGGCAACCGGTATCGATGCCACAGCAGTTGGCGTGCGGTCAACGGCGGCGCGCTCTGATCGTCGCGGGCGAGCGGCGCGGGTTGTCGGAGCGCATACCACCAGATGAAGATCGCCGACATCAAGGCCGCGAGCAGCACCCCGAGCCGCGGGCTGGCGACGCTCACGGCCGTTGCCCCGAGCATTGGACCGACCATGAACAGCAGCTCCTGCGCGGTCGCGTCCACCGAGTACGCCGTCCGCAACGCCGGCCCCTCGACGACGCGCGGCCAGCTGGCACGCAGTGTCTGCATGACCGGTGGGACGAGCGCACCGGCGAGCAGAGTCAGCAGCGGCATCAGCCGATACAACCCGGACGGTAGGGCGGCGAGCAGGGCGAGGGCCACGCTCCAGGCCATGCCGGTGACGAGCAACACCCCACGTGACCCGCGGCGATCGGCCGTCCGGGACCAGAGTGGACCGGCGATCGCCATGCCCACCGAGTACGCACCTGCCACGAATCCGGCCCAGCGGAACGAGCCGCCCGCGTCCTTCGCGAGGAATGCGACCGGAACCAACGTGGCGAGCATGGGCAACCGTGCCAGCAGCGACGACGCCAGCAGCGTGATCACGCCGCGCGTGCGCCACAGCTCGCGGTACCCGGACAACTCCATGAACGGCATTCTTGCTCCACCCACCGACAACTTCCGGCGGTGAACGGATCGTCACACCTACGATTGCCCCATGACCGAGCACAAGCCGGTGGAGAGCTGGCTCACGGACATGGACGGCGTGCTGGTGCACGAGGAGCGCGCCATCCCTGGAGCCGGTGAGTTCATCGCGTCGTTGCAAGCGTCCGGGAAGAAGTTCCTGGTGCTGACCAACAACTCGATCTTCACACCCCGCGACCTGCGCGCCCGCCTGCTTGCCGGAGGCATCGACGTCCCCGAGAACGCGATCTGGACCAGCGCGCTGGCCACCGCCCAGTTCCTCGACGACCAGCGCCCGGGCGGTACGGCGTACGTGATCGGCGAGGCGGGGCTGACCACGGCGCTGCACGAGGTCGGGTACGTGCTGACCGAGCGCGCGCCGGACTACGTCGTACTGGGTGAGACGCGCACGTACTCCTTCGAAGCGATCACCAAGGCGATCCGGCTGATCTCCGACGGTGCCCGGTTCATCGCGACCAACCCGGATCCGACCGGGCCTTCCACCGAGGGGCCGCTGCCCGCGACCGGGTCGGTGGCCGCGCTGATCACCCGCGCCACCGGCATCGCGCCGTATTTCGTCGGCAAGCCCAATCCGCTGATGATGCGCAGCGCGCTGAACCGGATCGAGGCGCACTCCGAGACCACTGTGATGATCGGTGATCGGATGGACACCGACATCATCAGCGGCCTCGAAGCCGGCCTCCGCACCGTCCTGGTCCTGTCCGGCTCCACCGGCGAACACGAAGTCGAGCGCTTCCCCTACCGCCCGACCCGCATCGCCGAATCCATCGCCGACGTCGTTCCCCTGGTCGCCGCACTCGACTAGGGCGTGTCCGACGCCCTAGCAGGTCAGTGTGCGGAAGCCGTAGCCCTTGGCTTTGAGGGATTTCAGGATGGTGGGGAGCGCGGCCACGGTCTCCGTGCGGTTTCCACCGCCGTCGTGCATCAGGATCACCGATCCGCTGTGGACGTTCTTCAGCACGCGTTGGGCGATCGCCGTCGTACCGGGCTTGGTCCAGTCCCGTGAGTCGACGGTCCACACCACGAGGTCCTTGCCGAGCGCCTTGGCACGTTGCCGCACGGTGGGGTCCATCCCGCCGTACGGCGGTCGCAGGCAGGCCGGCGTACTGCCGATCGCGGCCTGGATGGCCTGGTCGGTCGACGTGACCTGCTGCCGGAAGGCAGTGGCTGTCAGATGCCGCAGGTCGGCGTGTGTCCAAGTGTGATTCTGCACGCTGTGCCCGGCGTCGTGGATGCGTTTGGACAGTTCCGGATGCTTCGTGACGTTCTTGCCGATCTCGAAGAACGTCGCCTTCGCCTCGTACTTCGCCAGGATGTCGAGGATCTTCGGGGTGTACGCCGCATCTGGTCCATCGTCGAACGTCAGTACGACGTACTTGGTGGGGAGGGTCGCCTTCGCCGGCGCTGCGGACGGTGGCGGAGGCGGTGCGCTCTGTGGTTGCTGGCTCGGGTTGCGGGCGGCTGCGACGACGACGGTGCCGATCACCGCACTGACCACCATCATCATCGCCAGACCGATGAGCCGATGGCCGGTGCGCGTCAAGCGAACATCCATGCGTCCTCCCGGACGTGGGCGGGCGGGCCTCACTACCTCACCCATCCACGATCCGTGGGATCACGCTCGGCGCCGGGATCCACGCCGCTGCCGCGTCAACAAACTACGCATAGCGGACGCGCCGGCGTTGCATCCTGTCGCTAGAGCACCTGCGAGAGGAACTGCCGCAGCCGCGGCGACTCCGCCGCGGTGAAGACCTGCTCGGGTACGCCGGACTCCACCACGACTCCGTGGTCCATGAACGCGACCTGGTCGGCGACCTCTCGGGCGAACCCCATCTCGTGGGTGACGACGACCATCGTCATCCCGGTCTGGGCGAGGTCGGCCATCAGGGCGAGCACGCCCTTGACCAGCTCCGGGTCGAGGGCCGAGGTGGCCTCGTCGAACAGCATGACCTCGGGCTCCATCGCCAGCGCGCGGGCGATGGCGACCCGTTGCTGCTGACCGCCGGACAGGTTGCCCGGTCGCGCCGCGGCCTTGTGGCTCAGTCCGACGAGCTCGAGTTGTCCCAGCGCCGCGGCCCGTGCCTGGTCGGGGTCGAGCTTGTTGATCTTGCGCAGCGGGAGGGTGATGTTCTCCAGCACCGACTTGTGCGGGAACAGGTTGAAGTGCTGGAACACCATCCCGATCCGGCGCCGCAACTCGTCCGGGTTGCCGCTGAGCACCGACTCGCCGGCCAGCCGGATGTCGCCGGCGTCGGGTTCGAGTAGCCGGTTGATCGCTCGGAGCAGCGTCGACTTCCCGGAGCCCGAGGGCCCGATCACGCACGCCGTACGCCCGGCCGGAACCCGCAGATCTACTCCGCGCAGGACCTTGTTGGTGCCGAAGGCGAGCTCGACGCCGGACACCTCGAGGCTGGCCGCTGTGGTGATCTCAACGGTTTGCATGGGCCAGCTCCTCCAGTACGACGTCCTCCGACTCGGCGGGGCGGCCCTCTCGCAGACGCTTGTCGAAGTAGTTCACCAAGTGGGTCAGCGGGACCGTGATGATCAGGTAGAAGATGCCGGCCAGCAGCAACGGCGACAGGTTGCCGTTGGTCGCGGCCGCGTCCTGCCCGATCCGGAACAGCTCCCGCTGGCTGGCGAGCAGACCGAGGAAGTAGACCAGGCTCGACTCCTTCACCAGGGCGATGAACTGATTGACCAGCGCGGGGAGGACCCGGCGCACGCCCTGCGGGATGACGACCAGCCGCATCCCATCCGGGTAGCTGAAACCGAGTGCCCGCGCCGCTTCGAGCTGGCCCTTCTCCACGCTCTGGATGCCGGAGCGGAAGATCTCGCCGATGTACGCGGCGGCGATGAGGGAGAGCGCGAGGATGCCGAGCGGATACGGGTTCGGACCCCACCAGTGCCGGGTGATCGGGGACAGGCCCTGGCCGATCAGCAGGATGGTCAGGATCGCCGGCAGACCGCGGAAGATGTCGGTGTAGATCTTCGCCGGCCAGCGCAGCCAACGCTTCCGGGACAGGGCCAGGACCGCCACGACCATGCCGAGCACGGTGCCCAGCACGACCGAGGCGGCCGCCAGGATCAGCGTGTTGACCAGGCCTACTGTGAGCATCTCAGGCAGGACTGCCTTCATCGACTCCCAGTCGAGGAAGGTGTCGCCGAGCGTGGACCAGACGTCCATCAGCCGGCTGCGGCGGTCGTGCTCGCCGCGGGCGTGACGCTGCCGCTACCCGGTTTGAAGGTCGCCGGTACGGCGCGACCCGGGTAGTACTGATCGACGAGCTTGCTCCAGGTTCCGTCGGCGATCACCTCGTCGAGCGCCTTGTTCACCGCGTCCCGTAGCCTGTCGTTGCTCTTGGCCACGGCGAACGCCATCGGCGCGTCACTGAGTTCCTTGGCCGCCAGGATCACCGTGCCGCCGCCCTGTTCCTTGGCCATCTTCTCGCCGATCTCGGCGGGCGACACCCACGCGTCCGCCGTACCGGCCTTGAGCAGACCGAGCGCTGCGTTGTAGTTCGGCACGCGGACCGGGTCCAGGTTCTTCCCGGTGGCGTAGTCATCCTGGACGGTGCCTTGGACCACGACGACCCGCTTGCCCTCGAGCTGGTCGAACGTCGTGATGCCGGAGGTCTTGGTGGTGTTCAGGCCGAGATACCCGAAGTCGTACCCATTGCTGAAGGCAACTGTCTTCTTGCGCGCCTCGGTCACTGTGATGGACGAGCTGCCGAGGTCGAACTGGCCGCCGTTCACCTGCGACAGCAGGGCGGAGAAGTCGGTGCCGACGAACTCCGGCTTCAGGTTGAGCTTCGCCGCGACCGCGGTGATCAGGTCATTGTCGAACCCGGTGAACTTGCCGTCCTTCACGTACACGTTCGGTGGCGCGTCGGTCAGCGTCCCGATCCGCAACGTCCCGGATTTGATCAGCCCGAGGTCCGGTCCGCTCGCGGCCGGGTCGTCATTGCTGCCGCAGGCAACCATCGCGGCCGCCAGCGTGACGGCGGTGGCTACTGCGGCGATCCGGTGAAGGGCGCTGATGGCGCGCACGACTGTCTCCTCACAAACGTCAACGAATGCAGGGCAAACCACCCTGCCGCGGCAACAGAACATCGCCTGGGTGCCCGGCATTCCACACCGACACCCAGTGAGACAGGCCGAGATGTCTACTCGGCTTGTGCTATATCAACGCCTGATTCGCGTGCGCGGGCGTCGATGCCGGCTGGTCAACCGTGGTGTTTCTCATAGTGCGCGACCGCATCGGCGGTCCGGCCGGTCCCGTAGGCGAGCAGTAACTCGGCGATCGCCGGTGACTCCGCCGCGGCCGCGTCGGCGGCTCGTTGGATCTCCTCGGCGGACGCGACCGCACGGAACAGATCCTGGATCTCCCGCACAACGGCCCGGGCGGTCGGTGGCGCATTCGTGGGCGCATCGATGGGGGCTCCTGATGGCCAGGACTGTCCCGTCGGCGCGTCCGCGGCCAGCCCAGGGGGTGTCGCGAAGGGTGTCGTCGAGCTCGTGGTCTGCCCCGATGGGGGGCCGGGTGATCGCCGCAGTGGTGTGGTGGTGACGTCGCTGTAGGCGCCCGTCGAGGCGCGGATCCGGTCCAGTGCGTGGGGAATGTCGTGGGGACCGAGCTCATTGGCAATGGCCAGATCGGCGAGCTCGGACACGGCGCGAAGGCGCGACACCACCGCAGGATTGCCGATCTTCACCCGCTGCGCGCTCATCAGCTGTGACAACATCGGCGCCGACAGCCCGATCACCTGCGCGAGCGCGCTCTGGGTCAGGCCGAGTGGCGGGGCGACTCGGCGGACGGTTTCACCGAGCGTCTCGCCGTACAGCTCGATCTGCTGCTGGAGGTTGTGCGCTGTCTGGTCCATCAGTGTGATCCCCTTACCCGGCCGTCCGTCCGTGACCGACTGCAAACATCTTCGCAGTTGCGAAGGCAAATTGCCAGCGGATCTATTTGCAGTTGTGGATATCCAGGCGCGGAACGAGCGGTCTTGACATTTGCGATCGCAAACTGCCAAGGTTTGCGGCAGCGAATCTCACTGGAGGAAACGATGACGGCTCTGCAGGGACACCGCCGCCCCGCGGTGTGGGCGCTCCTCGCCATCACCTTGACCGCAGTCCTGGCCGGACTGACCACCGGGACGGCCTCGGCCGATCCCGAGCCGGGTGACACCGGCAAGCTCGTGATGGTGCTCGACTCGTCCGGGTCGATGAAGGAGCCGGCCGGCGACGGCAAGACGAAGATCGTCGCGGCGCGCACCGCGCTGACCCAGGTGGTGAGCAAGCTCCCCGAGGACGCGCAGGTCGGCCTGCGGGTCTACGGCGCGACCGTGTTCAAGCGCACCCAGCCAGGCGCCTGCACCGACACCCAACTGACCGTCCCGATCGGCACCGGCAACCGGCCCGAGCTGCAGGCCGCGATCGCCAAGTACAAGCCGTACGGCGAGACACCGATCGCGTACGCGCTGCAGCAAGCCGCGAAGGATCTCGGTCCGACCGGCCAGCGCACGATCGTGCTGGTGTCCGACGGTGAGGCGACCTGTGCTCCGGAGCCGTGCGAGGTGGCGCGCTCGATCGCCAAGCAGGGTATCGATCTGAAGATCGACGTGGTCGGGTTCCGTGTCGGCGGGAAAGCCCGCACCCAGCTGCAGTGCGTCGCCCGTGAGGGCCGCGGCGACTACTACGACGCCGACTCGACCATCGATCTCGAGACCGGCCTGGATCGCCTGTCTACCCGCGCCTTCCGCCCGTTCCGCATCTCAGGCACGCCGGTCCATGGTGCGCCCCAGCAGGAGGGTGCCCCGGTCCTTGCCCCGGGCCACTACTCGGACACCTTCGGGGTGAACGACACGGCGATGCACTATCTGATCAAGCGGACCATCACCGGCTCGACCCTCCGTGCCGGCGTCAGCTTCCGTCGGCCGTCCGGGGGCAGCTTCGTCATCCAGACCGAGGTGCGGCTCAACACGCCCAGCGGTGAGCAGTGCGGATGGAGCTACCCGAGAGGGTTCGACGGTGACCAGGGGCTTGCGACGGGGACGGCCGCCAGCTGGTCGAAGTACGAGAAGCAGAACGAGGAGTGCTCGGGGTCCGATCAGATGGTGCTCACCGTGAATCCGGGCAAGGACTTCCGGGAGCTCAAGGGCGTGCCGTACGAGCTGCGGATCGACGAGGAGCCGCCGGTCGACTCGACCACCAGCCTGCCGGCGCCGGCTACCGACCCGGTCTGGGCTCCGATGCCCGGGTCGACCCCGCGCGAGATCGTGCCCGGTTCGAGCTTCCCGGATGCATCGCTGCTCGAGCCGGGTAGCTACAAGACGACGCTGATGCCGGGGGAGTTGCAGCTCTACAAGGTGAAGGCCGACTGGGGTCAGCGGATTCAGGCGCAGATCACGGTGCCCGAGATGGCCGGAGCCCAGGCCGAGGCGCTCGACGGGATCCGCTACCTCGACAGCGCGCTCATCTCGCCGATCGGCGAGGACGTCTACGCAGTCTTCGCCAAGAACGTGCCGGGCGGCTCCTACACCCGCGGTGTCCTCACCAAGCGAGGCCTGGTCAAGGCCGTCACGACCAAAGAGATCCGCTACCTCAACCGCAACGGAGCCAACAACCAGGACACCGGTACCTCGATGCCCGGTGAGTACTACATCGCCGTATCGCTGAGCCGCAAGGACAACGACAAGGCCTTCACCATCCCCCTCACCCTGACCGTCGGAGTAGTCGGTACGGCGGGCACCGGCAAACCGGAGTACGTGGACGGCGCAACTCCGGTCTCAGGCGAGTCCGTAACACCGTCCCCGACCAACACGCCCTCCCAACCGGCAGACTCCGGCGACAAGAACGAGGCAGGCGGTCCGGTCCAGACCCGCGACAACTCCGACGACGGCACCCCGACCGCCCTGATCGCGGGCCTCGGCGGAGGCGGTCTCCTCCTCCTGCTCATCGGTACCTTCACCGTCCTACGCCTACGCAAGAAGCCCGCCACCGCCCACCCAGCCCCGCAGCCCTGGCCCCAGCACCCCAACCAGCCCCCGCAGTACCCAAACCAGGCCCCGCCGCAGCACCCCAGCCAAGGCGGCCAACACCCACCCCACTAACCACCAACACGCAGAGGCCGGGCCACGACTGATGGCCCGGGCTCCAGCAACCAGCCCAACAGAGGGCACCGAGTGGTCTAGCGGCCCAACGAATTGCACCGTCGGCCGACGGGTCCGTTGGTCCGCGGCTTTGCTGGTCACCGGTGCTCTGCACCTCCGAAGCACCCACCGCTTCTCTCCGGGTCGGCGATCGGGCCATGGTGCGCAGTAGCCGGCGAGGCGGGCGCCGTACGGCTGGCACATGCGGGGGGCCTGCTCCTGCACTGGGGCCGAGGGCTTGCGGTTAGTGCAGGAGAAGCCAGGCGGCGCTGCCTAGGAGGGCTGCGGCACCTGCGAAGCAGCCTGCTGCTACCCACACCAATCCTCTGCTCCTGAGTGATGCCTTCGACTTCTCCGAAGTAGGCAACGGATCGGCGGTTGCTACGCGGGTCGGTTGACTTGCGTTGGGCGGCGTGGTGTCGGGGTGTGGTGCAGCGGATGGCTGAGCCGCGGCAGCTGATGCGGCGGGTGGTTGGGCGGTGGGTGCTGTGGCGGCGATCGCCACGCGTGCCGGTCGAGTTGCCTGTGCGGGCTGGGGCGTGCGGGTTGGCTGGGGTGGAGGAGCCGGCTCAGGTGAAGGAGCTGGCTGGGGTCGAGGAGTTGGCTGTGGTGCCTGGATCGGTTGGGGGCGGGGCGGTGGTGCGGACTGGGCTGGGCCGGTGGGGGTCCAGGCAGGTGGGAGGGGTGGGAGTTGGTCGAAGACCTCGGGGGAGTCGGGGTGGTTGGCCCAGGGAGTCTCCCCGGCGTGTGGGAGGACGCCGGATTCGGCGAGGAGGCGGGCGGCGGCGTGAGCGGACTCGGGGCGTTCGGACGGATCGGTTGCCATGCAACGCCGGATGAACTCGGCGAGTGGTGCGGCGGACGCTAGTGGTTCGGCCGGTGCGGGTGATGGGGCGTTGGCGGGGGGTGAGAGGGGACTGGGGGTGGGGCGTTGGCCGGTTAGGAGTTCTAGGGCTACGGCTCCGATGGTGTAGAGGTCTTGGCGGGGGTCGGGGTCGGCGCCGGCTAGTTGTTCGGGGGCCAGGTAGCCGGGGGTGCCGAGGATTGTGCTGGTGCGGGTCATGCGTGGTTCGCCGATCAGGCCGGCGACGCCGAAGTCGGACAGGCGCAGGTGGGGGCGTCCGGTTCCGGTCACGTCGAGCAGGAGATTCGCCGGCTTCAGGTCGCGATGGACGACGCCTGCAGCGTGGACTGCGGACAGGCCGTGCAGGAGTTGGTCGAGCAGTACGGCGACGTACGACGCTGGGAGCGGACCGTGGTCGCCGAGGAGGGTGGCGACAGAGCCGCCGCGGACCAGATCCATCGCGAACACGACCTTGTCGTCGTCAGCCGCCCATCCGTGCGGCGCGACCACGTGGGGGTGCTGGATCCGCACGGACTGTTCCCGGACGAAGCGCAGGAGGGTGGCCGCGTCGTGCTGCCCGAGGACTTTGGCCGCGACGTACGCCGACCGCCGGAGATCCCACGCTCGCCAGACCGACCCCATCCCGCCGGTCCCGATCAGGTCGATCAGCCGATACCGCCCAGCAAACGCCTCCACCGGCAAGAAGGTACAGGGTCCGAGGGACCGCCCCGCCGGACCCGAACGCCCCGAATCCGCCCAGGATCGGTGGGTGGGAAGGACCGGTCGGTGGGTGGGAATGACCGGGATGTGACCTGGGTCGTGGTGCGGGTTGGTGGGGAGGGCATACTTGAAGTACGAGTGAACCCACTCGCGTGCTCCGGGGTCGGTGCAATTCCGAGCCGGCGGTGACAGTCCGCGACCCGGCCGCTGCGGTTTGGCGGTCGGTTGACCTGGTGGAATTCCGGGACCGACGGTGAAAGTCCGGATGGGAGGCGCACGCGATCGGCGGGAGAGCTCCGGCGTTCGGACGGCGTGGCATGTGGGTGATGAGCCTGCGTGAACGCGTGGCCTCGATCCTCTGAGGACCGGCTGGACGGCGGGGGTTGCCGCGCCGGTTGTCATGGCCCCGGGAGTGCGTCCGTGACGACGAGGGACCGTGAGTGAACAACGCTTCGCCGATCGATGTGGCCTGGATGCGCCGTGCGATCGAGCTGGCCGCACGCGGCATCGGCACCACCCATCCCAACCCGGTGGTCGGCTGTGTCATCACCGGCCCCGACGGCCATCCGGTCGGTGAGGGCTTCCATGCCGTTGCCGGTGGCCCGCACGCCGAGGTCGAGGCCCTCCGGATGGCCGGACCGGCGGCCCGCGGCGGTACGGCGTACGTGACGCTGGAGCCCTGCAATCACACCGGCCGGACCGGACCCTGCGCGGACGCCCTGATCGCGGCCGGGATCACCCGCGTCGTGTACGCCGTCGCGGATCCGAGCAGGCAGGCGTCCGGAGGCGCCGAGAAGCTCCGGCGCAAGAACATCACCGTCCAGCAAGGCGTACTGCAGGCCGAGGCTGAGGCGGTCAACCAGGTCTGGCTGCACAGCGTCCGGACCGGGCGGCCGTTCGTCACCTGGAAGTTCGCCACCACCCTGGATGGGCGGTCGGCCGCACCGGACGGGACCAGCCGGTGGATCACCGGTCCGCTGGCCCGGGCCGACGTACACCGCAAGCGGGCCGAGTGCGACGCGATTGCTGTCGGCACCCAGACCGTGCTGGACGACGACCCGGAGCTGACCGTGCGCGACGAGAACGACGTACCGGCCGGGCGGCAGCCGCTGCGCGTCGTCGTCGGCGACCGCGAGATCCCGACGACCGCGCGGGTTCGCAACGACCGCGCCGAGACTCTGTTGCTGCCAACTCATGATCCGGCCGAGGTACTCCGGCAGCTCGACGATCGGCAGATCCGGCACCTCTGGCTCGAGGGTGGGCCGACCCTGGCCGCCGCCTTCCTGCGCGCGCAGCTCGTCGACCAGCTCGTCGCGTACGTCGCCCCGGCCGTGCTCGGCTCGGGGTACGCCGCGATCGGCGACCTCGGCGCGGAATCGATCCACCACCTGCGGCGGTTCAAGCTAGCGGACGTCACTCGCCTCGGCGACGACGTCCGGCTGATCCTGACGCCGCTCGAACCGCAAAGGACGCACTGAATGTTCACCGGAATCGTCGAGGAACTCGGCACCGTCGAGGCGCTCGACCTGCTCGAAGGTGACGCCGCCCGGCTCACCATCCGCGGCCCCAAGGTGACCGGGGACGCCGGCCACGGCGACTCGATCGCGGTCAACGGCTGTTGCCTGACCGTGGTCGCGACCGGCGAGGGCACCTTCACCGCCGACGTGATGCGCGAGACCCTGCAGCGCACGAGCCTCGGCCAGGCCGCCAAGGGTTCGCAGGTCAACCTGGAGCGGGCGGTGTCCGCGCACGACCGCCTCGGCGGCCACATCGTCCAGGGCCACGTCGACGGCGTCGGCACGATCGCGAGCCGTACGCCGGCCGAGCACTGGGAGGAAGTCCGGGTCGCGGCCGCGCCGGAGATTCTCAAGTACGTCGCCGAGAAGGGCTCGATCGCTGTCGACGGCGTCTCGCTGACCGTCACCGATGTGGACGACGCGACCGGCACATTCGGCATCAGCCTGATCCCGACCACGCTCGAGCTGACTGTGCTCGGCCGGAACAAGGTCGGCGACACGGTCAACCTCGAAGTCGACGTGATCGCGAAGTACGTGGAACGACTACTTGCTGGAGGCACCAAGTGAACCCGCTCGACTGGCTGCTGCACGAGCAGGTGACGATCGCCGGCTCCCCGGTCCTGATCCGGGAGATCGTCGGCAACGGCTTCGGCCTGGCCAGCGCCCTGTTCGGCATGCGCCGGATGGTCTCGGCCTGGCCGGTCGGCATCATCGGCAACGTTCTGCTGTTCACGGTCTTCGTCGGCGGCGTGTTCGACACGCCGCAGGACAAGGACCTGTGGGGCCAGGCCGGCCGCCAGGTGTTCTTCGCCCTGGTCAGCCTCTACGGCTGGTACCGCTGGTACCAGACCCGCCACCAAGGTGCCGCGACGGGAGTCCAGCCGCGCTGGGCCACCGCCCGGGAGCGGATCGAGCTGCTCGGCATCGGCGTCGTCCTCTACGCGATCGCGTACTTCGTCCTGCGCGAGCTGGGCTCGTGGGGACCGCAGTGGGACGCGTGGATCCTGACCGGTTCGATCCTGGCGACGTACGGCATGGCGCGTGGCTTCGTCGAGTTCTGGCTGATCTGGATCGCCGTCGACGTGGTCGGCGTACCGCTGCTGGTGCAGTCGAAGTTCTACCCGTCGGCCACCATGTACGTCGTCTACGGGCTGTTCTGCATCGTCGGATTCGCGTCCTGGTGGAAGATCCAGAACAAGGAGCGCGCTGTGACTCCAGAACCTGTGGTGGTGGGCTGACATGGGCACCGTACTGAAGCTCGACACGATCGAGCATGCGATCGAGGAGATCCGCGCCGGCCGTCCGGTGATCGTCGTCGACGACGAGGACCGTGAGAACGAAGGCGATCTGATCTTCGCCGCGTCGAAGGCGACGCCGGAGCTGCTCGCGTTCCTGATCCGGTACAGCTCCGGCGTGGTCTGCGTGCCGATGGAGGGCGAGGAGCTCGACCGGCTCGGCATCCCACTGATGACCCCGCACAACCGTGAGCGGATGCGGACGGCGTACACGATCTCGGTCGATGCCCGCGACGGCATCAGCACTGGGATCTCGGCCGCGGACCGGGCCCGGACGATCCGGGTGCTGACCGACTCCGCGTCCGAGCCGTACGACCTGGTCCAGCCGGGACACGTGTTCCCGCTGCGTGGCCGCGATGGCGGCGTACTGGTCCGGCCGGGGCACACCGAGGCGTCGATCGACCTGGCCCGGTTGGCCGGGCTGACCCCGGCGGCGGTGATCTCCGAGATGGTGAACGACGACGGCACGATGAAGCGCGGCCCACAGCTGCGCACGTTCGCCGACGAGCACGGGCTCGTGCTGGTCTCGATCGACGACCTGATCCGGTACCGGCGGCTGAACGAGACCCAGATCCAGCGGGTGGCGACGACCACGCTGCCGACCAGGTACGGCGATTTTGTTGCCCATGGCTACCGGAACACGGTGGACGGGTCTGAGCAGCTGGCGTTGGTGCGCGGTGAGATCGGCGACGGGCCGACTCTGGTGCGGCTGCACTCGGAGTGCCTGACGGGTGATGTGTTCGGCTCGCTGCGGTGTGACTGCGGTCCGCAGCTGGACGAGGCGATGCGGCAGGTCGCGGCCGAGGGTGGCGTCGTGGTGTACCAGCGCGGGCATGAGGGGCGTGGGATCGGGCTGCTGCACAAGCTGCAGGCGTACGAGTTGCAGGACGCGGGCCGGGACACGGTCGACGCGAACCTGGACCTCGGGCTGCCCGCGGACGCACGCGATTACGGCACCGGCGCGCAGATCCTGGCGGATCTCGGCGTCAAGGAAGTCCGGTTGCTGACCAACAACCCGGACAAGCTGGCGGGCGTGCAGGGTTACGGCATCGACGTGGTCGAGCGCCGCGGCATCTCCATCGACCCGACCGAGCACAACCTGCGGTACCTGCGCACCAAACGCGACCGGATGGGCCACCACCTGCCCGGCGGACTGCTGACCGAAGAGAACGGAGCCGGCTGATGTCGGGCAGTGGAGCACCCTCGATCGAGATCCCCCGGGTGGAGGGCGCCCGGGTGGCGGTCGTCGCCGCCCAATGGCACCCGAAGGTCACCGACGCACTGGTCGCCGGCTCGATCCGCGCGCTCGACGATGCCGGCGTGACCGACTACACCGTGGTGCGGGTGCCGGGATCGTTCGAGCTGCCGGTCGCGTCCCTGCATGCTGCGAAGAACGGGTACGACGCCGTGATCGCTCTGGGTGTCGTGATCCGCGGTGACACCCCGCACTTCGAGTATGTCTGCCAGGCCGCGACCGAGGGGTTGATGCAGGTCGGCGTGACCACGGGAATCCCGGTCGGCTTCGGCGTACTGACCTGCGACAACGACCCACAGGCACTGGACCGGGCCGGCCTCCCCGACAGCCGAGAAGACAAAGGCTACGAAGCCACCCAAGCAGCCCTATCCACCCTCCTCGCAATCCGCGAGCTGTAGTTAGCTACTGGATTCTGGTGTGGTTCATTTTCCAGTTGGGGGTCCAGGTTCGGCCGGCGTCGGTTGAGAAGGACTGTTCCCAGGCGGCTTTGTCGACTCCGGGGGTCCAGGTGAAGCGGACGTCGATGGGCTGGCCTTCCCACACGTCCGGGCCTTCGAAGATGCCGGTGCCGTCGGGGCCGAACGCTCCGATGACCGGTGTCTCCAGTTGGCCCCGGAGGCTGTTGATCCAGTGGATCGCCCACGTCTTCGCCGACGGGTTGTAGATCCGTAGCGTCGCGCCGCGGAAGCCCTCGGTCGGGAACCAGCCCTCGTCGAAGCTCACGGCACCGTCGAAGTACGTCGTGACTTCCATCTCCGACTGCATCTCGTACCACTCGGCCGGTTCCCCGAGCGCCGGCTTGCGGCGTCGGTTGTGCATGTCCCACCGGCCGACCAGGAAGTCGAAGTCGCCGGTCAGCTTGGGTACGTCGAGCGGCGGCGGGGGAGTGTCGCGTCGGGTGAAGTCCATGATCCAGTTGGTTTCCCAGGTCTCCCCGCCGTCGTTGGAGTAGGCCTGCTCCCAATGCGCCGTGGTCTCGGTGATGTCCGACCACTCGTAGCTGCACAGGATCGGCTTGCCGTCCAGCTCGTCGTCACCGACCAGCCGGCAGCTCGACCCGTCCTCCGACCAGCCGCCGCGCACGGGCGGATACAGCCGCATCGTCCGGCTGTCGACCCACCAGATGCTCCACTCCCTCGCGACCGGGTCGAACAGCCGGACCGAGAGCCCGTACGACCCCTTGGTCGGGAAGCGCATCTCGTCGATGCTGATGGCGCCGTCGAAGTACGTGTGCGCCGTGGTCGTCCCGTCGTACTCCTGCCACTCGTCGCAACCGGCGAAGGCTTGTTTCAGGGTGCGGTGCCGGACGTCGAAGTACCCGTTCAGGAAGTCGAAGTCGCCGGTCGCCTTGGTCCAAGTCGTCATGCAGCCAGCGTGGCCGTGAAACCTGACAAACCATGGCAGTCAAAAAGGATAACCTCGGGGCATGCGTTCGAGCCGGCTGCTGTCGATCCTGCTGTTGCTCCAGACCCGCAGGCAGCTGACCGCGCGTGAGCTCGCCGACGAGCTGGAGGTCTCGCTCCGGACCATCTACCGCGACGTCGACGCGCTCGCGGCGGCCGGCGTGCCCGTGTACGCCGATCAGGGGCGGGCGGGTGGTTATCGCCTGGTCCAGGGGTACCGGACCCGGCTGACCGGACTGAACGAGCAGGAGGCCGCCGCGCTCTTCCTGGTCGGCATGCCCGGCGCGGCCGCGGCCCTCGGGCTGACCGAGCAGACCAGCGCTGCCGAACTGAAGCTGCTGGCCGCGCTGGCGCCCGACCAGCGGGACCGGGCCGGGCGGCTGAAGAACCGCTTCCACCTGGATCTGCCCGCGTGGTACCAGGACGCCGAGACATCGCCGTACCTCGCGCAGGTGGCCGATGCCGTGTTGCACGACCGGCGGATCAGGGTGCTCTACCGACGTTGGGAGGCGCCGCGCGAGGTCGAGCGCGTGCTCGAGCCGTACGGCCTCGTGCTGAAGAACGGCAGTTGGTACGTCGTGTCCGCGACGGCCAACGGGATGCGGACGTATCGCGTGTCGAACATCCTCGAGCTGACGCCGACCGAGGAGGAGTTCGACCGGTCGGAGGGGTTCGACCTGGCGGGATTCTGGCAGGAGCACCTGGACCAGTTCGATCAGGTTCGGTTCACCGGGCAGGCGGTCGTACGGGTCTCGGCCCGGCTCGCCGCGAAGATGCACGACGTGTCGTTTCCCCTGCTGGTGAAGGCGGTTGCGGCCGCCGAGCCGGCCGACGACGGCAGCGTGACCGTCACTGTGCCGATCGAGTCGATCCCCAACGCCGCCGCCGCGTTCTGCCGGTTCGGGAACGCGGTAGAGGTGCTCGAGCCGCCGGAGCTGCGGGCCGAGCTGGCGGCCCTCGCCCACATCTTGCTCGACGTCTACGAGTCCTGACCGGCCAGCTTCTCGGTGGAGGTCCGGCCGGCCTCGGTACTGCGGCGCAGGAAACCGGCGATCACGTCGAGCTCGTCGGAGGAGTAGTCGTCGAGCAGGTCGTCCATCGCGCTGATCATCGGCTGGTAGAGCCGGAAGACCTCGACGCCACGATCGGGCAGGACCCGGATGGTGATGCTGCGGCGATCGCCGCGGGCCCGGTCGCGAGTGATCCAGCCGCCGCGTTCGAGCCGGTCCAGGATCCCGGTCAGCGTCGCCGGGTGGAGACCCGCCTGCCGTGCCAGGGCGCTCGGCGTCAGCGGGCCGCTGCGAGCCAGTACGTCGAGGCAGTCGAGGTCGACGTCCTTCAGCGCCAGCTTGCCGCCGACCTGGTGGTTCAGCAGGGCGAGCTGGATGCGGAGGTCGCGCAGCGCGGCCTTGATCTCGTTCCCGGCGCGGCGACGGTCGCGTGGAGCGTGGCGCGCGTCACCCGATGATGTCTGTTCCATATATTATGATTTCCGTACTATATGAGTTGCAGAGAACATCACGGTAGCGCAGGAGGAGTCGGATGAGGATCACAGTGTTCGGGGCGACGGGTGGGATCGGCGGTCACGTCGTACGTCAGGCGCTCGACGCGGGGCACAAGGTGACGGCGGTGGTTCGGCAGTCGTCGCCGTTCGAGTTGGAACACTCGTCGCTGGAGGTGGTCCGCGTGCCGGGCCTGGACGAGGCCGGTCCGTTGCGGGACGCGGTGGACGGGAGCGAGGCGGTCATCTCCGGAGTCGGCCCTCGTGGACGCAAGTCCGGAGCGGTCGCCTCGAGCAGCACGCGGTCGATGCTCGCCGCGATGGCAGCCGCCCAGGTACGCCGTTTCGTCGCGGTGAGCGCAGCGCCGCTCGGGCCGATGCCGCCGGACGAGAGCTTCCTGAACCGGCGCGTCGTCCACCCGATGATCAACGCCTTCGCGGCCGACGTGTACGCCGACCTCCGCGTGATGGAGGCCGACATCATGAGCAGCGCCACCGACTGGACCATCGTCCGGCCGCCCAAGCTGAACAACAAACCTTTGACCGGCACCTACCGGACCGTCGTCGGCGGCTCGGTCACCCGCGGCTACTTCATCTCCCGAGCCGACGTCGCCCACCTGATGCTCGCCGTCCTCGACGACCCGACATCCCTCAGTCAGCCGATCGGTGTGGCGTACTGATGTCCCGGTTGATCCGTGGCGCGAGCCTGCTGTTCAGCGGGCTCTTCGCCGGCTTCCTGCTGGGTGTGCTGGTGCTGGAGAACTCGCTGCGTGGTTTCAACGGCTCGGTCTACACGCAGGTACGCCTGGTGGAACTGGACTCCCTGGACACACTCGCTTCGGTGACGCTGATTCCGGCGATCGTGACCACGGTGGTGCTTGCGATCCGGGCCCGGGGCAACGATCGACGGGTGCTGGTGGCGGTTGCGTTGCTGGTGCTCGTGTTCGCGACGACCTTGGCGATCAACCTGCCGATCAACGCGGACCAGGCGTCGTGGTCGGTCCAGAACCCGCCGGCGGACTGGGGAACCGTCCGCGATCACTGGCAAGTGGCCCACCTGATCCGCACCGTCGCCGCGCTACTCGCCTTCGGCTCGCTCATCGGAGCCACCCTCACCCACCGAACCCCCACGAACCACCCGACCCCACCCAGCGTCGTACACGCCTGACCCACGCCCCGTGGCCGCCCGGTCGCCGCCCGATGTCGGGCCGCGGACACCATCTGGGGATCGCGGACAGGAAATACCTTGTCCGAGGTCCCCGGTTCCTGTCCGCGCCCCCACCGCAAAGCCGTCCGAGGGCGAGCCCGGTGCGGCCGGCGCACGGCACCCTGCGATATGAACGGACAACCCCTGGAATTGCTGGTTGTCCGGCCGGAATTCGAGCGAACAACCAGCAAGTCGAGGGGTTGTCCGGCGTCGTGCTCGGTGGCTGGGTGATCGTCGGTGTGGTGGGGGTTGAGGGGATGCTGTCGTGCAGTTCGACAGGACGTGTCGACGCGATCCGGCCGGTCTCAGGCGTAATTGCCCCAGCAGACGTGGTCCCTGGACCGACACCTCCTGTCGAGCAGTACGCCGAACCCCGCCCGGGGCTCGCTCCCTGTCGTGGCTTCTGCGCCGCCGTGGCGAGCGCGGTGTCGGGGATCGGTTCGTGGATCACGGTTCGCCACAGACGCTGAATCGCGCCCGCATCCACGACTCGACGACCACCTGCCGCTGAGTTGACCCCGACAAGACACAGCCCAAGGCCAGGGCCGCGCGCCACACGTGTCGCCCACACATCAGTCACGAGAGCCGAAATGACCTGTCCGAGGTCCCCGCATGGTGTGTCCGAGGTCCGGCGGGCGGCGAGCTCCTATCCGGCCGCCGCGCGGATGCGGTGGTGGGGGACGGCTTGGGCGGTGTTGCCTCGGTGGCCTTTGGTCGTGCGGGCCATGGTGAGGGAGTTGAGGAGGGCTTCCTCGACCGACTCGGTGACGGCTTGGAACGGGGCGCGGAGATCCTTGTCCTGGTAGCCGGGGGCGGGGTTGGTGGTGAAGGCGATGGCGTAGTCGCCGCTGCCGGGGGCGTAGTCGGAGCCGACGCGGGCGAGGGCGAAGACCGCGCGGCGGGCCAGCCGGCCCAGTTGGCGGGCGTCCAGCGGGAGGTCGGTGGCGACGACGATCATGCACGAGTTGCCGTCGGCATCCACTGGCACAGCCGGAACCGGTCTGCCCAGCACCGTCAGCAGTCCGGAGAAGTTCGACTGGACGATCGCCCCTACCGAACCCTGCTCCACGGTGCGGGACGACGTACCGATGCCGGCTTTGAAGCCGAGGGCTGTGGTGCCGGTGCCGGCTCCCACGCAGCCTTCGGCGGGGAGGTCGGTGGAGGCCGAGTCCAGGGCGGCGTGGACGTGTTCGGGGGTGATCGGGCGGCGGCGGATGTCGGAGAGGAAGGCATCGTTGGTCTCGCCGACCACCGGGTTGAGGCTGGTCGCCTTCGGGTCGCGCTCGATCAGCCAGGTGACGAGCGCGTCGGCGACCCGGAACACACTCAGCGTTCCGGTGAGCAGGATCGGCGTCTCGATCCGGCCCAGCTCATCCACCTGGGTGCTCCCGACGAGCTTGCCGTACCCGTTGCCCACCGCCACAGCCGCGGGCAGCCCGTCGGCGTACCCGTCCGGCACGATCGCGGTGACGCCGGTGTTCAGGTCATCGGTGGCGATCGTGGTCTGGCCGACGCGGACGCCGGGTACGTCGGTGATCGCATTGCGCGGGCCGGTCGGCAGCGTGCCGACGACCACGCCGAGGTCGCGGAGTCTCCGGGGAGTTTGCATGCGGCTATCGTCGGCCAGGTGCTCGAACACCTGAACGGCCGGGTCTGGCTGTACCCCCACGATCCCGACCAGGACGCGATCCGCCCGTCGGTCGCGGTGATCGCCGACGACCGGGGCAGCGTCCTGATCGACGCCGGCAACAGCCCGAAACATGCCCGCGAGATCCAGGCGGCGATCGCAGCCGCCGGTCTGCCCGCGCCACGGTGGTTGGTCTACACGCACCACCACTGGGACCACACGTGGGGCGCATGCGCCTGGCCGGACGTCACAGTGGTCGCCCACTCGTCCGCGGTGCCGATCCTGACCGCGGAAGGCGAACGCCCGTGGAGCCACCGCTACTTGCATGACCAGGTCAAGGCCAACCCGAAGCTCGGCCCCAGCTTCCGGGCCCGCGCCCTCGCCGTACCCGACTGGACCGACTTCCGCATCGTCGTCCCCGACCAGACCTTCGACGACACCCTCACGCTGCCGACCGGCGTCGTACTGCGTCATGTCGGCGGCAACCACGCCCCGGACTCCCTGGTGGCCATCGACTCCGGCGTCGTACTCATCGGCGACGCCTTCTACCCACCGCCGTACCACCAGCGCACGTCAGAAGACAGCGCCGACTACGCGATGATCAAACAACTCCTGTCCGAGCGGCATGACTGGTACGTCGATGCGCACTCACCGCCGCGCCGCCGTTCGGCCGCCCTCGCGGAGTCCGGCTAGCGGACCTGAGCGGCGGGGAGTGGGAGCGGCCCTCTAGGCTGGGCGCGCGATGAAGAGTTTCGAGGAGCTGTTTGCCGAGCTGGGTGAGAAGGCGCGGACGCGGCCGGAGGGATCCGGGACCGTGGCGGCGCTGGATGCCGGCGTGCACTCGATCGGCAAGAAGCTGGTCGAGGAGGCCGCCGAGTCCTGGATGGCCGCCGAGCACGAGGGCAAGGAGCGGGCCGCGGAGGAGCTGTCCCAGCTGCTCTACCACACCCAGGTGATGATGCACGCGCTCGGCCTGGACCTCGACGACGTGTACCGACATCTGTAGGAACCCCTCCGACAGTCACCGGTTCACTTCAGAAAGGGCAGTCCCATGCTGCGCGTCGCAGTACCCAACAAGGGCTCGCTGAGCGAAGCCGCCATCGAGATCCTCACCGAGGCCGGCTACAAACAGCGCCGGACCACCAAGGACCTCTCCCTCACCGACGCGGCCAACGAGGTCGAGTTCTACTACCTGCGCCCCCGCGACATCGCCGTGTACGTCGGCGAGGGCACGCTGGACGTCGGCATCTCCGGCCGTGACCTCGTGCTCGACTCGCACGCCGACGCCGAGGTGATCATGGAGCTCGGCTTCGGCAGCTCCACCTTCCGGTTCGCCGGTCCGCCCGGTGCGGCCGACTCGGTGAAGGACCTGGCCGGTAAACGGATCGCCACGTCGTACGCCGGGGTGCTGCAGGACCACCTGGCCGAGAACGGCGTCGACGCGTCCGTGGTCCGCCTCGACGGTGCGGTCGAGTCGGCCGTCCAGCTGGGCGTCGCGGACGTGATCGCGGACGTCGTCGAGACGGGTACGACGCTCCGCCAGGCCGGACTCGAGGTCTTCGGCGACCCGATCCTCAAGTCCGAGGCGGTGCTGATCAAGCGGCACGGCGTGGAGACTCCGCCGAACGGCATCCAGCAGCTGGTACGCCGCCTGCAGGGCGTCCTGATCGCCCGCAACTACGTGATGATGGACTACGACATCCCGGCCGACGCGGTCGACGCGGCCACCGCGGTCGCGCCGGGTCTGGAGTCGCCGACGGTCTCGCCGCTGCACCGGCAGGGCTGGGTCGCCGTCCGCGTGATGGTCCAGCGCGCCGACGCCCAGCGGCTGATGGACCAGCTGTGGGAGGTGGGCGCGCGTGCCATCCTCACCACGGACATCCACGCCTGCCGGA
The DNA here is from genome assembly GCF_040655855.1 of Kribbella sp. NPDC050281. Lineage (NCBI taxonomy): Bacteria > Bacillati > Actinomycetota > Actinomycetes > Propionibacteriales > Kribbellaceae > Kribbella > Kribbella sp. NPDC050281. The sequence goes on along the minus strand of NZ_JBFAKS010000010.1, from coordinate 51,038 downwards.
TCTGACCGGGGATCTGACATGGCCGCCGCCGATCGGCTGTTCACCTTCCATCCGCGGATCGTGGCGCTGATGGCCGGCGTGATGGGGTTGTCTCTGATCGCGGTGTTCGGCGTGATCTGGGTCCGGTTGCCGGGTGACGCCCGGGAGTCGTTCAGCTGGTTCCAGCGGCTGACGTTGCTGGCGTTCTTCGGTGCGGTGCTGTGGATCCTCTACCGGATGACGACGCTGCGGGTGACGGCGTACCCGGACCGGCTGCACATCCGCAACGTGTTCAAGTCCTACACGCTGCGCTGGTCAGAGGTGACGGCGCTCCGGTTCCGGCCGGGCGACGCGTGGCTCCAGCTGTTCGATGCCGACAGCAACCGGATCGGCATCCTCGCGGTGCAGGCGGCCGAGGGGCCACGGGCGAGCCGGGCCGCCAAAGAGTTGGCCGCCGTGGCCCGGCAGCACGGCGCCGGGCCTAGACCGATATCCGGAACGTAGTCGTGTGCGACTCACCGGGCTTGAGCACGACCAGGTCCTGCCCGGTGATGAAGGCGTTCGGCGGGCAGGTCATCGGTTCGACGGCGAGCGCCGTACGCCCGATCGCGTCGCCGGAGTAGAGCTGCAGCCACGGGGTGTCGCTGGTCAGGACGGACTTGTTGCCGGTGTCAGGATCGGTCAGCGTCACCGACCACGAGCCGCCGCCGAGTCCGGTGAAGGCGTTGTCGATGTCGAGCGCGCCGATCACCCGCCCGGTGTGGAAGTCGTACGGCGATCCCTGCACCGGTGACAGGCCGATCGGTGTCATCTGCTCCGGCGACACGTCGAGCCAGTCGTTCGCGGCAAACTCGAGCACGCACTCGTCGATCGTCCGGCCGACGCTCAGATACGGATGCGTTCCATACCCGTACGGCGCGTCGCTCGCGCCGATGTTGGTCGCGGTGGCGGTCACCGTGAGTCCATCGGCCAGGCGGTAGGCGAGGCGGAGATCGAGCTGGTGCGGGTACCCAGGCTGGCCGTGCAGCCGGTGACCGGCCTCGACCACCGCGGCGTCGGTGCCGTCGTCGACGCGCTCCCAGTTGGCCCAGCGGGTGAGCCCGTGGATCGCGTTCTGCCGGGCCGGCTCGGTCAGGTAGAGCTGCTCGTCGGCACCCTGGAAGGTGTACTTCCCGTCCGTGATCCGGTTCGGCCACGGGAACAGGTGCTGGCCGATCCCGGCGTGCGCCGGCTCGTCCTCGCCGTACCCGAGCACTACCTGGCGGCCGTCGTACGTGAGCCCGCGGAGACCGCCACCCACGCTCACCACGGTGCCGGCGTACCCGCCGGATCGAAGCGCCCACTGCTCACCGGACGGACCTATCTGTGTGCTCATGGACCCATCCTGACAAATTCTCGGAGCGTCCTGTCCATAGGTGGCGCGCCCGTTCGTAGAGATGCTGTACATACGCTGACAGGAGGTTCCATTGTGAAATATCTGCTCTTGATCAACGCCGGTGAGCTCGACGTGAGCGGCGGGGTGGTCGGCTGCGAGCCCGAGGACTGGATGCGGTTCGACAAGGAGATCCAGGACGCCGGAGTCGTCGTTGCCGCCGAGTCGCTGGCCGATCTGGTCACCGCGACCCGGGTCCAGGTCGCCAACGACGGCCGGCGCACCGTCACCGACGGGCCGTACGCCGAGACCCGTGAGGTGCTCGGTGGGTTCTACGTGATCGACGTACCGGATCTGGACGTGGCGCTGGACTGGGCCGCGAAGTGTCCGGGGTCGCGGGGCGGCGGATCTGTCGTGGTGCGGCCGGTCGCGGAGTTCTGAGGATGGACCAGGTCGAGGAGGTGTTCCGGGAGGAGCGCGGCCGGTTGCTGGCCGCGCTCGCCCGGCGCTTCGGCGACCTCGATTTGGCCGAGGAGGTCACCTCCGAGGCGATCGAAGCGGCGCTGGTGCGGTGGCCGGTCGATGGGGTCCCGCCGAACCCTGGCGGCTGGCTGATGACCACCGCGCGGCGCAAGGCGGTCGACCGGTTGCGGCGCGACCAGGTCTACGCCGCCAAGCTCGCCGTACTGCAGGTCGAGGCGGACCGCGCCGACCCGGTCCCGTCGGCGGACGGCGGGCTACCGGATGAGCGGCTGGAACTGTTCTTCACCTGTGCGCATCCGGCCCTGGCCGCCGAGGACCGCGGTGCGCTGACGCTGCGCTGCCTCGCCGGGCTGAGTACGCCGGAGGTCGCGCGGGCGTTCCTCGTGCCGACCGCGACGATGGCGAAGCGGATCGTCCGGGCGAAGACGAAGATCCGCGAGGCCCGCATCCCGTTCCGGGTGCCCGGCCCGGACGAACTGCCGGAGCGGCTGCCCGGAGTGCTGCAGGTGATCTACTCGGTCTTCACCGAGGGGTACGCCGCCAGCTCCGGCCCGTTCCTGCAACGGCTTGACCTGGCCGAGGAGGCCATCCGGCTGGCCCGAATCCTGCACCGTCTGCTTCCGTCCGAGCGCGAGGTCACCGGCCTGCTCGCCCTCATGCTGCTGGTCCACGCCCGTCGGGACGCGCGCAGCGACCCCGCCGGCGAACTCGTCCTGCTCGAAGACCAGGACCGCGGCCGGTGGGATCGCGAGATGATCGCCGAGGGCAGCGAGTTGGTGGTCGCCGCGCTCACCGGCGGCCCGGCCGGACCGTACGCCGTCCAGGCCGCGATCGCCGCCCTGCACGACGAGGCGGGTGACTTCGCCGGGACCGACTGGCCCCAGATCGTCGCCCTGTACGACGTCCTGATCGCGATCGACCCGTCTCCGGTGGTCGCGCTCAACCGCGCCGCCGCGATCGCGATGCGCGACGGTGCCGAGGCAGGTCTGACCCTCCTCGACGAGCTGTCCGACGCGCCACGCTTGCAGAGCTACCATCCCTACGCGCTGGCCCGCGCCGACCTCCTGCACCGGCTGAACCGGTTGCCGGAGGCAATAATTGCGTACCGGCAAGCGCTCGAGCTGGCCGGGTCGGAACCCGAACGGGCTCACATCCGTGATCGTCTCGACGACTGTCGGCGGGCAGTGCAAGACTCATCGGCATGACGACGGTCTTCGAGGCTGCGGGTGGGACAGAGGGAATTCTCCGGCTGGCGCAGGCGTGGCATGAGCGAGTGATGGCGGACGAGGTCGTGAGCCACGCGTTCAGCCACGGATTCCGCTCGGATCACACCGAGCGGCTGGCGGCGTACTGGAGCGAGGCGCTCGGCGGGCCGGCGGCGTACTCCGGGATTTACGGAGACGAGACGGCAGTGGTCCGGATCCACAGCGGGAACGGCGAGCACGACGAGATGAACCGCAGGGCGGTCGACTGCTTCGACGAGGCGCTGCGCGATGCCGGCCTGGCCGGGGACGATCGCCTGCGCGGGGTGCTGCACGACTACTTCGCGTGGGCGACCTGGAACACGATGTATCACCACTCCACCGACGAAGTGGCTGAAGGCATGAGCATTCCGCGCTGGTCCTGGGACGGTCTGGAGGGGCCGTGACCGACCGCCTCGCGAGGATCGCCCGGGGCTGGGACGAGGCAGCCGCCGGCTACGAGGTGTACTTCGTGCCGCGCTTCGCGCCCTGGGTGCGGACGGCGGTCGACGCCGTGGGCGACGTACCCGACGGCCCGATCCTCGTGCCGTGCTGCGGCACGTTCCCCGAGCTCGACCTGCTCGCTCCACGCTTTCCCGGGCGGAGGATCGTCGGAATCGACCTGTCGGCGGGGATGGTGCGGCTGGCGCGCGAACGCGCGGCCCGGCTGCCGGACGCCGACGTCGAGCTCGTCCAGGGTGATGCCGCGACTCTCGATCCACGCTGGTTGGGCTTCTGTGCAGCCGTCGTTTCGGTCTTCGGCCTGCAGCAACTGCCGGATCCGCGCTCCGCTATCGCCTCGTGGTACGACGCACTTCGCCCGGGCGGCCGCCTGTGCGTCGTCTACTGGCCCGATGTCGCTGAGGAAACCGGGCCGTTCGCCCTCCTGGACTCGGTCGTCGGAGACAACGCCGGACGTCCCTGGGAAGACGAACTCGTCCCGGCGCTCGCCGGCGCGGAGATCGAGCGGGACGAGATGGTCTCCCACCCGATGACCCACCCGGACGCGGCGACGTACTTCGATGCGGTTCACCGCGCCGGGCCGCTGCGGGCACTCGCGCTGGCGCATGACGACGACTACATGGCGGAGCTACGGATGCAGTACCTCGAGCGAGCACCCGTGGGGGAGTGGGCCCACCATCCCAGCGCCCGGCTGATCGTGGTCAGGAGGCCGCCGAGTCGTGCGGCGGGAGTGCCACCGACTTCGGGATGATCTCCAGCGCCGGGTCGTGCGGGACCGCCGGGTCGCCGTCGACGATGACGTGCGCGCGGGAACGGGTCTCCTGGTCGGCGAAGTGATCGCGCTCCCAGCGCATCCACTCCAGCCAGTGGTCGCGCAGGGCCTCGCCGTCGCGGGCGATGCCACGGTCCAGCCGGACCTCGTTCGAGGTCTCGACCCACAACCGCAGCGACTGCCAGCGGTCGGCGTCGCGGTCGCACGAGGTGACGCCCTCGACCACGAGCAGTTCGACCGTGACCGGTACGACGTGGAGTTCGGCGTACGCACCGAGGTGCCAGTCGTAGCGGCGGTACCGGCCCTCACGGCCGTCGGCGATCCGCTGCAGTACGTGGTCGCGGAGCAGGCCGAATCCGCGGACGGCTCCGGTCCAACCGTCGTACAGGTCGTCCATGTGGATGATGCCGGTGCGCAGTCCGCGGGCCTCGGCCCGGGCCTGGATCTTCTCGGCGAGGCCGGTCTTCCCGGAGCCGGCCGGTCCGTCGATGCCGATCAGCCGGGTCCGGCCGAGCCGGGGTGGTGCGGCCTGGACGTTGTCCAGCAGAGCGTCGATGGTCAGGGGGGTCCCGTGGTCAGCGGGGCGGTCAGTTGATTCCATGGCGCTTCAGGATGTCCTCGATCTCGTCGAACTCCGACGATTCCTGCTGCTTCGCCTTCGACCCCTTGGCCGGCTTGGCAGCTTTGGCGGGAGCGGCCGACGCGGGTGCGGGACCCGTGGCGGTCAGCTCACCCGCGGGCGAGGCGGGCTTCTTCTCGGCTTTGGGTGCCTTGACTGTGTCGCCACGCCGGCCCTTGGCCACGCCGGAGACGACGTACAGCACGACCGAGACGCCGAACAGCGCGACCCCGGACCACACCGTGGGGGAGAAGATCAGGTGCGTGACCCAGCTGACGGTCGACCGGACCACGTCCCAGACGAGCTCCAGCAGGCCGGTCAGGTAGAGCGACACCGGCAACAGGGACCAGGCCACTCCACGCGTCCCGGCCGCCGCCCCGCGGCGCCGCCAGGCGGTCCACGAGCCGATCAGGCCGAGCAGGGTCAGGCCCACACAGAACGGCAGCAGCGTCAGATCGTTGAAGTCAGGCACATACCCAGGCTCGCACAGTCCGGCGCGGAACCAAGAGGGGAAGAGCCCTGACACCACCCTGAAACCCCGCTCCGGACCCCCAGCACTCACCAACTGCGGTGCCACCGCCCTCGGCACGCTCAAATGGGCGTCGCGGGCCCTGGTCCGGCCCGGTTGATGAGTGGTGGGGGTCCGCCGGGGACAATGACGGGGTGCAGCCTCCGAAACGCCGACTGGCCTTCACCGGGTTCGACAACGACGATGGGTCGGCCGACCCCGCGCTGGCACGCGCGCTCGCGGAGCGTGACCACGGGGCGACCCTGGCGGCGCTGACCAGGGCACGGCTGCTGGTGCCCGTGGTGGCGATGCTCGGCGAGGTCGAGTACGACGAGAACGGGCTGGCACACGACAAGACCTCGGACATGGCGGTTGCGCTGCTGCAGGGACAGGACGGTCGCAACGCACTGCTCGCCTTCACAGGCACCGAGAGCCTGACCCGGTGGAGCCCGGACGCCCGGCCGATGCCCGCGCAGGCCCAACTGGTCGCGACCGCGGCGATCCAGGAAGGGGCCGCCGCGATCGTCCTCGACATCGCCGGTCCCGCGACCGGAGTGATCGAGACCGACGACGTACGGCGCTTGGCCGCCGGCCTCCAGGTGGTACGCCTGGAAGACGGCGGCTTCGCATGGATCGAGTCAGCCAACGGCTGAGCTCAGCGCATCCATCGGCTTCGACCTGAGCGCGATCCGGCCGGTGATCGCGGTGGTGGGCAGCACCAGCAGCAGGATTACGGCCACCCAGGCGAGCAGGATCCAGGCCGGACCGGACGGGATCGGCCAGCCGCGGGTCGCGACCGCGATCGGTAGCACGGTGAACGCCGCTGCGATGAGCCCGAGGACGAGACCGAGTGCCGCGATCACGAGACCCTCGAGGGTCAGCATCCGGCTCACCTGCCGCCGGGTCGAGCCGGTCAGCCGTTGCAGCCCGAACTCCCGCCGCCGGTCCAGGACCGCGACCGCGATCGTGTTGATCGACGCGATCGCCGTGTAGGCGACGGCGATCCCGGCCAGCAGGTACCCGATCCAGGCGTCGACCCCGAGGCCGGCGTCGTACCCGGAGGCCAGCAGATCCCGGCCGCCGACGCTCGATCCCGGCCACTCCGACAGGACCATCGACTTCATCGTGGCCTCCTGATCGTGAGTCTTCAGGAGCAGCTGGCTGGGGAGTCCGGTCGTGGTGTGCGAGGCCAGCAGTGCGGCGGGCAGCAGGATCGACTCGTAGCCGGACGGGCCCTTCGCGAGGGCGACCACCTTGAGCTTCACCAGAGCGTCGTCGCCCAGGCGCACCCCGATCTCCGATCCCACGTCGACCTTCAGCTTCTTCGCCGTACCGGGCGGCAGCGCCACGGTGTCGCCGGTCAGGTCGTCGAGCGAACCCTTCGTGACCTCTCCCTTGTAGACCGGTCCGCTCAGGCCGAGCAGCGGCCAGGCATCACTGGTGTGCGAGGTGTCGTACGGCTCCTCGATCCAGCCCTTGCTGCGGACCAGTTCGGACACCGCGGTGACGCCGGGCAGAGACCGCGCACTGTCGGTCAGCGAGGCGGGGATCCCACCGGACGTGCTGGTCACGACGACATCCGCGGCCAGGTTGTCGGTGTACGCCTCGACGGCCGCCTTCTGCTGGGTTGTCTGCGCGTAGATGTTGCCGAGAGCAATGGTCGTGGCGATCGTGATCGGGATCAGGATCGCGGCGAACTGGACGGCCCGGACCCGCAGGTTGATCACCGCGAGAACTCCGCTGGTCCCGCGCTTCTCGATCAGCGCGGTGAGCCGTGGCACGAGTGCCCGCTGGATCACCAGTGGTGCAAGGATCGCGACCGCGATGGATCCGGTCAGACCCGCCGGCCCGCCGATCGCCGCAGCGTTGGTGGGACTCATGAAGAGCGTGGACATCGCGATCGACACCGTCGCTCCCGCGAACACCGCGCCGATGATCAACCGGACGCGTCCCAGTGCAACCTCCGGTACGGCGGCCTCTGCCAACGCCTGGATCGGCCGGATCCGAGCCGCGCGTCCGGCGGCGAAGCCGACCGTGATCCGCAGTACGGCGAAGGTCAGCAGAGCCGCGCCCGCGAACGGTAGCGGGCCCTGGTCGAACCGCAGTTGCGACGGCACGATCCCGCCATCGGCCAGCATCCCGAAGATCCAGTCACCGGCGAACCGGCCGCACAGCAGTCCGAGGATCAGGCCGATCACCCCGACCACCATCGTCTCGGCGATCACCATCTTGCCGACCTGCCGCGGCGTTGCGCCGCTGGCCCGCAGCAGCGCGAGTTCGCGCCGGCGTTGCCGGACCGACAGTCCGATCGTGGCCGAGATCACGAGTGCCATCACCACGGCCACCATCCCACCGAAGACGCCGGGCATGATGATGAGCGGAAGACTCGTCGCGATCCCGCTGTACTCCGCGACGCCCCGGTCGTCTCCGGCATACGCTCGTACGCCGTCGGGAAGCTCGAGTCGCTCGGCCAGGTCACGCGCCGAGGTCCCGGCAGCGGGGAACACACCGATTGCGTCGACTCCAGGAGCCAGTTGGGCCGCGTCCGCATCGGCGAAGAACACCGACGGTACGTCGACCTGATGTTGAGCGGCCGCGATTCCGGCCAGGGTGAAGGTCTGTGGTCGGCCGTTGACGGTCACGCTGATCCGGTCACCGGGCTTGGACGTGCCGGCCTGGCGTTGATCGAGCACGACCTGACCCATCTGCGGCGCCTGACCCGCGGTCAATTGGTACGGCGCCAGGGGCGCGGACGCCCAACCATGTCCGGTGAGTGCAGCCGTGCCGGGAGCGATCACGGCCGGGAACGAGCGATCCGCGATCGCCTGCGCGACTCCCGGCGTACTGGCGAGCTTGTCCGCCAGGTCGGCGTCAACGCGCTGGCGCTCGGCGAACGCGGCCGAGCCGGAACCGTTGGGCGGGTGGTACGCCGGGTCGCCGGTGACGACGACGGGCGCGGCGGCGAGGCGTTGGGGCGGTGCGTTGAGCCGGAGGCCGGTCTCGAGCAGGCCGCCGGCCGCGCTGAGCAGAGCGCCGCCGAGCAGGACTGCGACGAGGATGGCGAGGAAGGCAGCGGTCCGGTACCGCAGGGTGGTGATGGCGAGGCGGATCATGATTCAGGTCTCCGACGGTGAGTAGCGGCCGGCGCTGAGCTGAGCGAGCTCCGCGGCGATGGCCTCTGCGGTGGGGTGGACGGTCTCCGAGACGATCTGACCGTCGACCAGGAAGACGACGCGGTCGGCGTACGACGCCGCGACCGGGTCGTGGGTGACCATCACGACGGTCTGCCCGAGTGCGCGGGCCTGGTCGCGGAGGAGTGCGAGGACGTCGAGTGCGGTGACCGTGTCCAGCGCGCCGGTCGGCTCGTCCGCGAACGTGATCGCGGCGCGTCCGGCCAGTGCCCGGGCGATCGCGACCCGTTGCTGCTGACCACCGGACAGCTCGCTCGGCCGGTGCCGGGTGCGGTCACCGAGTCCGACCCGCCGGATCACCTCGGACACCCATGCCTCGTCCGGCGACTTCCCGGCCAGCATGAGCGGCAGTACGACGTTCTGCCGGACGGTGAGGGCCGGCATCAGGTTGAAGGACTGGAAGACGAAGGCCACGTGCTCGCGCCGCAGCTCGGTCAGGGCGGTCTCGTCCAGGCCGCGCAAGGATCGCCCGGTCAGATGTACGTCGCCGGACGTCGGAGCGTCGAGGCCGGCGGCGCAGTGCAGCAGCGTGCTCTTGCCGGAGCCGGACGGGCCCATCACCGCGGTGAAGCTGCCGGCCTCGAAGCCGTAGGTGACACCGCCCAGCGCGGTGACCGCGCCAGGACCGGTGCCGTACACCTTGCGGACGTCGGTGAGCTGGACCGGGGCGCTCATCGGGTGACCTGCACATCGGTCTTGCGGTAGTAGGACTCGTTGGTCCACCACACGACGGCGACGACCAGGCCGAGACCGATGTCCGACCACAGCCACCACGGCCAGTCGAAGTGACCGAAGGCCGCCAGTACGACCCAGATCACGAACTGCACGACGCAGGTGAGCAGCCAGACGGCGCTGACCGCTCGCAGTGCGCCGGTGAGACCGCGGGGCGGGAGCGCGTCGGCCATGCCGTCGAAGACCTGGTGGAGGTCACCGCGAGTGCGGGCCTCGAGCAACAGGTCCTGCCGGTCGCCGGCCTGCGGCGGGGTCAAGGTGCCCTTCCGGACGGCCCGGTCGAGCTTGGCGACGGCCGTACGGCGGTCGTCCTCGCTCAGGTCGACCTGGTCCGGCAGCAGCAGCGGTTCGAGCATCGTGTTCATCGGAGGATTCCTTTCGAGGGAGGGGTTGTCCTGAGGGGTTGTCTTGACGTCAAACAGCGTATGGGTTGAACAGTTTCGTCCGCCCGGTGCTCAGGACCCGTTTCAGGGGTGGTGGTAGCACCCCTCTGGGCGGGGGCCGTGATGCGCGAAGATGGAGGGCATGACCGAGGACCGCGGGGAGTTGCCGCCGGGGCTCGCCCTGTCCTGGGGCGTGCAGCCGGTGCAGCGGCGCGGGCCGAAGCCGGGGTTGTCGGTCGAGCAGATCGTGGCGACCGGAATCGAGTTCGGCGACAGCCACGGGTTCGAGGCGGTGTCGCTACAGCGGATCGCGGCCCGGCTCGGCGTCAGTACGAACGCGATGTACCGCTACGTGCGGTCGAAGGACGAGCTGATCGTGCTGGTCCAGGACAAGGCTGTCGGTCCGCCGCCTGAGCTGCCGTCCGGCTGGCGAGAGGCCGCGACCGCGTGGGTCACCGCGCAGGTCGAGCTGTACGCCGGACGCCCCTGGCTGCTCGACATCCCGATCCGCGGCGCGCCCGTGACGCCCAACGTCATGCGCTGGATGGAGGCGATGCTCCAAGCCCTCGACGGCACCGGACTCAGTCAGCACGACATGCTCGGCTGCTTGATGCTCCTGGACGGATTCGCCCGCAACTACGGCGTTCTGGCCCGGCAGCTCGGGGCCGCCGTGGACACGCCCGTCCAGGCCGAGCAGGTCGGCCGGTTCCTGGTCCCGCGGCTGATGGAGGGCGGCTACCCGATGCTGACCGCGCTCTACACCAACCAGGAGTACGAGGACGGCCTCGACGACGACCTGGAGTTCGGGCTGACCCGGATCCTGGACGGGATCGAGGTCCTGATCAACGGCGAGTCCTAAGGCAGGACGATCCGGACCGGACCGTCGGCGCGCGCGGCGACCCACTGCCGGTGGAATTCGCTGCCGGGGGCAACTTCCGGACGACGGTGCGGTTCGGTGCGTAGGTTGGCCGGAGCGGTGAGCGTCCTGGTCGCCGGTTGCGCAGGTACGCCGTTCGCTCGTACCTCGGCGATCACGTCCGCCAGGGCCTGTGCGGCCGGCTTCCGCTGGTGGTCGACGCTGAACAGACCCAGGTCGTACTCGCGGTCCGGGAAGTCGAGCAGCCTGCGGTCGATGTCGTGGGAGGACCACCAGGTCACGCCCCACAGCGCCGGGTTCTGGATGACCAGTTCGACCGTCCGCCGGGTGAACTCGGCCTGAAGGTCGACCGGGATGTCCGGCCCGGGTACGCCGATCTCCTGCAGCCACACAGGTCGTTGTGGATCGAGCGACGTCGCCGCGGCCAACTCGACCAGGTAGTCCGCGTGGCTGAGTGTGGCCGGCCCGAGGGGACCGTCCACTCGTGAGACCCCGTTGAAAACCCACGAGTGGACAGTGCTCAGGTCACCCAGCTCCACGACATCAACGGGGTGGAACGGGTGGTCGGCCTTGTACCAGGCGTCGTCGAAGACCGAGTGCAGCGCGAGTACGTCGGGTGCCGCCTTCTTCAGCGTGGTCAGCAGGTCCTGCGCCCAGCCGGTCGAGGTCTCCGCTGTGGTCGCGCTGTCCGGCCAGAGATTGTTGACCTCGTTCCCGAGCGTGATCGCGAAGACGTTCGGCCGGGTCGCGACCGCGCGGGCGACGGTGTCGACGTACGTCGTCAGGCCGTCGCGGACCGCGGGATCGGAGAACAGGCTGGTCCTGTGCCAGGTCAGGACCCATGACGGGAGGAAGTCGAAGCTGGACAGGTGGCCCTGGATCAGGTCGACCGCCACGGTGAGCCCGTGCTCGGCGGCGGCGTCGATCGTGTCCAGGAGGTCCTCGATCGCCTGCTCACGGATGATCGCCCGGTTCGGCTGGATCCACGGCCAGACCGGGAACACCCGGACATGGTCCAGCCCGATCCCGGCCAGATCCGCGAAGTCCCGCCGTACCGCGTCGCCGTCGTGGTCGAGCCAGCTGTAGAACCACCCGGCCGACGGAACGTGGTTCGCACCGAACCGGGGCGTGACGGGATCCGAGAGCATGCTGAGGATGCTAAATCGGTTTAGGGTGTTGCGCCAAGTTTACGCCGGGGGAGCGGTGGACTCGCGGACGGTGAGGACCGGGTCGGCGGTGCGGCGGTTGATGATCCGGGTGGGGTCGGCGATGACCTCGAGCAGGACCTCGGCCGCCTGCCGGCCGAACTCGAAGGTGTCGCGGGACAGCGCGGTCAGGGCCGGATGCATCAACTGGGTCAGGATCGAATCGTCGAAGGCCACGATGGACAGGTCGCCGGGCACCGAGACGCCCATCTCCATCGCCACCCCGAGGCCGGCCACCGCCATCACGTCGCTGTCGTAGACGATCGCGGTCGGCCGGCTCGCCTGGGACAGCAGCTTGCGGGTCGTCGCCGCGCCTTCGGCGTCACTGAAGTCCGTGGTCAGCGACGGCGCATCGACCAGGCCGAGCCGGGGCGCCGCGTCCCGGACGGCCTTGATCCGGCGCACGGTGTGCTGGAAGAGCGGCGTACCGGCGACGTGGGCGATCCGGCGATGGCCGAGGGCGGCCAGGTACTCCACGATCGACAGCATCGCGTCCCGGTCGTCGGCCCAGACCGAGGCGAGCGCGCCCTTGCCGCCGCGTCCGCCGATCACCACGGCCGGCAGTTCGAGCGCCTTCAGCTCGTCGATCCGCGGGTCCTTGACCGTCAGGTCGACCAGGATCACGCCGTCCACCCGGTGCTCCGAGGACCACCGGCGGTACACCTCGATCTCGGTCGCGGTGTCCTCGACGATCAGCAACTGCAGCGAGATCGACTCCGCAGACAGGCCGGACTGCACGCCGGAGAGCAGATGCGCGAAGAACGGCTCCACGCCGAGCGTGCGGGCCGGCCGCGCAATCACCATCCCGACCGAGTCGACCCGGGACGCGCCGAGCGCCCGCGCCGCGCTGTGCGGCCGCCAGCTCATCTGTTCGGCGATCTTCAGGATCCGCTCCCGGGTCGCGTCGCTGACCCCCGGCCGCCCGTTCAGCGCGAACGACACCGCCCCCTTGGACACCCCCGCGCGGATCGCGATGTCGGCGATCGTCGGTCTGGCCACGTCGTACCTCCCTTCGAGGGTGACTCGGGACTCTGCGCCTACTGCGCGGCGCTCGGCGGGCACATCGCTGCGTTGGAGGACGAGGCACGGAGAAACCCACTCCGCGCCTCATCCTCCGCCTTGCGCTGCACTCCGCCGAGCACCTGCTCGCTACGGCGCAGAATCCCGAGTCACCCTCTTCCCTTGACAGCGGATTCTACGATCCCGGATAGTGCAGGAGCTATACCGGTTTATCAAACCCAGGAGAATCCATGCGTAGAGGTCGTCTGGCTCCGGTGGCAGCTCTTGCCGCCGCGGCTCTCACTCTGGCCGGTTGTGGCCTCGGCTCGTCCGACGACTCCGGCAGTAGCGGCGCCAAGCCGACCGTCGACGCCAATGCCCAGGTGACCGGCGAAGTGAGTTTCCAGACCTGGGCCCTGAAGCCGAAGTTCACGGCGTACGTCGAAGGCGTGATCACGGCGTTCGAGGCGAAGTACCCGGGCACCAAGGTGACCTGGCTGGACCAGCCGGGCGACGGCTACGACAAGAAGGTGCTGAGCCAGGCGTCGGCCGGTCAGTTGCCGGACGTCACCAACCTCCCGCCGGACTTCGCGCTCTCGCTGGCCAAGCAGAACATGCTGCTCGACGTCGCGGCCGCCGACCCGAAGATCAAGGACGAGTACGTCGAGGGCGGCGTACAGGCGTACCAGTACCAGGGCCTGGACGGCACGTTCGGCTACCCGTGGTACCTGAACACCGACATCGACTACTGGAACGCGACCAAGTTCGCCGCGGCCGGCCTCGATGTGAAGAACCCGCCGAAGACCTTCGACGAACTGCTCGCGGCCGCCAAGGTGATGCACGACAAGACCGGCGGCAAGGAGTACCTGATGAGCCGGCTGCCCGGCATCGGTGACTTCACCAACGCCGGCGTGAAGATCCTGTCCGACGACGGCACGAAGTTCGTCTTCAACACCCCGGAGGCCGCCGCGCTGCTGGACAAGTACCGCGACGCCTACAAGGCCGGCTACCTGCCCCGCGACATCCTGACCCAGGAGTACCTCGGCAACTCCAAGCTCTTCACCCAGGGCAAGGTCGCCTGGACCACCGGCGGCGGCAACGCGATCCAGGACTTCCAGAAGGACAACCCGTCGCTGAAGGGCAAGGTCGTCCCGTCGCCCGCGCTGGACACCCCGCCGCTGTACGTGCAGGGCCTGTCGGTGTCGGCCAAGACCAAGAACCAGGCGGCCGCGATCGCGCTGGCCCGCTTCGTCACCAACGCCGAGAACCAGGCCGCGTTCGCCAAGATCGTGAACATCTTCCCCTCGACCAAGGCGTCCGCGTCCGACCCGTACTTCTCGAAGAGTGACGGTACGCCGGAGAGCGACGCCAAGGTGCTCGCGTTCGAGTCGCTGGCCAAGGCGAAGGTGCTGCAGCCGCCGGTGATCAGCGGCGCGACCAACGACTTCATCGGTCAGCAGATCTCGCTCGCGATCGCCGGCAAGATGTCGTCGCAGGCGGCCCTCGACGCGGCGGTGGCGAAGGCCAACCAGCTTCTGACGCAGTAATGCGGTACAACCGTTGGTTCACCCCGTGGGTGCTGGTGATTCCAGCACTCGCGTGGTTGCTGGTGTTCAACCTGTGGCCGTCGATCAACACCGTCATCCTGTCGTTCACCAACGCCAGGCCGATCGGCGGCGGCACCTTCGTCGGGCTGAAGAACTTCGAGACCCTGCTGCACGACGAGCAGTTGCGGTGGGCGTTGCTGAACAGCGTCATCTACATGGTGGTGTGCCTGCCGTTCCTGACCGTCTTCCCGCTGCTGCTCGCCGTACTGGTGGAGAAGAAGCTGCCCGGGATCACCTTCTTCCGGACTGCTTTCTACACGCCGGTGGTGGCCTCGGCCGTGGTGGTGGCGCTGATCTGGCAGTGGATCCTGGACGATCGTGGTCTGGTCAACGGACTGGCCGAGAAGCTCGGAGTCATCTCCGGTCCGTTGCCGTTCCTGTCCGACCAGTGGCTGTTGTTGCTCAGCGCAATCAGTCTGACGATCTGGAAGGGGCTCGGGTACTACATGATCATCTACCTGGCCGCCCTCGGGAACGTCGGGCGCGAGCTGCACGAGGCGGCCGCGGTCGACGGAGCGGGGCCGGTCCGCCGGTTCTTCTATGTGACGGTGCCGGGGGTGCGCGGGACGATGATCCTGATCTCGATCCTCATCTCGGTGTCGGCGCTGCGGGTGTTCTCGGAGTTGTTCATCCTCAGTGGTGGCAAGGGCGGTCCGGGTGGCCGGGACAACTCGGTCGTGATGCTGATCCAGCAGTACAGCCAGGGCTTCGAGGGCAACCTCGGGTACGCGTCGGCGCTGTCGATCGTGCTGTTCTTCGTCACCGTCGTACCGATGCTGGTGCTGGCCCGCCTGAACCGTCGAGGAGCGGAAGCATGACCACAGTGACTGATCCGGTGCGGCCTGTGGTCAAGGAGTCTTCGGGCCCTCCGTCGGGTCGCCGTCGCGGTTCCTTCGGGTTCAACACCGTCTCGCCGCGGGAGAAAGTGGTCCGGTACCTGCTGCTCGTGTTCGTGCTGCTGATCACGATCGGGCCGTTCCTGTGGCAGCTGTCCACGTCGCTGAAGGGATCCGGGGAGGACATCTACACCCGGATCCCGAAGCTGCTGCCGGCCCAGCCGACGTTCGACCACTACAAGGCCGTGACCGACACGATCCCGGTCTGGGACTACGCCCGGAACTCGCTGGTCGTCGCCGTACTCGTGGTCGGCGGCAACGTCCTCGGTGCGTCGCTGGCCGGCTTCGCGTTGTCCCGGCTGCAGTTCCGCGGCCGCAAGCTGGTGCTCGGGCTGTTCCTGGCCACGCTCGTACTGCCGGGTGAGGTCACCATCATCTCGCAGTACGTGACGGTGCGGGAGTTCGGGCTGGCGAACACGCTGTTCGGCGTCGCGCTGCCCGGCATGATCGGCGCGCTGAACGTGCTGCTGATGTACAACGCGTTCCGGTCGCTGCCGATCGAGGTCGATCACGCCGCGATCGTGGACGGAGCGAACGCGTGGCAGCGATTCGTCTACATCGGGCTGCCGTCGGTGCGCGGAACGATCAGCGTGGTGGCGATCTTCGCGTTCATCGGCGCGTGGGACGACTTCCTCTGGCCGCTCATCGTGCTCACCGACCCGGACAAGTACACCCTGACCGTCGGACTGCAATACCTGTCCGGCACCTTCAGCAACAACCCCCGCCTCATCGCCGCAGGCACGATGATCGCCTTCATCCCGATCGTGATCGTCTTCGCAACCCTCCAACGCTTCTTCTTCAAGGGCGTAGAAGAAGGCGCCGTCAAAGGCTGACCCGGCTCGCCCGGCTCGCACGGCTCAATTGGTCACGTTGTGCACGAGATCCGTACGGCGGCGGCCTCGGCGTACGGATCCGGTGCAGAAAGTCAGCTCCTGGCCGGAGTCGACGCCGCCGGTGCCCCCAGCGGGCTGGTGAACTTGTTCGGCACGGTTGGGTGGGACGTCCGCAGCTGAGGGAGTATTTCTATGAGACCAGTCCGTATTGGTGCGCAGGTGGCGCCGCAGCGCGCGGAGTACGCCGCGATCCGCCGGGCCGCCGCCGAGGTCGAGGACCTGGGCGCGGACATCCTGTTCACCTGGGACCACTTCTTCCCGCTGGGCAAGGTGGCCGAGGGCAAGCACTTCGAAGGCTGGACGATTCTCGCCGCGTGGGCCGAGCAGACCTCCCGGATCGGCCTCGGGGTTCTGGTCAGCTGCAACTCCTACCGCAATCCCGACCTGCTGGCGGACATGGCCAGGACCGTCGACCACATCAGCGGTGGGCGGGTCGTGGTCGGGATCGGCGCCGGCTTCAAGGAACGCGAGTTCCTCGAGTACGGGTACGAGTTCCCGTCCCCAGGGCGCCGGGTGGCCGGACTCGCCGAGGCCCTGCCGCGGATCGAGAAGCGCCTCGCCACGCTGAACCCGCCGCCGATCGGCCGGATGCCGATCCTGATCGCCGGTGGTGGCGAGCAGAAGATGCTTCGCGTCGTGGCCCGGCACGCCGACATCTGGAACACCTTCGCCGAGGGCGAGGACCTGGTGCGAAAGCTCGGTCTGCTCGACCGGTACTGCGCCGAGATCGGCCGCGACCCGTCGACGATCGAGCGGTCCGTCCATGTCGGCGGCGACCCGTGGCAGGTCGGTCCGCCGCTGCGTGAGCTCGGCGTCAGCCTGTTCACGGTCTCCACCAGCGGGCCCGACTACGACCTCGACACCATCCGCCGCTGGATCGCCTGGCGCGACGAGCAGAACGCCTGACATCGCGCATCGGCACGCGTGTCTGAGCGGATGCCGCCTCGCGGATCTGGGGGCCATCACAATGCGCGGTTCAGAGCGGTGTGCCGCGGGGGTGGTCGCTGCGGACGGGATTGTGATGGCCCTGGGGTTCGGGGCCTCGGCGGTCAGCGCCGGGCGGCGGTGGGGCGGACCTCGCCGGTGTACTTCTCGCCGGGGCCTTGGCCGGCAGCGTCCGGGATCGAGCTGGCTTCTTTGAAGGCGAGTTGCAGGGAGCGGAGGCCGTCGCGGAGGGGGGCAGCGTGGTGGTGGCCGAGGCTGGGGGCCGAGGCGTCGAGGAGGCCGGCCAGGGCGTCGATGAGGGAACGGGCCTCGTCGAGGTCCTTGTGGTCGGGGAGGTCTTCGGCGAGGCCGAGGTGGACGGCGGCAGCGCTCATCAGGTGGAGGGCAGCGGTCGAGATGATCTCCACGCTGGGTACGTCGGCGATGTCGCGCGACACCGTCGACAGGGGGTCGGGCGTGGGGCCGGACTGCGAAGTGGCACCTGAGTCGGTCATCCTGCTACTCTTACACGGCGACCGACCTGGTCCGATGGTGACCCCTGAGCGGAATACTCGGGGCGATCCAGAGGTTCAAGTCTAAGCGGAGGGCCACCTCCCACCCAGTCGATGAACAGTCGGCGGGTCCCGGTCACGCTGAGAGATTCTGGAGGACATCCGGAGAATCGAAGCGATCGTACGGCGTACCACCCGGAGGGGTTGGGGCGTCGTCGATCTGGGAATTGGGCCTTCGTGTGATCGCACGAGGGCCCTTTGTCGTTCCCGGGCTCCCGGCGCGATCACGAGGTGGCACACAAACGAGCACAACCCAGGAGGACCCATCACCATTGAACTGCGCGTCAACGAGCGCATCCGCGTTCCCGAGGTGCGACTGGTCGGACCGAACGGTGAGCAGGTAGGCATCGTCCGGATCGAGGACGCACTTCGGCTGGCACAGGAGGCAGACCTCGACCTGGTCGAGGTCGCTGCGACCGCCCGGCCTCCGGTCTGCAAGCTGATGGATTTCGGCAAGTACAAGTACGAGACCGCGCAGAAGGCGCGCGAGTCCCGCCGGAACCAGACCAACACGGTCATCAAAGAGATGAAGCTGCGGCCGAAGATCGACCCGCACGACTACGAGACCAAGAAGGGTCACGTCGTCCGGTTCCTGCGTGCCGGGGACAAGGTCAAGATCACCATCATGTTCCGCGGACGTGAGCAGTCCCGTCCCGAGCTCGGCTTCCGGCTGCTGCAGCGGCTGGCCGAGGACGTGAGCGAGCTCGGCTTCGTCGAGTCCTCGCCGCGCCAGGACGGCCGGAACATGATCATGGTGCTCGGACCGCACAAGAAGAAGTCCGAGGCGCGCGTGGACGTGGAAGCCGACAAGGCGAAGAAGCAGGCCGAGCGTGACGCCGAGCACGAAGCGGAGCGCGCCGAGCGTGCCGAGCAGGTGCAGGCCCACGAGGCCGAGCGCGCCGCCGGTTCCACGAAGAAGCCGAAGGGTCCGGCAGACAACCTCGACCCGGAGTGACGAGACGCTCCGGCCGCCCGTCGGGACTGCCGGAGCACCGTCCACCGAAGATCGAGTCAACGAAAGAAAATCAGGAGCAGAACAGCCATGCCGAAGATGAAGACCCACTCGGGGATGAAGAAGCGTGTCCGGGTCACGGGCTCAGGCAAGATCCGCCGCGAGCAGACCGGTATCCGCCACCTCGCCGAGGCGAAGTCGTCCAAGCGCAAGCGCCGTCTGAGCGGCACCGTCGAGGTCGCACCGTCGTACGCGAAGAAGGCCAAGAAGCTCCTCGGCATCTGAGCACCGCCCTTCCCCCCGAACATCCCCGCCGAGTGGGCCCAGTCCGTCTCCGGCGCAGAAATACAAGGAGTAACACCTCATGGCACGCGTGAAGCGGGCAGTCAACGCCCACAAGAAGCGCCGGGTCGTACTCGAGCAGGCCAGCGGTTACCGCGGCCAGCGCTCGCGGCTGTACCGCAAGGCCAAGGAGCAGGTCACCCACTCGCTCGTCTACGCCTACCGTGACCGCAAGGCGCGCAAGGGCGACTTCCGCAAGCTGTGGATCCAGCGGATCAACGCCGCGGTCCGGGCCGAGGACCTGACCTACAACCGGTTCATCCAGGGCCTGCGGCTGGCCGAGGTCGAGGTGGACCGCAAGATCCTCGCCGACCTGGCCGTCAACGACCCGGCCGCGTTCTCCGCGCTGGTGCAGGTGGCCAAGGCCGCCCTGCCGGCCGACGTGAACGCGCCGAAGAGCGACGCCGCGGCCTGATCCACCACCTTCTCAAGTAGCACTCGAGTGGCGAGCCCTGGTCTGCTGACCGCACAGTCCGTGCGGATCAAGCAGGCCCGGCGGCTCGCCACACGTGCGTTCCGGCGCAAGTCCGGCCGGTTCCTGGTGGAGGGCCCGCAGGCAGTCCGCGAGGCGCTCGAGCACCGCGAACTCGTCCTCGAGGTGTACGCCGAACCGGACGTCGCCACCCGGCATCGCGATCTGCGCGACCTGGCCGGCGCCGCGGGCGTCGCGTGGTTCGAGGTCAACCGGGCCGCCATCGAAGCCCTCAGCGAGACGGTCACCTCGCAAGGCGTGGTCGCCGTCTGCGCGCTGGTGAACGTCCAGTTGGAGCTGGGACCCACCACGAAGCTGGTCGCGGCCGGCGTGCAGGTCCGTGACCCCGGCAACGTCGGCACCTTGATCCGTACGGCGGACGCAGCCGGTGCGGATGCCGTCGTACTGTCGTCGGAGTCCGTCGACCCGCACAACCCGAAGGCGGTCCGGGCCAGCGTCGGCAGCATCTTCCACGTGCCGATCACGACCGACGTCGACATCCACGAAGCCGTCAAAACCTGGCGCGATCACGGCCTGCAGGTGCTGGCAGCCGACGGGTACGGCGCCAGCGACCTGGACACCTGTATCGACGACGGCACGCTCGCCAAGCCCACCGTCTGGCTGTTCGGCAACGAGGCGCACGGACTGCCCGACGGGTTCGACGCGATCGTCGACCGCTCGGTGAAGGTCCCGATCTACGGCCGGGCCGAGTCGCTAAACCTCGCCACCGCCGCGGCCGTCTGCCTCTACGCGTCGGCCCGCGCCCAGCGGCGTACCGCTACTTCGTAACGCGGGTCGCGAGGCCGTCGAGGAGAGCGTCGAGGCCGAAAACGAAGTTCTCGGTGAGGCTGGAGTCGAGACCGAGCGAGGTCCGGCGGCGGACCGACTTCTGCATCTCCGGATACTCACTGGCCACCGCCTGGGCCTGTTCCAGCATCTCGCTGACCCAGGTCTCCTCGGATCTGCCGGACTTGCGGACCATCTCGCGGGTGGCGACCTCGGCGTTGACCGTTCCGAGGACGTACGACATCACGCTGCTCATCGCCAGGTCGATGTCGTGGTCGGCGAAGCCGCCCGCCTCGAACAGCACCAGGCCGCGGGACCCGAGCGACATCGCGTTCGGGCCGAGGCTCGGCCGGGTGTACATCACCTCGGGCAGCCACGGGTGCCGCAGTACCGCGGACCGCAGGCTGTGCCCGAACAGCAGCGCCCCGCTCCGCCACCCGGCCAGCTCCGGCTCGGGGACGTCGATCTCGCCCCACACCTCGTCGATGAGCAGGTCGACCAGGTCGTCCTTGGTCGGCACGTGCCAGTAGAGGCTGGTCGCGCCGGCATCGAGCCTGGCGGCCAGCTTGCGCATGCTCAGCCCGGTCACGCCTTCGGAGTCCAGGATCGCCATGGCGGTCTTCACGATCTGCTCCCGGCTGAGCGTCTCGCGCGGCGGTGCCTTGCGTTCCCGGGTCCAGATCGGCTCCTTCATGTGGCCATCCTACTCAGCACTCGCACACCGTACGAGCTTGTCGTACAGTGTGCGAGTGACTAGTACACCGTTCGAGTCCACCGCGACCGGTCATCCGCGACGCTGGTGGATCCTGATGATCCTCTGCTTGTGCCTGCTGGTGCTCGTCGTCGACAACACCGTGCTCAACCTGGCGATCCCCTCGCTGATGCGGGATCTCGAGGCGACACCGGCCGACATCCAATGGGTGATCGACGCCTACATCCTGGCGTTCGCCGGCCTGCTGCTGACCGCGGGCAGCCTGTCCGACCGGTTCGGCCGGCGGAAAATGCTGCTGCTCGGCCTCGCGCTCTTCGGCGCGGCGTCGGTCCTGGCCACGCTGGCCGAGACGCCGTGGCAGCTGATCGCCTGCCGCGGGCTGATGGGTGTCGGCGGGGCACTGTTGATGCCGAGCACGCTGTCGCTGCTGTTCACGGTGTTCCCACCGGAGGAGCAGCGCAAGGCGATGGCTGGCTGGTCGATGGTCGCGATGGTCGGTGTGGTCGCCGGTCCGACGGTCGGCGGCGTGCTGCTGAACCACTTCTGGTGGGGCTCGATCTTCCTGCTGAACGTGCCGATCGCGATCCTGGCGATCATCGGCACCATCGCTCTGATCCCCGAATCGCGCGGACCGGCCCGGGACGTCGACCCGGCCGGTGCGGTGCTGTCGGTCATCGGCATGGCCGCCATCGTCTGGGCGATCATCTCGATCCCGGCCGACGGGATCGGCTCGGCGAAGGTGCTGGGCGGTCTGGCGGTCGGTGTGATCGGTCTGGCCGGGTTCGCGCTGTGGGAGAAGCGAAGTGAGCACCCGATGGTGCCGCTCGCGCTCTTCCGGGACCGCAACTTCAGTGGCACGAGCTTCTCGATCGTGCTGTTGTCCTTCACCGCCGGCGGATTGCTGCTCGCGTTGACGCAGTACCTGCAATTCGTCCTCGGCTACTCCCCACTGAAGGCCGGCCTCGCGCTGATCCCGTACGCCGTCGCGGCCACGGTGTTCAACGGTCTCGGGGCGACCCTGGGCAAGAAGCTGGCGGACCGGACGCTGATCGTGATCGGTCTGGCGGTCATCGCCGGGAGCTTCGGCATCCTCACCCAGGTGTCCGACTCGACCGGTTACGGCCTGCTGATCGTCGGGCTGCTGGTCATGGGTGTCGGCGGTGGTCTGGCCGGACCCGCGGCGTACACGCTGCTGATGTCGGCGGTCCCGGCGGACCACCGCGGCGTCGGATCGGCCATGAACGACACGGTCCAGCAGACCGGTGCCGCGCTGTCGGTCGCCGTACTGGGCAGTGTCCTGGCGGCTGCCTACTCGTCGTCCCTCCCGGACTCGGTCCCGGAGCAGGCCCGAACGTCGATCGCGGACACGATCGCGCTCGGCCCGGACTTCCTGGACGCCGCACGCACCGCCTTCACCAGGGCCATGTCGATCTCGATGACGGTCGGCTGGATCGGCGCTCTGGCCGGTGCCGTGGTCGCGTTGCTTGCCCTGCCCAAGCGCCGCAGTGACAACGCGCCTGAGGAGCCGGTGCCGGCCGCGACCGCGGACACACCTTCCTGATCCCGATACCCCGCCCCGGCACTCCAGCGCCGGGGCGGGTCGCCGCTGGATGGACAGCCGATTCACGCTTGGCGGGTCAAGGTTCCTAGACTGCAATCCGCAGAAGTTCCGAATCGAGAGCGAGCCATGTCCGGTCCCAACACTGATTACGACCCGGTCGAAGTGACGCCGTTGCACGCCGAAGAGGTGGAGCGGACCCGCGACGAGGCGCTGAAGGCCTTTACCGAGGCGGCCGATCTGGCCGCCCTGCAGGACGCGAAGGGCACGCATCTCGGAGAGAAGTCGCCGATCGCGCTGGCCAACCGGGAGATCGGCGCGCTGCCGCCGCAGGCCCGCAAGGAGGCCGGGCAGCGGATCGGTGCGGCCCGGAAGGCGATCAACGAGGCCTTCGCCGGCCGGCTCGCCGTACTGGAGGCCGAGCACGAGGAGCGGATGCTCGCCACCGAGCGGGTCGACGCGACGCTGCCCTGGCACACCCCGGAGCTCGGCGCCCGGCACCCGTTGTCGCTGATCTCGGAGCAGGTCGCCGACGTGTTCACTTCGCTCGGCTGGGACGTCGCCGAAGGGCCCGAGGTCGAGGCCGAGTGGCTGAACTTCGACGCGCTGAACTTCCAGCCGGACCACCCGGCCCGGCAGATGCAGGACACCTTCTTCGTCGAGCCGGCCGGCTCAGGGACGGTGCTGCGGACCCACACCTCGCCCGTGCAGGCGCGCTCGATGCTGACCCGCAAGCCGCCGATCTACGTGGTCGTCCCGGGCCGGGTGTTCCGCACCGACGAGCTGGACGCGACGCACACGCCGGTCTTCCACCAGGTCGAAGGCCTGGTGGTGGACGAGGGCATCACGCTCGCGCACCTGAAGGGAACGCTCGACCACTTCGTCGTCTCGATGTTCGGCGAGGGCCTGGAGGCCCGGCTGCGGCCGAACTTCTTCCCGTTCACCGAGCCGTCGGCCGAGGTGGACCTGAAGTGCTTCGTCTGCCGCGGCGCGTCCGTCGGCAACCCGGACCGCCCGTGCCGCACCTGTGGCAGCGAGGGCTGGATCGAGTGGGGCGGTTGCGGCGTGGTGAACCCGCGCGTCCTGCAGGCCTGCGGCATCGACACCGACCGGTACTCCGGTTTCGCGTTCGGGATGGGCCTGGAGCGGACGCTGATGTTCCGCAACGGGGTCGAGGACATGCGGGACATGGTCGAGGGCGACGTGCGGTTCAGCCGCCAGTTCGGGATGGAGATCTGATGCGGGTCCCACTGTCATGGCTTCGTGAGTACGTCGACCTCCCGGCCGGGGTCACCGGCCGCGATGTCGGGGAGAAGCTGATCCGGGCCGGCCTCGAGGTCGAGACCGTCGAGGAGTCGGACCTGACCGGACCACTGGTGGTCGGCAAGGTGCTGACGTACGAGGACGAGCCGCAGAAGAACGGCAAGACGATCCGCTGGTGCTCGCTCGACATCGGCAAGGACGAGCCGCAGTGGGTCGTCTGCGGTGCCAACAACTTCGAGGTCGGCGACCTGGTGGTCGTCGTACTGCCGGGTGCGGTGCTGCCGGGCGGGTTCGCGATCTCCGCGCGGAAGACGTACGGCCATGTCTCCAGCGGCATGATCTGCTCCAGCTCGGAGCTCGGTCTCGGTGACGACGGCACGCACGGCATCGTGGTCCTGGAGCCGGGTGAGGCCGCGCCGGGTGACGACGCGATCGAGTTGCTGGCCCTGCGCGACGACGTACTCGACATCGCGGTCACACCGGACCGGGGCTACTGCCTGTCCATCCGTGGCGTCGCGCGCGAGGCGGCCACGGCGTACGGCGTGGAGCTCAAGGATCCGGCCGGTCTGACGCTGACCGGCTCGGGTCAGGGCGGTTACCCGGTGCGGGTGGACGACGCCGAGGCGTGCAGCGTGTTCGTCACTCGCACGGTGACCGGTATCGACCCGAAGGCGTTGTCGCCGCGCTGGATGCAGAAGCGGCTGCTCGCGTCCGGGATGCGGCCGATCTCGATCGGCGTCGACATCACCAACTACGTGATGCTCGAGCTCGGCCAGCCGATCCACGGCTACGACAAGGCCCGGCTGAGCGGCGAGATCGTCGTACGCCGGGCGACCGCCGGCGAGAAGCTGATGACGCTGGACGACCAGACCCGCGAGCTGGACGCCGAGGACCTGCTGATCACCGACGACTCCGGCCCGATCGGCGTCGCCGGGGTGATGGGTGGTGCGTCCACCGAGATCTCCGACGCCACCACCGACGTGGTGATCGAGGCCGCGCACTTCCACCCGATCGTGATCGCCCGCGCGTCGCGACGGCACAAGCTGTCGTCCGAGGCGTCCCGGCGGTTCGAGCGCGAGGTCGACCCGCTGCTGCCGCGGTACGCCGCCCAGCGCGTCGCCGACCTGCTCGCCGACCTGGCCGGCGGCACGATCGAGGCCGACGAGACCGTCGTCGACACGCACGCACTCCCGGAGCCCACCACCATCCGCGCCGACCACTCGGCCCGGGTCGCCGGAGCCCCGATCACCATCGAGGAAACCCTGCGCCACCTGCGCTCGGTCGGCTGCACTGTCGAGCCAGCCCCTGCAGATGCCGTGCCGGCTCCGCTTGCGGCGGGAGTGCACGCCCCGGCGATTGAGAAGGCCGGGGACGACTTGTTGAGCGTGACGCCGCCGTCGTGGCGGCCGGATCTGCATGATCCGAACGACTTCGCAGAGGAAGTCATCCGCCTGTTCGGCTACGACAACGTCCCGTCGATCCTGCCACCCGCGCCGGGCGGCCAGGGCCTCACCGTGGCGCAGCGCCGTCGCCGCCGGGTCGCCACGGCGCTGGTTGGCGCCGGCCTGACCGAGGTCGTGTCCTACCCGTTCACCGGTGAGGCGGACTTCGATGCAATGGGCCTGCCCGCCGACGACCCACGTCGTACGACGGTCAAGCTGGTCAACCCGATATCCGACGAAGAGCCGTCGATGCAGACCATGCTGCTGGCGACGCTGCTGCGGACCGCCGAGCGCAACGTCGGCCGCGGCGCCACCGATCTGGCCATCTTCCAGACCGGTCTGGTGTTCCTGCCGAAGGGTGAGTCGAAGCCGGCGCCGCTGCTGCCGGTCGAGCATCGCCCGAGCGACGCCGAGATCCAGACCCTGAACGACGCGCTCCCGGACCAGCCGCTGCACGTCGGTGTCGTGCTGACAGGTTCGCGGACGCCGACGGGCTGGTGGGGCAAGGGTCAGCCGGTCGGCTGGGCCGACGCCGTGCAGCTCGCCCGGACCATCGCATCGGCCGTCGGTGTCGAGCCGAAGGTGCGCAACGGCGAGCAGGCACCCTGGCATCCGGGCCGGTGCGCGGAGTTCTCCGTTGACGGCAAGGTCGTCGGTCATGCCGGTGAGCTGCATCCGAAGGTGTGCCAGGCGTTCGGGCTGCCCGCGCGGTCGAGTGCGGTCGAGCTCGACCTGGAGGCCCTGATCACGGCCGGCCCGTCGTCGATCGCGGCGCATCCGTTCTCGTCGTACCCGGTGGCCAAGGAGGACGTGGCGCTGATCGTCCCGGCCGACGTGGCCGCGGCGGAGGTCGAGGCGGCGCTGGTCGAGGGCGCCGGTGAGTTGCTGGAGTCGGTCCGGCTGTTCGACCTGTACACCGGCGAGCAGATCGGCGAGGGCAAGAAGTCGCTCGCGTTCGCGCTGCGCTTCCGGGCGGCGGACCGGACGCTGAAGGAGAACGAGGTGGCCGACGCGCGGCAGGCCGCGGTCCAGGTCGCCGTCGATCGCTTCGGCGCCGTCCAGCGGGTCGGCTAGTCAGATGGCCGGGCGGGGGCACGCGCGGGTGGCGGTCGCGGCGCCCAACCTGGCGGCGGCCGAGGCGGGGGTCCGGGTCGCGGCCGAAGGTGGCAACGCGGTGGACGCCGCGATCGCGGCCACCCTGGTGACGATGGTGAACGAGATCGGCGTGGTCTCGCCGGCCTCGGGCGGCTTCGTCACCCTGCAGGTCGCCGGCGGCGATGCCGTCACCATCGACGGCTGGGTGGAGATGCCCGGCCGCGGGCTGCCCGCCGAGCGGTTCGGCCAGGGCGTCTGGGACGTCACCACCGACTACGGCGGCGGTACGACGACCACCGTCGGCCACGGGTCGGTCGCGACCCCCGGCGGGATGAAGGCACTGGATCTGGCCCACCGGCGCTCCGGCAAGGCGCCTTGGCGTGAGGTCGTCCAGCCCGCGATCGATGTCGCCCGCAACGGGTTCCCGCTGAGCCGGACGTCGGGCTACTACCTCGGCTTCACCCACGAGATCATCTTCGGCTGGCACCACCCGAGCCATCGGGTCGTGCACGAGGAAGACGGTTCGGTGATCAAGGCCGGCACCACGTTGGTGATCCCCGAGCTGGCCGAGGCGCTCGAACTGATCGCCCGCGACGGCGCCGAGACCATGTACACCGGTCAGCTCGCCCAGCTGCTCATCCACGACATGGCCGAGAACGACGGCATCCTGACCGCCGAGGACCTCGCGGCATACGAGGCCGTCGTACGTCCAGCGCTGATGGTCCGGCAGAACGGGTGGCGCCTGGCGACCAACCCGCCGCCGGCCGTCGGGGGAGTCGCCGTCGCCGCGATGCTCGCGCTGCTGTACGGCGTACCCGCGGACGGCAGCTGGAACCAGTCCGAGCTCGAGCGGCTCGTCGAGGTGCAGCACGCCGTACTCGGGCAACGGCTCGCAGAGCTCGACGGGGAAGACCTGCGCCAGCTGGAGAGCAAGAAGCTTCTGGACCTCGCTGCGGCTGGTGACCTGCGTGCGCTGAGCTCACCCAGTACGGCGACCGTCTCGGTGGTCGACGACGAAGGCGATGCCTGCGCAATCACAGTCTCGTCCGGCTACGGATCGGGCGTACTGACACCGGGCACCGGTATCTGGCTGAACAACGCGCTCGGTGAGCAGGAGCTGCTGCACGGCGGACCGCACAGCCTGGCGCCCGGGACACGGCTGACCTCCAACATGGCGCCGAGCGTGGCCCGCCGCGACAGCGACGGTGCAGTGCTCGCGATCAGCTCACCCGGATCGGACCGAATCCCGACCGCGTTGGCCCAGGTGTACGCCCTGTACACGCACGGCGGCCTGCCGCTGGCGGACGCGGTCGAGCACCCGCGGCTGCACGTGCGGGTCCGGCAGGACGTGGTGGTCGACTACGAGGACGACCTCCCGGTGTCCGGCACGACCTCGCTGCCGACCCGGCCGATGCCGCCGCACTCGATGTACTTCGGCGGCGTCGCGGCCGCGTTCTGGGATCCGGTCGACGGGCTGGTCGCGGTCGGCGATCCGCGGCGGACCGGCGGGGTCGCCATCTCCCCGCCGACCTGATCGCGTCATGAGTAAGGTCATCCCTTCGGCCGTTCGAACTGGAAGGTCTGCAGACCATGCGGGACCCTGAGCTCTCCGTCGTCGTACCGATGTACGACGAGGAAGAGGTGTTGCCGATCTTCTTCGAGCGGATGCACCCGCTGCTGGACGGACTCGAGATCAGCTACGAGCTGCTGGTCGTCGACGACGGCAGCCGGGACCGGACCGCCGCGCTCCTCCTCGAGGCAGCCAAGGACTGGCCGCAGCTGCGCGTCGTACGGCTGCTCCGCAACAGCGGTCATCAGGCCGCGCAATCGGCCGGCTTCCGGCGCGCCCGCGGTCGGTACGTCGTCACGATCGACGCCGACCTGCAGGACCCGCCGGAGGTGATCCCCGAGTTCCTCGCCGCGGCGCGCGAGCAGGACGTCGACGTCGTGTACGGCGTTCGCTCGGACCGGTCGAGTGACTCGTGGCCGAAGCGGACGACGGCGCGGCTCTACTACCGGCTGATGGGCCGGCTGATCGGCAAGGACACCCCGTTCGACGCGGCCGACTTCCGGCTGGTGTCGCGGCGGGTGGTCGACGCGGTGAACGTGCTGCCCGAGGACGGCCGCGTGTTCCGCCTCGTCATCCCGTGGCTCGGCTTCCCGAGCGCCGAGGTGCGGTATGTCCGCGCTGAGCGGGCCGCCGGGACGACGAAGTACAACCTGACCAAGATGCTCCGGCTCGCGTTCGACAGCGTGACCGCGTTCTCCGCGGCTCCGCTGCGGCTGGCGACCTGGCTCGGGCTGCTCGGTGGCCTGCTCTCGGTGATGGTCGTCCTCGGCGCGCTCGTCATCAAGCTCACCGGCCGCGGCATCCCCGGGTGGACGTCGACCGTGCTCGCGGTGAGCGTGATCGGCGCGATCCAGCTGCTCTGCCTCGGACTGCTCGGCGAGTACGTCGGCCGTCTGTTCCAGTCCAGCCAGCGCCGGCCGCAGTTCCTCGTCGGCTACGACAGCCTCGAAGACCAAGGACATCAGGAACCGGTACACCACCGATGAAGCGGTCCCTTCCCTGGCTGCTGCCGTTCCTGGTCGCGGTCATCGGGTTGCTCTCGGTCGACGTCGGACCGGGCCCCATCGTCAAGTACGCCGTCTACTTCGCGCTGGCGATCGCACTCCCGGGCACTCTCCTCCTGCGCGCGGCCTGGCGGAGTACGGGCAACTGGGCGGAGGACCTCGGCCTCGGCTCCGTCGTCGGTGCGACCTGGCAGCTGATCGGCTGGGCTCTGTTCACCGCACTCGGCTGGCAGCGCTGGCTCATCATCTGGCCCTTACTGGTACTGATCGCCTTCGCCTCGGTACGACGCCTGCGCGAGTGCTGGCGTATCGCCGACCCGAAACCACTGCCGGTCGCGTGGACCTGGGCACTGGCCGTGTCGGCGACGGTCATGGTCGGAGCTACCACCGTCGGCGTGCTGGCGTACCACCAGATGCCGCCGGACGGGTCGGCGTACTACCCGGACCTGCTCTACCACCTGTCACTGGTGAACGAGTTGACCCGGTCTGTCCCGCCGGAGTTGCCGCAGGTGGTGGGGGAGCGGCTGGAGTACCACTGGTTCGCGGACGCCGACATGGCCGGGGCCGTGGACATCACGCGGCTGACGCCGATGATCGTGCTGTTCCGGTTGTGGCTGCTGCCGTGGCTGGTCGTCGTACTGCTCGTGTGCGCGACGCTGGCGCGGACCGTGAGTCGCACCTGGTGGACCGGCCTGCTCGCGGCCATCGCCCTGGCCGCGCCGCAGTTGTACTTGTTCTTCGACACGAGCGTGAATCTGGCGCCGCCGGTCAGCTTCCTGAGTCCCTCGCAGACGTTCGGGCTGGTCGCCTGTGTGACCGCGGCGGTGCTGCTGATCGAGCTGTTGTTCAGGAACGCCGGGGGCTGGTTGTGGGCGGTCGTGATCGCGGTCGCGATCGTCGGCGGTGGGTCGAAGCCGACGGTGTTGCCGCTGCTGGTCGCGGGCGTCGGGCTGGCCGCGGTGTTCCTGTTCGTGACGACCCGACGGGTGCCGCTGCGGATCATCGTCGCCGGTGTCGTGCTCGTGGCGGTCGGTGCCGGGACGTTGCTGACGGTTGCCGGGAGCACCAAAGGTTCCAGGCTGCAGTTCCTTGCGGTCCTCAAATCGCTGCCCGTCTATACGGCCGCGACCGGTGATACGACACCGCCGGGGGAGGGCGGTCTGATCCTGCCGGGGCTGGCGCATGGCGCGGTGATCGGGACCTTGACGCTGCTGCTCGCCGTACTGCTCACGCTCCAGGCGATGGCGTGGGCCGGTTTCGGCGTCGCGGGCCGCCGGGATCCGGTCGCGTGGTTCCTGCTCGGTGTGATGATCGCCGGCTGGGCGGGGTACCTCCTGATCGACCATCCGTCCGTGAGCGAGTCCTACTTCATCTACACCGCCGCGCCATTCAGCCTGGCGGCAGCGGGATGGTTCGCTGCCGTCAGTGTGCGTGCGGCCGAGCGGCCGATCCCGGTGGCAGTCACGGCGTTCATCGTGTCGGTGATCTGTGCTGGTCTGCTGGTGTGGGCGAGGGGTGTGCCGGCCGCTTCGCCGGGCCGTCAACTGTGGCTGAGCACGCGCGTGCTGCTCGTCGTACTGGCGTTGACGGTCGTGTTGCTGCTGGTGTGGCGACTGTTCTTCCGGCAGGCGGGTGGTGGGCTGCTCGTCGTACTGATGTTGCTGGCGATCTCGCCGATCAGTTCGTTCCTGCAGAGCGCGGCGCATGGGGACACCGAGAAGTCGCAGACGCACCGGGCCCCTCACTGGTGGGTGTATCGGGACGAGGCGTTGGCGGCGTTGTGGCTCGAGAAGCACTCGGCGCCGACCGATGTCGTTGCCACGAACACCTGGTGTCGTCCGGCCGGACGGCAGACGCCTGGGTGTGATGCCCGCGGTTATCTGGTCAGTGGGATCGCTGGTCGCCGGACGTTGATGGAGGGCTGGGCGTACACGAACCAGGCGATGGCCGAGCAGGGCGTCGGCGGCCGCCGGTACACCGAAGAGCCGTCGCCCTGGCCCGAGCGATTCACGCTCACCACCGAGGCTCTCGCCACGCCGACACCGGACCGCCTCCGTCGGCTCCGCGACGAGTACGACGTCCGCTGGCTGTACGCCGACGCCCGCGACGGGACCGTGTCCACCGAGCTCGACCGGCTGGCCACGCTGCGACACAGCATCGGCAAGGTCCGGATCTACGACCTCGGAGAGTGATTAGCCCGTAACATTGGGCCAGCGTAGGCCGTTGTCTCTACGCTGGCCCGCCCGCCCCGTGGCCGAAGCATGCGGAAACGTGATTGCTCGGGAGGGCTGCACATGCGGGCGACGCGACCGGGCGCATCCATTCTGTTGGTGTTGGGCCTGCTCGCCCTGCCGTGCGTGGACGCAACCGCCTATGAGGTGCCTTCGGCGCCTTTCGTCCAGGGGGACTCGGCGACCGCGGTGATGCCTGGGTCGGGACTCAAGCAGACGATCACCGTGACTGGGCAGACGGAGTTGGTGGATGCGACGACGGCGGGCGTGCGGGGGACCGGGCCGACCACGTACGCGCCGCCGATAGCGCGCACGACGCCGGCTGAGGATCTCGTGGTGAGGACCGGGAGCTGCGCGTCCACCGGAGGATGTGGTGACCGCGGCACGGTGACGATCGCGTTCTCGCAGCCGGTACGCAACCCGGTGCTCCATCTGGCCGGGATCGGCGGCGCGGTCACGCAGACCGTCAGCGACAATCCCACCGCCCAATCCGAGCTGCACTCGGTGCTCAAGCTGACCACCGCCGGCCTCAGCCTCACGAAGGTCGGCCAGGGCAACAATCTCGCCGTCACCAGCGACACGATCACCGCCGCGAACCATGACGCCGGCCCGAACTGCAGCAACACCAAGACCGGCGCCGGCGGCCCCGACGCCACCGCAAGCGCCGCCTGCGGTTCCGTCCGGATCAACGGCGTCGCCACCAAGCTCAGCTTCGACGTGACCGCGATCTTCACCAAGCACCCGAAGCTCCCGGCGTTCAACACCCCGGCCTCCGGCGACGCGTTCTCCGTGCTCGCGTCCATCGGCGAGGACTTCGGCGACGCCCCCGAGTCGTACGGCGCTGCCTGGTCGGTGCTCAGCGACGTACACCTCGGCAAGGACGCAACCGAGGACAACGCGACCGTTGCCAACGGCACCACCGGTCCTCAGGCGTCGGATCAGGCGGACGACGGCGTCACCCTCAAGCCGCTCCGCACGAACGCGACCGCCTACTCCGCGACCGTCGCCCTCAGCGGCGCATCCAAGTCGGGCCGGGTCTGCGCGTGGATCGACCTCGACCGCAACGGCGCCTTCCAACCCGCCGAGCGCGCATGCACCACCTTCGCCTCCGGTCAGAGCGCGGCCACTCTCAACTGGACCAAGCTCGCCCGTCCCAGGGCCGGAGCGTCGTACGCGCGGGTGCGCATCGGCTACAACGACCCACAGGTGGAGAAACCGACCGGTGCCGCCGACGCCGGTGAGGTCGAGGACCACCCGATCACCATCGCTCCACCGCCTCCGCCGATCCTGCTCGACGACACCGCGACGACCGAGTTCAACACCGGACGGATCGTCGATGTGCTCGGCAACGACAAGCCCGGCGACCCCGATGCGCCGCTCAAACCGGGCACCCTCTGCCTCGTCGACGGCAACAAGTGCGTCGAGATGGTGAACGTCGTCGGCCAGGCCAAGTACGTCGCCAGGTCCGACGGCACGATCGATGCCGACCCGGTCCCGGGCTTCGTGGGCAAGGCCAAGCCGGTCACCTACCGGGTTGCCGACAGCAACGGCAGTACGGCGACCGCGACGCTGACCGTCACCGTCGCGCTGCCCGCCGGTCCGGTCGCCACGCCCGACACCGCGACCACCCCGCAGAACGTCAGCATCGCGCTGAAGCCACTCGCCAACGACCACGCCGCCCCTGGCGTCACCCTGGTCGCCGGCTCCGTCGTACTCCGTGACCCGGCCGACGCGACGTTCAAGAAGACGGTGGTCATCCCCGGCGAGGGTGAGTACGCCGTCAAGCCCAGCGGCGCCGTGGACTTCGTGCCGAAGCCGCAGTTCACCGGTGTCGGTACGTCGATCGGCTACCGCGTCACCGACACCACCAAGCAGACCGCCGAGTCCACCCTCGTCGTCACGGTCACCCCGGTGAAACCCACGGCCAATGGCGACTCCGTGTCCACGCCGTTCGACACGGATGCCGTCGTACCGGTGCTGGACAACGATCTGCCCGGATCGCCGGATGCTCCGCTCGATCCCGCCAGCCTGCGACTGGTCGACCCGGTCAGCCACAAGCTCGTCGACCAGGTGACCATCGCGCGGCAGGCGACGTACTTGGTGGCCGACGGCAAGGTCACGTTCCGTCCGGTGCGCGGCTTCCACGGGGTTGGTACGGCGTTGACGTACCAGGTGCTGGACAAGAACGGGACCGCGGCGCGGGCGTCGCTGACTGTCTCGGTCGACGCACCCGGTCCGCCGGTTGCGAACTCGGACGCGGTCACGATCCTGCAGGGCGCGTCGGTGCTCGTCCCAGTCCTGGACAACGACAAGCCTGGCCCGACCGGATCGGCGCTGGTGCCGGGCAGCGTGCGGTTGATCGGGCCGACGCGCTCCGAGCCGACGACGTCGGTCGTCGTCCCGGGCCAGGGCAAGTACACCGCGAAACCGGACGGCCGGATCCTGTTCGAGCCGGTCCGGACGTTCAGCGGCGCGGCGACGCCGGTGACGTACCAGGTTGCTGATGGCAACGGCGCGCTCGGAACGGCGGCCCTCGCGGTCCGGGTGACCAAGGTCCAGCCCGATGCGTCCGACGACACCGCGAGTACGGCGTACGACACCACTACCTCGGTCGCTGTGCTGGCGAATGACACCGCGGGCAACCCAGCGGTCCCGTTGGTCCCGAGCAGTGTGCGGCTGCTCGACCCGAAGACCCATCAGCCGAAGACCACGGTGGTCGTCGCCGGCGAGGCGACGTTCACGGTCGAGCCGGACGGGAAGGTCGAGGTCGACCCTTTGCCCACGTACACCGGGGTCGCGGCGCCGATCACGTACCGCGTCTCGGACGTGAACGGCACGCTGGCCACCGCGACGCTCACCGTCACGATCGCGAAGCCGGCCGCACCGACTGCGAAGCCCGACACCGCCACCGGCAAGCAGAACGTCCGGCTGAACGTCGTCCCGCTCGCGAACGACACCGCCGGACAGGGCACCGGCCTCGACCCGCTGAGTCTGGCCCTTCTCGATCCGGCCGACGGCTCCCTCAAGAAGTTGGTGAAGATCCCCGGTCAGGCCAGCTACGAGGTCAATCCCGGCGGCACCGTCACCGTGGATCCGCTGCCAGGCTTCACCGGTACGGCGACCACGCTGACCTACCGCGTCACGGACTGGTTCGGTCAGGCCACCAAGTCGACCATCACGGTGACGATCACTCCCGTCACTCCGATCGCGGCCGACGATGTGGCGACAACGCCGTACGACAAGACCGTCACGGTCAAGGTGCTGGCGAACGACAACCCGGGTGACGCGACCGCGCCGCTGGTTCCGGCGACTCTGCTGCTCACCGATCCGGCGGATGGATCGTTGAAGGCGAAGGTCGCGATCCCGAACGAGGGTGTCTACACGGCGGCCGGGGGAGTGATGACCTTCGATCCCGGCGCGACGTTCCGCGGACCGGGCACGCCGCTGACCTATCAAGTGGCCGATAGCAACGGAACGCCGACGACCGCGAAGCTGTGGATCACCGTCGGTCTGCCACCGGTCGCCGTCGCCGACACCGCATCCACGCTGCAGGACGTCACTGTGACCGTGAACCTGCTGTCCAACGACAGCCCGGGAACTGACGCCAAGCTCGATCCGGCGTCGGTCGGCCTGCTGGACCCGGCTGCTCGGACGGCGGGGTACCTCAAGAAGGTCACGGTCGCCAATCAGGGCACGTACACCGTGCAGCAGAGTGGCGCTGTGGTGCTCGACCCGCTGCCGGCCTTCCGCGGCAAGGCGCTGGCGATCAACTACCGGGTCGCTGACTCGAACGGGAACTTCTCCGCGGCGACGCTGACGATGACAGTCACCCCGATCTGGCCTGTCACCGTGGACGATTCGGGCATCACGCCGTACAACCACGCGATCACGGTCGACGTGCTGGCCAACGACAAGGCGGGCGACCCGTCCGCGCCGCTGGTTCGGACGAGCCTGGTGCTGAAGGATCCGGCCGGTGGGTATCGCCAGACCATCACCCAGCCTGGCGAGGGCAGCTACACCACGACGGACGACGGGTCGATCACGTTCACTCCGGTCAAGGACTACCAGGGCGTGACGACTCCGGCGACGTACCGGATCACCGACGACAACGGGTCGACCGCCGAGGGGCTGCTGTTCCTCACGGTCGGCCAGGGGCCGGAGGCGGTCGCGGACACAGCGGCCACGAAGCAGAACGTGAAGGTGACGCTCGATCCGCTGAGCAACGACAAGCCGGGTACGGCTGCTCAGCTGGAGAAGACCTCCGTCCAGGTGTACGACGCGAGCACGGGACGCTGGGGGCGGACGGCAACGATCGCCGGACAGGCCGCGTTCGCGGTGGATGCGGTGACCGGGAAGCTCACGGTTGATCCGGCGCCGGCGTACCGCGGTGTCGTCTCGATCGTCTATCGGGTGGCTGACACGAGCCGGAACTCCGCGACCGCGACCGTCGCCGTGACGGTGACGCCGGTGGTGCCCGCCGCGGCGGACGACAAGGCGTCGACTCCCTACGAGACCGCCGTGACCGTCGCGGTGCTGGACAACGACAAGCCAGGCGACGCTTCGGCACCGCTCGCGGTCGCCGACGTGCGGTTGCTCGATCCGGCGACCGGCGATGCCGTGACCTCGCTGGAGGTGCCGGGGCAAGGTCTGTTCACTTTCCAGCCATCGGGTGGGGTCCGGTTCGCGCCGATGGATGGCTTCGCCGGTACGACGACGCCGGTCGGGTATCAGGTGGCCGACACCAACGGCACGATCAGTGCGGCCGCCCTGACGATCACGGTCCAGGCTCGGCCGGTGGCGACGGCTGATGCGGCGCGGACCAAGCAACATGTGGCGGTGACGGTCGACCCGCTGGCGAACGACAAGCCGGGACCGGATGCGACCTTGGACCCGGCGACTTTGTTGTTGGTCGGTCCGGCCGGCGCGTTGGTCGACGATGTCACGGTCGCCGGGCAAGGTGAGTGGTCAGTTGCCGAGGGCAAGGTGACGTTCAGTCCGGTGGCAACGTTCACGGGGACAGCGCGGCCGGCGGCGTACGAGGTGAAGGACAGCAACCGGAACTCGGCGCGCGCGACGATCATGGTGACCGTGGTGCCGGTGCGTCCGGTCACCGTCGACGACAGCGCCCGGACCGGCTTCGGCCAGGCCGTCGTCATCCAGGTGCTCGGCAACGACAAGCCCGGTGACCCGTCCGCGCCGCTCGCCCCGGCCTCCGTCGTACTGCGTGATCCGGCGGACGGAAGGGACAAGAAGGTGGTGACCGTTCCGGCCGAGGGTGGTTTCGTGGTGGCCGCGGACGGCACGATCACGTTCACCCCGGCCAAGGGCTTCATCGGTACGACGCGATCCCTCGCCTACCGGGTCACCGACGCGAACGGTACGTCGAACACGGCACTGGTCGACGTCACCGTGGCAGCGCCGATCCTCGCGAAGGCAACAACGGACACGGCCACCGGTACGCCGGGCAATCCGGTCGCGGTCAACCCACTGCTCAACGACGACGGCGCGATCAACCCCAGCACGGTCTGCCTGCGCACCGGCTCGGCCACCTGCACGAAGCGCGTCACCGACGCCTCCGGCACCTGGACCGTCGCTCCGGACGGCACCATCAGCCTCACGCCCGCGGCCGGCTTCACCGGAACCGCGAAGGTGTCGTACCAGCGCACCGACGCAACCGGTGCCGCAGTTACCGC
Organism: Kribbella sp. NPDC050281; assembly: GCF_040655855.1. NCBI lineage: Bacteria > Bacillati > Actinomycetota > Actinomycetes > Propionibacteriales > Kribbellaceae > Kribbella > Kribbella sp. NPDC050281. The sequence goes on along the minus strand of NZ_JBFAKS010000010.1, from coordinate 14,203 downwards.
CCCGGTCAAGGTCACCCTCGGAGCGCCACCCACGGCCGACCCTCAACCCCTCGACAACACCGAACTCCCCGCCACCGGCGGCCCGCCGGCCATCCTCGTCACCCTAGGCACCCTCCTCACCGCCCTAGGCGCCACCCTCCTAGCCCTCGTCCGCTCCCGCCGCTAGCGCTTGGTGGGTACGCCGAGTCGTGGATTGTGGTTGAGTCATCGGCCGATTCGTGACCGATCTCCACGACTCGGCGGTTGGACCCCTGGGTCAGAGGTCTTGGACGAACATGATCTCGTCGCGGTACTCGCCGGGAGCGACCAGGATCGCGCGCGGATGACGGCCGACGACGCGGTAGCCGAGCGGCTCGTAGAACTTCTCCAGTCCCAGGCCGTCGCGGATCGTCAGCTGGAGCTGCTCCAGACCGAGATCGACGGCCGAGCCGCGCAGCCCTTCCATCAACAGGCGGCCCGCACCGTGGCCCTGGTGCTGGGGATGGACGATCACGCGCAGCATCGTGCGCCAGTGCCGTTGCAGGGCCCCGCCCCGCGTCACCAGCAGCCCCATCCCGACGTACCGCTCCCCGTTGTGCAGGACACCGAGCACGTCCAGGCCGGCCGCGACCCGGCCGAGCGCCTCGTCCAGCGTCTCCGCCACCTGTTCGACCGGCGCCGGCGCAGCGAAGCCGACCGCGCCACCCGCGTCCGTGGCCGTGATCCAGGTGTCCAGCAGATCCGCCCGCAGCGCCGGATCCAGAGCCTCGTCCGGCTCGACCTCCACGTACTTCACTCCACCTCCAGATGCGACTCAGTTGCAGATACTCTACGACTGCGCATCGAGGGTGTGGCGGGGTGGGACCGCGGTGAGCTTGTCGGGGTTGCGGACGAGATACATCTCGGTGATCAGGCCGTCGGTCATCTCGAAGAAGGCGACGGTGTCCGGCTCGTCGCCGTCGTACGCGATGGCCGCGGTCTGGCCGTTCAGCGTCCCCATCCGGATCTCGAAGTCGGGGTTCTCCGCGATCACCGCGAACAGCCAGCGGACGATCTTCGCCGCGCCGTGGATCGGCCGGAGCGCCGCCTTCTTCTTGCCGCCGCCGTCGCTGATCAGGAGCGCGTCCGGCGCCAGCAGCGACACGACCTGCTCGAAATCGCCGGTCCCAGCGGCCGCCATGAACTGCACCGTCAGCTCGCTGTGCCGCGCCTTGTCGACGTGATGCCGCGGCCGCCGCGCTTGCACGTGTTCCCGGGCCCGGTGGGCGAGTTGCCGGACCGCGGTCTCCGACCGGCCGAGCGTGTCCGCGATCTCGTCGTACGGGAGATCGAACACCTCGCGCAGTACGAACGTCGCACGCTCGAGCGGCGAGAGTGTCTCGAGGACGACCAGCATCGCCATGCTGACCGAGTCCGCGAGCTCCACGACCGCCGCCGGATCCGCGTCGGGCGCCGCGAGCTCCGGCGACATCGGCTCGGGCAGCCAAGGCCCGACGTACTGCTCCCGCCGGGCCTTCTGCTCCCGCAGCCGGTTCAGCGCGAGCCGCGTGGTGATGCGGATCAGGTACGCCCGCGGGTCGCGGATGTCGCCGTGGTCGATCGCGGCCCACCGCAGCCAGGCCTCCTGGACCACGTCCTCCGCGTCGGTGACACTGCCCAGGACCCGGTACGCCGCTCCCACCAGGACCGCCCGGTGTTCGTCGAACTCGCGAGCGAGTTCTTCGTCGGCGCGACCCGGCTGATCATCAGTCACGTGGCCGGCCTCAGCTCGCAGAACTCCTTGAAGCCCTGGCTGGTCAGGCCGAGCGCGGCGTTGCTGCGGGACCGGAAGTTCTCCAGTGAGACCAGTGCCGTGAGCTCGACCAGTTGCTCATCGGTCAGGTCTTGGCGCAGGCGCTCGACCTGCTCGTCGGTGACCGTTGGCGGGGTCACCGTCATCGCCTCGGCGTACTCCATCACCGCGCGCTCCAGATCCGTGTAGACGTCGCTGTCCCGCCACCCTGGCACATCGCGCAGCTTCGCCGGGTCGACACCCTGGTGATGGAACTCCCAGTAGCCGAAGTCCATGCACCAGCTGCAGCCGATCTGCGCCGACGGCATCATCACCGCGAGCGCCTTGAGGGTCGGGTCCAGCTTCTTCCATCGCGCGGCCGACCCCTCCAGCAGCATCGTCGACACCAGCACCCGCCGGTTGTGCAGCGCCACCTTCGCCGGATCCGGCACCTTGCGGTACATCCTCCGGCTGCTCCACTCGACCATCCGCACGAACCACGTCTTGCGATGCTCCAGCTCGATCCGGGCCATCCCGTCCTCCCTCAGGTCGTCGTCCCCCTTGCGGACACGCGGGATCCACCCGGCCGTGACATGACGTGTGTCACAGGCCAGGATGGAGAGGGCGGCGCACCAAGATCGGTTGGATATTTTTCCAAGCCATGGCATACTCATTCACATGAGCGTGAAGGTGGCGGTCGCCGGTGCCAGTGGGTATGCAGGAGGTGAGCTGCTCCGGTTGCTGAGCGGGCACCCCGAGGTGGAGATCGGAGCCCTCACCGCCGGAGGAAACGCCGGTACGGCGCTCGGCGCGCACCACCCCCAGCTCGTGCCTCTGGCCGGGCGCACCCTGGTCGAGACCACGGCGGAGACGCTGGCCGGTCACGACGTGGTGTTCCTGGCCCTGCCGCACGGACAGTCCGCCGGAATCGCCGAGCAACTCGGCGAGGACGTCACCGTGATCGACTGCGGCGCGGACTTCCGGCTGACCGAGGCCGAGGCGTGGGTCGAGTTCTACGGCGGAGAGCACGCCGGCTCGTGGCCGTACGGACTGCCGGAGCTCCCGGGGCAACGGGACAAGCTCCGCGGGTCGCACCGGGTCGCCGTACCGGGGTGTTATCCCACCGTCTCCACCCTCGCGCTGCTCCCCGCCGTACAGCAGGGCCTCGTCGATCCCGGCCAGCTGGTGGTGGTCGCGGTCAGCGGTACCTCCGGCGCGGGCAAGGCGCCGAAACCGCATCTGCTCGGCGCCGAGGTGATGGGCTCCGCCTCCGCGTACGGCGTCGGCGGCGTCCACCGGCACACCCCGGAGATCGAGCAGAACCTCACGCCGTACGCCGAGCAGCCGGTGAGCGTCTCGTTCACCCCGGTGCTCGTGCCGATGTCGCGGGGCATCCTCGCCACCTGCAGCGCGCCGGTTGCCGACGGCACCGATCTCGCGACGCTGCGGCAGGCCTACGAGGATGCCTACCGCAACGAGCCGTTCGTGCACCTGCTCCCCGAGGGGCAATGGCCGCAGACACAGGCCACTCTCGGTGCCAACACCGTGCAGCTGCAGGTCACGCTCGACCAGCGCACCGGCCGCGCCGCGATCGTGGCCGCGATGGACAACCTCACCAAGGGCACTGCCGGCGGCGCCGTGCAGTGCATGAACCTGGCCACCGGACTCGACGAGACCCTGGCCCTTCCCCTCATCGGAGTTGCACCGTGACGCTTGCTGTCACCCCGTCCACCCAAGTCGATCGGAGCGCCGGGGTCACCGCGCCGGCCGGCTTCCGTGCGGCCGGGGTGATCGCGGGGATCAAACCGGCCGGCACGCCGGACCTCACCGTCGTGGTCAACGACGGACCACACGACGTCGCCGCCGGCGTCTTCACCACCAACAAGGTGAAGGCGGCGCCGGTGCTCTGGTCCCAGCAGGTGCTTACCGCCGGTAAGTTGAAAGCCGTCGTGCTGAACTCCGGCGGCGCCAACGCCTGCACCGGACCGGAGGGCTTCCAGGACACCCACCGGACGGCGGAGAAGCTGGCCGAGGTGCTCGGGGTCGGAGCCGCCGAGATCGGGGTCTGCTCGACCGGCCTGATCGGCGAACGGCTGCCGATGTCGTCGCTCATCCCAGGCATTGACATGGCTGTGGCCGCCCTTGGTGATGGGCCGGAGCACAGCCTGGCGGCGGCGACGGCGGTCATGACGACCGACAACGTGCCGAAGCAGGCCGTGCTGAAACACTCGGACGGTTGGAGCATCGGCGGGTTCGCGAAGGGCGCCGGCATGTGCGCGCCGAACATGGCGACCATGCTCAGCGTGATCACGACCGACGCCGTACTCGATCAGCCGCACCTCGACCACGCGCTGCGCAACGCGGTCGGCAAGACCTTCAACCGGCTCGACGTCGACGGGGGAACGTCGACCAACGACACGGTGTTGCTGCTGAGCTCGGGCGCGTCCGGAGTCACCGTCACGCCGGAGGCCTTCGAGGCCGCGCTGACAACGCTCGCCGCCGACCTGGTGAAGCAGTTGCAGGCCGACGCCGAGGGCGTCACCAAGCACGTCAGCATCACCGTGCGGAACGCCGCCACCGAAGCCGAGGCGCTGGCCGCCGCCAAGGTCGTTGCCGAGGACAATCTCTGCAAGACCGCCTTCTTCGCCTCCGACCCGAACTGGGGCCGGATCGCGATGGCGGTCGGCAACGCACCGACCGCGTTCGACCCTTCGTTGCTCGACATCACGCTGAACGGCGCGCCGATCTGCGTTGCCGGCGGCAAGGGCGTCGACCGCTCCGAGGCAGACCTGAGCGGCTTGGAGATCGACGTCGTGATCGACCTGCACGCCGGCCCAGCCTCTGCCACGGTGCTCACCACCGACCTGTCCCACGCGTACGTCGAAGAGAACTCGGCGTACTCCTCATGAGCACCAGTCACGCGGATGCGGTCGAGAAGGCTGCGGTCCTGACCGAGGCGTTGCCCTGGCTGAAGCAGTTCCACGGCAAGACGGTGGTCGTCAAGTACGGCGGCAACGCGATGGTCGACGACAAGTTGAAGCGGGCCTTCGCGGAGGACATCGTCTTCCTCCGGTACGCCGGGGTCCGGGTCGTCGTCGTCCACGGCGGCGGGCCGCAGATCAGCGACATGCTCAGCCGGCTCGGCATCGACAGCGAGTTCCGCGGCGGGCTGAGGGTCACCACGCCCGAGGCGATGGACGTCGTCGGCATGGTCCTGGTCGGCAAGGTCGGCCGGGAGCTGGTCGGGCTGCTCAACGCGCACGGCCCGTTCGCGGTCGGCATGTCCGGTGAGGACGCCGGCCTGTTCACCGCGGAACGTCGGAGCGCGCTGGTCGACGGCGAGTCGGTCGACATCGGACTGGTCGGCGACGTGGTCCACGTCCGGCCGGAGGCGGTGATCGACCTGATCGACGCCGGCCGGATCCCGGTGGTGTCGACGATCGCGCCCGACGAGGACGGCCAGGCGCACAACGTCAACGCCGACACCGCGGCGGCCGCGCTGGCCTCCGCGCTCGGCGCCGAGAAGCTCGTCGTGCTGACCGACGTGGCCGGGTTGTACCGCAACTGGCCGGACAGCGACGAGATCATCACCCAGATCGACACCACCGAACTGGCCGAGCTGCTGCCCAAGCTCGCCTCCGGGATGGTGCCCAAGATGGAGGCGTGCCTGCGCGCGGTCGAGTCGGGCGTCTCCCGGGCGACCGTGATCGACGGCCGGGTGCCGCACTCGCTGCTACTGGAAATCTTCACCGACGCCGGAAGTGGGACCCAGGTGATTCCGTCATGACCGAACTGCTCACTGTCGACGGCACCCAGGCGGCGCTCACCGAGCGCTACACCGGTGCGCTGATGAACACGTTCGGCGCGCCGAAGCGCGTGCTGGTGCGGGGCGAAGGCGCCTATCTGTGGGACGCCGACGGCAACAAGTACCTCGACCTGCTCGGTGGGCTCGCGGTGAACTGCCTCGGCCACGCGCACCCGTTCGTGGTGTCCGCGGTGACCTCGCAGCTCGCGACCCTCGGCCATGTCTCGAACTTCTTCGCCTCCGCGCCGCAGATCGCGCTGGCCGAGAAGTTGCTCGGTCTGTTCGATGCTCCGGGCAAGGTGTTCTTCACCAACTCGGGCACCGAGGCGAACGAGGCGGCGTTCAAGATCACCCGGCGGACCGGCCGGACCAAGATCGTGTCCACCGTCGGCGCGTTCCACGGACGGTCGATGGGCGCGCTCGCGGTGACGTGGAAACCGGCGTACCGCGAGGCGTTCGCGCCGCTGCCCGGAGACGTGGAGTTCGTCCCGTACGGCGATGCCGACGCGTTGGCGGCAGCGGTCGACGACGAGACGGCGGCTGTCATCCTGGAGCCGATCCAGGGCGAGAACGGCGTCGTCGTACCGCCGCCGGGGTACCTGCGGGCGGCGCGGCGGATCACCTCCGAGCACCGCGCGCTGCTGTGGATCGACGAGATCCAGACCGGGATCGGCCGGACCGGGACCTGGTTCGCGTACGAGACCGAGGGGATCACGCCGGACCTCGTGACGGTGGCCAAGGGCCTCGGCGCGGGGATCCCGATCGGTGCCTGCATCGGGCTGGGTGCCGCGGCGGAGCTGCTGCAGCCGGGCAACCACGGGACGACGTTCGGCGGCAACCCGGTCGCCGCGATCGCCGGCCTGGCGGTGCTGACCGTGATCGAGCGGGACGGGCTGCTGGCGCAGGTGAATGCTGTCGGCAACCACCTTGCCTCGTCCATCATTGCGCTCGACCACCCGCTGATCGCCGACGTCCGCGGCCGCGGGATGCTGCTGGCGATCGAGCTGACCCGGCCCGTGTCGGATCAGGTGGCCGCGCTGGCACTGGAGGCCGGGTTCGTGATCAACAACCCGATTCCGAACGCGTTGCGGCTGGCGCCGCCGTACATCCTGAGCAAGGCTGATGCCGACAGTTTCGTTGCGGCCCTGCCCGGGCTGCTCGACCACGTGGAGGCGGCATGACTGTCCGGCATTTTCTCCGCGACGACGACCTGAGCCCGGTCGAGCAGGACGAGGTCCTGACGCTCGGGCAGCAGCTGTCCCAGGACCGCTACGGGCACCAGCCGCTGGCCGGGCCGAAGACGGTCGCGGTGATCTTCGACAAGACCTCGACCCGGACCCGGATCTCGTTCGCGGTCGGGATCCCCGAACTGGGCGGCGTACCGCTGATCATCGACGCGCAGACCTCGCAGATGGGGCGCGGCGAGCCGATCGCCGACACCGCGAAGGTGCTGGACCGGCAGGTCGCGGCGATCGTCTGGCGGACGTCCGGGCAGAGCCGGATCGAGGAGATGGCGTCGGCGTCCCGGGTGCCGGTGCTCAACGCACTCACCGACGAGTTCCACCCGTGCCAGATCCTCGCCGACCTGCTCACCGTGCGGCAGCACAAGGGCACGACGGCCGGGCTGAAGCTCGTGTACCTCGGTGACGGCGCGAACAACATGTCGCACTCGTACCTGCTGGGTGGCGCGACGGCCGGGATGCACGTGGTGGTGGGTTCACCGGCGGACTACCAGCCGGACCCGGCCATCCTGGCCCGCGCCGCGGAGATCGCCGCCGAGACTGGTGGCTCGGTCGCCTGGACCGCGGATCCGTACGCGGCCGTCGATGGTGCCGATGTGGTTGCCACCGACACCTGGGTCTCGATGGGGCAGGAGGCGGAGGCGGGCGCGCGGGAGGCGCCGTTCGTCCCGTACGCCGTGACCGAGCAGCTCATGTCGAAGGCTGCCGCCGATGCGATCGTGCTGCACTGCTTGCCGGCGTACCGGGGCAAGGAGATCGAGGCGGCCGTGATCGACGGACCACAGTCGGTCGTCTGGGACGAGGCCGAGAATCGGCTGCACGCCCAGAAGGCGCTGCTGTCCTGGCTGCTCGCGAGGAGTTTCGGCGCATGAGCATCGCCGTACCGACTACGAAGGCGGCGCGCCAGCAGCGCATCGTCGACCTGCTCGGCCGGCAGCCGGTGCGATCGCAGACCGAGCTCGCCGACCTGCTCGCCGCGTCCGGACTCGTCGTCGGCCAGGCCACGCTGTCCCGCGACCTGGTCGAGATCGGTGCGGTCAAGGTCCGCGACTCGTCCGGACAACTCGTGTACGCCGTACCAGGCGAAGGCGGCGACCGTACGCCGCGAGCCGGTGAAGCCGCCGCTTTCGAATCGCGCCTGGCCAGAGTCGCGTCCGAAGTCCTGGTGTCGGCCGAAGGCAGCGCGAACCTGGTAATCCTCCGCACGCCGCCGGGCGCGGCCCAGTACTTCGCGTCGGCCATCGACCACGTCGGCCTCGACGACGTACTCGGCACCATCGCCGGTGACGACACCGTGATGGTCGTGTCCCGCAACCCCACCGGCGGCCCCGCCCTCGCCACCCGCTTCCTGTCCCTGGCAGCCCGCGAACCCAAGTAAGGAACTGTGAGTTGAGTACCGGAGAAGGTGTGGCCCTGTGGGGTGCACGGTTCGCGGGAGGGCCGGCGGATGCGCTGGCAGCGTTGAGCAAGTCGACGCAGTTCGACTGGCGACTCGCGCCGTACGACATCGCCGGGTCGAAGGCGCACGCCAAGGTGCTGCACCGGGCCGGGCTGCTGACCGACGAGGATCTGTCGGCGATGCTGGCCGGCCTGGACGGGCTGCTCGACGACGTGCTGACCGGGAAGTTCCTGCCGGCTGAGGACGACGAGGACGTGCACACGGCGCTCGAGCGCGGCCTGCTCGATCGGCTGGGAGCAGAGTTGGGCGGGCGGCTGCGCGCCGGCCGATCGCGGAACGACCAGGTCGCCACGCTGTTCAAGAGCTACCTGCGCGAGCACGGCCGCGTCATCAGCCGGCTGCTGCTGGAGCAGGTGAACACGCTCGCAGAGCAGGCGGACAAGCACCTCGGCGTCGCCATGCCGGGCCGGACCCACCTGCAGCACGCGCAGCCGGTCCTGCTCTCGCATCACCTGCTCGCGCACGCCTGGCCGCTCATCCGTGACCTCGACCGGATCGCCGACTGGGACGCTCGCGTCGCGGCCGACTCGCCGTACGGATCGGGTGCGCTGGCGGGTAGCTCGCTGGACCTCGACCCGCAGTTCGTCGCTGTCGAGCTCGGCTTCACCGACTCGTCGGCCAACTCGATCGACGGGACCGCGTCACGCGACTTCGTGGCCGAGTTCGCGTTCGTCACCGCGCAGATCGGCGTCGACCTGTCCCGGCAGGCCGAGGAGGTGATCATCTGGGCGACGAAGGAGTTCGGTTTCGTCGAGCTGGACGACGCGTTCTCGACCGGGTCGAGCATCATGCCGCAGAAGAAGAACCCGGACATCGCCGAACTCGCGCGGGGCAAGGCGGGCCGCCTGATCGGCAACCTGAGCGGCCTGCTCGCGACGCTGAAGGCGCAGCCGCTCGCCTACAACCGCGATCTGCAGGAGGACAAGGAGCCGGTCTTCGACTCCATCGACACGCTGGAGGTGCTGCTGCCGGCGTTCACCGGGATGATCCGGACGCTGCGCTTCAACGCCGAGCGACTGGAGGAGCTGGCGCCACAGGGCTTCTCGCTCGCGACCGACATCGCGGAGTGGCTGGTCCGGCAGAAGATCCCGTTCCGGGTCGCTCACGAGCTGGCCGGCGCGTGCGTGCAGGAGTGCGAGAAGCGCGGGATCGAGCTGTGGGACCTGACCGACGAGGACCTTGCGGCGATCTCGCCGTACCTCACGCCGGAGGTCCGCTCGGTGCTGACTGTCGAGGGCTCGCTGGCCTCCCGCAACACCCGCGGAGGCACGGCGCAGGAACGCGTCGTCGAACAACTCGCGGAGCTTCGAGCCCGGGTCACGGCTCACAGCACCCGCCTCGGGTGAAGGCAGTTCTGTCGGCCCGTTCGCTTAGGGTGCTGCGCATGCCCGTACGCCGCTCGCTGCTCGCGGATCCCGTCCTCGAAGTGGCCCCGAAGCTCCTCGGCATGGTCCTGCGCAGTACCTCCGACGAAGGCACCGTGGCAGTCCGCCTCACCGAGGTCGAGGCGTATGACGGCCCGAACGACCCCGGCTCGCACGCGTACCGGGGTCAGACCGCGCGCAACGCGGTGATGTTCGGCCCGCCGGGCTTCCTGTACGTCTACTTCACCTACGGCATGCACTTCTGCATGAATGTCAGCGTCGGCCCGGACGGTCAGCCGTCGGCCGTCCTGCTGCGGGCCGGCGAGATCGTCGAGGGCATCGAGCTGGCCCGCGTACGTCGCGGGCCACTGGAAACCCACCAGGTGAAGTTCAACCAATCCGGCGTGCGGCAGGGGCCGGTCGTGAAGCGTCCGAAGGTGAACCCGGACCGCGACCTGGCGCGCGGGCCCGCGCGGTTGTGCGTTGCCCTCGGCATCGGCCGGGACCACAACGGCGTCGACCTGCTGGCCAAGGGCTCGAGCGTGCAGCTGCTGCCCGGTCCCGGTTTCGACGGCGAGCCGTCGACCGGTCCGAGGGTCGGTCTCCGGGAAGCCGCCGACCGCAACTGGCGATTCTGGATCCCCGGTGACCCGACGGTCTCGCCGTACCGGCCGCACGTGCCGAAGCGTCGGGCTTAGCGACTCGCCAGCTCCAGCACGTGGTCGAGTTGGGGGAGTCCGTGCTCGACCTCGGGGTCCGGGAACAGGCCGATGTGGTGCACCCCAGCCGCCTCGAGCGCCTGGATGTGCGCGGCCGCGTCGTCCAACGTCCCGATCGCGCCGATCTCGGTCCACCAGTCGGTCGGCATCCCCACGAGACCTTCGGCGCCTGACTCGTCGTACAGCTTCTTCATGTCCGCGAAGAACGGCAGCGCGGTCACCCCGGGGTGGTTGTCGTTGATCCGCCACCCCAGCCACGGCGCCGTCCACTCGTAAGCCGCCTTGCGGTCGCTGCGGATGCACATGGCACTGAACACCGCGACCACGAAGCCCTTCGGCGATCCGGCGTACTCGACCGACTGCCGCACGTACGGCGGAGTGGCCGGCTCGGCGAGGACGATGCCGCCACCGACGCGGCCGGCCAATGCCATCGACTTCGGTCCCATCACGCCGAGCAGGATCGGCGGCGGCTCGACCGGAGGCGCGTCCAGCTTCACGTCGTCGAGGTACACGGCCTTGCCCTGGAAGCTCACGTTCTCACCGGCGAGGAGCCTGGTGACCGCGGTCGTCACCTCTTCGAGCGTGGTGAGCGGCGACTTCGGGCGGACGCCCATCTGCCCCATCCACTCCTGCACGCCATGGCCGATGCCAGGCAGGAAGCGGCCCGGGCCGAGCGCCTCCAGCGTGGCGAACTCCATCGCGGTGACAGCCGCCGTACGCGCCACCGCCGGCACGATGCCGAGGCCGACCGTGAGGCGCTCGGTCGACGTCAGCGCGGCCGAGACGAGAGACGGTCCGGCCGTGTAGAAGCAGTCCTCGATGATCCACAGTTCGTCCGCGCCGCCGGTGTCCAGGCGGCGGGCCACGTCGGTCACCAGGGCGGCGGGAAACGTGCGTGGGAAGCACATCCCGAGAGCGGCAGAGGTCTGTGTCATGCGACGACCCTAGGAGGCGGTTCCGACAGTTCACAAAGGGCTTCCCGAGCAGTTTGGTAAAGGTCGTCCGGCGCGGCCGGGGGAGCAGGCGTAGGGGACCTTGGTCCGGGTAGGTTCGGAGTATGGCCCGTCCGCACTACGCGTCCCGTCTCGAGGACTGGTTCAACATCGGGGTGCAAGCGGTGCTGCGGCGGCGCGGTTGGCGGGAGCGGATCATTCCGCACGTCGGCTACGGCACCTCGGAGTTCGTCCGGGTGCTGGCCCGGGTCGTCTTCGGTCGCGATCCCCGCAACCAGCCGCGGTACGACGAGGACCAGGTGATGCGCGGCTGGCGCGTCTTCGTCACCGCGCCGGCGACCAAGGTGGCGGTGACCGTCACCGTGGGCGGGCAGACGTTCGACGCCGTCACGGACCGGGGCGGATTCGTCGACCTGACCGTGCCGGTGGTGCTGCCGCCGGGGTGGCACGAGATCGACCTCGGCGTGCACGGCGACCGGCAGGCGCGGGCGCGGGTGTTCGTGCCCGACCCGGACGCCACCTTCGGAGTGGTCAGCGACATCGACGACACGGTGATGCTGACCATGCTGCCGCGTCCGATGATCGCGGCCTGGAACACGTTCGTCCGGGACGAGCAGGCGCGGCGCGTCGTACCGGGCATGGCCCAGCTGTACGACGAGCTGCTCGCGGACCACCCGGGTGCGCCGATCTTCTACCTGTCCACCGGCGCCTGGAACACGGCGCCGACGCTGACCCGCTTCCTGGCCCGGCACGGGTACCCAGTGGGCCCGCTGCTGCTGACGGACTGGGGGCCGACCAACACCGGATGGTTCCGCAGCGGGCAGGAGCACAAGCGGACCGCCCTGCGCCGGCTGGCCAAGGAGTTCCCGAACGTCCGCTGGGTCCTTGTCGGCGACGACGGCCAGCACGACCCTCAGCTGTACGGCGACTTCGCGCAGACGCACCCGGATCACGTCCGGGCGATCGGCATCCGTCAGCTCACGCCTGCTGAGCAGGTGCTGTCGCACGGTCTGCCCGTCCCCAACCCGGACCCGGGTGCCCACGACCCACAACGCCCGACAGCCGCCACAGTCCATGGCCCCGACGGGCATGCGCTCCGTCCGCAACTCCGCAGCGTCCTGACCCGCCCGGAACCCACCTGACCCCGGTACCCCGTCGTACAGGACACTTGTAGCTGACCGTCGTACTCGAGGAGAGACAAGTGACCGACAGCGGGACCGAACGCCGTACCCAGGTGCTGGACGACCTGGAGACTCGCGGCCTGATCGCGCACTCCACCGATCCCGACGTCCTGCGGGCGGCCATGGCGAGCGGACCGATCACCTCCTATGTCGGCTTCGACCCGACGGCACCCAGCCTGCACATGGGCAACCTGCTGCAGCTCCTGACGCTGCGCCGCCTCCAACTCGCCGGCCACAACCCGATCGGCCTCGTCGGTGGCGCCACCGGCCTGATCGGGGACCCGAAGGAGAGCTCCGAGCGGGTACTGAACCCGAAGGACGTCGTCCACCAGTGGGTCGAGAAGGTCCGCGTCCAGGTGGAGAAGTTCGTCGACTTCGACACCGCGCTGCCGAACCCGGCCCGGATCGTCAACAACTACGACTGGACCAAGGACCTCAACACCCTCGACTTCCTCCGCGACATCGGCAAGCACTTCCCGGTGAACCGGATGCTCGGCCGTGAGGTGGTGAAGGCCCGGCTGGAGCAGGGGATCAGCTACACCGAGTTCAGCTACGTGCTGCTGCAGTCGCTGGACTACCTGGAGCTCTTCAGGCGCTACGGCTGCACGTTGCAGACCGGGGGGAGCGACCAGTGGGGGAACCTCACCGCTGGTGTGGAGCTGATCCGCCGTACCGAGTCGGGCAAGGCGCACGCACTGGCCACGCCACTGGTGACGAAGGCCGACGGGACGAAGTTCGGGAAGACGGAGTCCGGCAGTGTGTGGCTGGACCGGGAGCTCACCTCGCCGTACGCGTTCTACCAGTTCTGGTTCAACGCCGACGATCGCGATGTGATGCAGCTGGTGCGCTTCTACACGTTCCGTACGGCGGAGGAGATCGCAGCGCTCGAGCAGGCGACAGAGGAACGCCCACAGGCGCGTGAGGCCCAACGGCTACTCGCAGAGGACGTCACCACGCTTGTGCACGGGGAGGACGAGACCAGGCGAGTGCAGGAGGCGTCCAAGGCGCTCTTCGGCCAGGGCGAGCTCGCGTCTCTGGACGGCTCCACACTGGTCGCCGCACTCCGCGAAGCACCCCACGTCGAACTCGGCGCCGGCGAACCGATGCCGACGTACGCCGATCTGCTCGTGAAGTCCGGCCTGGTCGCCAGCAAGTCCGCGGCCCGACGGACAGTCGCCGAAGGTGGTGGCTACCTGAACAACGAGAAGGTGAAGGACGCCGAGTACGTGCCGGGGACGGATGATCTGCTGCCGGGTGGCGTGCTGGTGCTGCGGCGCGGGAAGCGTTCGTTTGCAGGGGTTCTGGCGTCGGCGGCGCAGGGTTGAGGCGGCCGGCTCCACTCCCACATCTGGGTTGCCGAGAGCAAATTACAGCCGTGTGATTCAGCCCACCGGTAACCGATTTGACCGGCTACCTGCGAGCCACGTAATGTTCTTCTTGTTGGAGCGAGGCGCGGGACGCGAAAGCGGCCGGTCGCTCCGAACCCCCCAAGGCTAGCTGAGCCGAACCGTGTCGTCTGACCCGGGGCGGTAGCTTGGATGCGGGTGGAAGGTCAGAAAAATTGGGTCTTGACCCGGTGGTTCTGATCCGGTAAGGTAGCGCAGGTTGCCCCGGGGTCCTGGCTGAGAAGCCCGGACGCGGTGTGCGCCCGATTTTTGAGAACTCAACAGCGTGCCGAAAGTCAATGCCGAAAGATGCATTATCCCCGTTCACGGGCATTGGATGGTCTTT